>CATLGX010000065.1 GCA_949948785.1 uncultured Christensenella sp. | reverse complement strand
AATAGCGCCGCGTCTGTTACGACGAGCGGACGCTTTACGCCGTGCGCCGAAAGAACCTCGGGGATTTCCGAAATAGCATTTCTGACCTCGGGATTTTTGTACGGCAAAAGCGGCAGAGCGAGTCTAAATACGCCTTGAAATATTCGGCAGTAAGCCCTATAAAATATATTCATTTCAGTTGCACCCCCACTTCGTATTTTTCGAGATTGTCGCTAACGGTCTGCAAGCAACGGTAAAGCACGGCGCGGTCCTCGTCTGTCAAACCCGCGCTGCCGGCGCGCACCGCACGCTCAACCGCCTCGCAAGTATCGGTAGCTATCTTCATACCCGATTCCGTAAGCGCGATTGCCGACTTATACTTCTTTTCTCCGTCTATGTGCTCGATTATGCCGAGTTTGAACAACTCGGAAACCGCGCGGCTGATATAAGCCTTGTCCTCGCGGCAAAGCCGAGTAAGCTCGGTCTGCGACAAACCGTCGCCGCCGCTCGCCGCCAAATAATAAATGCAGTTTACGTGCACGCCCGTAAGTCCGTACTTTGCCATTTCCGCACTCTTGATTCGCTGCACCGACCTGTTTATTGAAAGTATAAGCGCAGTAAACTTTTCAAAGCGCACGCCGTTCGCGTTCTCACACCGCTCTTCCATATATCCTCCTCAAACAAATTCTCACAGTCTCGCCCGTACCCGAACGGTTGTGATTTGTTGAAAATACAACAATATTATAGCCACGTTTTGATGACTTGTCAACAAAATATAAGGGTTTTTTCCGACGGCACGGCATATTAGCCTAAACGCATAAAATTTTTTATTGTCAAACCCGAAACGAATAATTCGTTTCGGGTTTGACGGACAGAGCAAAAAGCGGCAAAAACGAATTAGGCTTTGTATTTAATACCTCGCAAATTATGTTCCTTAATTATACTCTAATGCGGTACATACAAAATCGAGCGCAATCAACTCTTTTGACGTTTTTATCAACAAGGTAATTTATTACTGAAATAAATGAAAAGTCCGTTACAAAGCAACGGACTTTTCTATCGGTTCGTTTTACAAACGAATGGTGGAGATGACCGGAATTGAACCGGTTTCCGACACGGATATGCGGGGACTTCTACAAGTTTAGTTTCTTGCTTTTTGTCCGCGCACAAATCGCAAAAAACAAAGGTTTATGCGCGCAAGGTCTTGTTACTCGGTTAAGTACGACCGCCGCCTAACCGAGGAGCCTACCGTTTCATTAAGCCCGCGCTCCCGCCGATAGGTAGCGGGTGCGGACTTGCGACGAAACTTACGCCGCAAACGCCATTGCGGGAGCCGCCGCCGGAGCCGCGAACTTTACCACTTTGGCATTTTCCTTTTTGTTGGCAATTAAAGCCTTTTGCGTTTTTAGGTAGCCGACCCTACCACTTGCTTTCCTTCGCAAGCCCCGCGCCGTCGAAGCCATTACATCCCCAATCGGCATTCGGAACCGATTTTCCACGGTTCCGATTATTTATTATACGCCAAAACCGCGGCGTTTGCAAGCGTTTCGAACAATTTCGCGCGAAAGCGTCATTCTCAGCTTTAAACTGTTTTACGAAATGACGCCCGACAACAGCCGTTGCGTCAACCTTGCCATGACTGCGGGCTGTTGCTTACAGCCGTTATTTATCCACGTGCGGACGATGGAAAACATCCCGTCCGCGACGAATGCCGAATAAAAATCGGCAAGCGACGGCTCAAACGATGCGGCGCCGTGCAACGTTTCGCTGTACGAAGCGTCGATATACTCTCGGATTCGCGCGACAACGGTACGCTCTGCGAATCTGTCTGTGAACATGACCGCAACGTCGCGGTTTTTGATTAAGTAGTCGAAGCAAAACAAATAAATACCGTCTACCCCTGCCGTCGAAAAGTCGAAACGCGCGGCAATTTCTTCGAAGAAACAATCAAGTTTAAATCTCAATATATCTTCTTTACAATCGAAATTGCGATAAAAAGTCTTGCGAACAAGTCCTGCCGCAACACTGAGGGCGGTTATGGAAATGTCGGAAAAGCTCTTTTCGCGCATGAGCGAGAGCAACGCGTCGGCGAATTTATTCATAGATTTCGCCCTTCCGGCATTGAGTTTTTTCTTCTTGTCGGTTGTTATCATGGTTTCTCCCTCGATATTATGCGCAAAACAATACGTTACTTCACGCTTTCGCGTCAAATCATTCCCGCAGTTTCAAGAGTTTTTACAAGCTCGGCGGGACTGTCGATTATAAAATCGGGTTTTAACGGAACAAGTTCCGATTTGTCTCTGAACCCCCACGTAACCGCGACAACGGGTATACCGCAATTCTTCGCGGTCGCGACATCGGTTTCGCCGTCGCCGACATAAACGCATTCGTACAGTTTAAGTCCGAGCGTCTTTATCGCTTTAAGCGTTCCGTCGGGCGCGGGCTTGGGCAGAATATCTGGCGACGCGCCCACCGCAACGTCTACGCTCTCGAAAAATCGCGCTTTAAGCGTCTGCGCCGCGCCGTCGTATTTGTTGGTTACAATCGCCGAGCGCAGTCCGCGAGACTTAACGTCCGCAAGCATTTCCGTTACGCCCGCGTAAGGCGCGGTCAAGTCGGCGTTATGGACATCATAGAACTCCGTAAAACTTTTCAAGCACGCGTCGAATCCGTCGGGGCGCGCCGCGTCATCCGCCGCCCGTCCGTCGAGCACGTTAAGCACGCGCGAAATCAGCTTGGGCACGCCGTTACCGACCAACCGCCGCACCGCAGTCTCGTCCAGCCGACCGCGCCCCGCTATCGCATGGTTTACCGCCGCCGTCAAATCGCCGAGCGTATTTAAAAGAGTGCCGTCGAGGTCGAATATTATTCCGCGTATTTTCATTGCCGCACCCCGCTTTGTCCGCTCGCAAGCTCCGACAATTCGTCGCGGTGCGCCGCCGCGCCGCCGTCCGCCCACACTCCGCGTATACCGAAATTTTCCGCGCCGCGAATATCGTTTTCCATGTCGTCGCCCACCATGACGGCTGACGCTTTATCTATATCGTACTTGTCGAACAGCATTTCGAAAAACGCTTTGTCGGGCTTTCTGCATCCGCATTCCGAGCTGAGCAATATGCCGTCGAGATATTCGGTTAAGCCGAACACGTCAATCTCGCCGTAAGTAAACGCCGCCTGCGCGTTCGACAACAGATAAAGTTTTGCGCCGCTGCGTTTAAGTTTATTCAAAAGCTCCATCGTTCCATCGAACAACCGCATACGCACCATTGACGCTCTGCGCATGATTCCGAGCGCTTCCGCCGCCTGCTCGCGCGTCAGTCGTCCGCCCGCGGCGCGCGCCATGCTCTCGAACACCGCCACCGCGTCGCACTCGGGATAACGATAAACGCCCTCCGCTTCGGCACGTTCGAGAAAGAGCTTCCAATATCTGCCGTAATCCGCATAAAGCGTGCGTTCGTCGACTCGAACAATGCCGTGCGCGGCAAAATACTCGACTACGGGCGTCCATGTGGATTTTCGACGCTCTTCCGTGCGTATATCGATAAGAGTATTATACAAATCGAATATAAATGTGTCCATAATCGATAGTATATACCATACGCGCACGTTTTTCAAGCAAAAGCCCGAAATTTATCGGCTATACTATGAAAAACATTTAAAATACAAAAACGCGGCAAGCCGTTTCAAAAGTCTGCCGCGCCTATTGCATTCATTTCTTTACGCTACGAACACCGCCGTACCGTAGGCTTTTACTCTTTCCGAGCCGAACACCGCTTCACCGCTCGCCACCGCAGTCTTTTCGACCGACGAGAAATTGTGATATACTACCGCCGTTTTCTTACCGTCGGCAACCGTTATTTTGAGCATACCGTTTTCTTCCGCGTAAGTCGCCGCGCCGTGTATGAGAACGGGATAAGCATCGCGCAATGCGGTCAGCGCGCGCACGTACGAGAGCAACGAGTTATCGTCGCCCGATTGCTCGGCAACGCTCGCAAGCGCGTCGTCGTAATGGTTGTTCGGCACCGCGGAAGGCAGAGCCTTATCTTCCCAATCGTTCGTCCATTTCATCGGTTGACGCGACTTTCTGTCATCGCCGCTACCGCCGCCCATTCCTATCTCGTCGCCGTAATATATCCAGCTTAATCCCGGCGAAGTCATTGTTACGGCGATATACAGCTTTTGACGGTCGACGTTTCCGCCGCACTGATATGCGAGCCGTGGTATATCGTGGTTTGAAGTTATCATCGAATTGATTGCTCGTCCTGCGCCCTCGCGCGCCGCTTCGTATTGCGCCGCATTTCCGCCGAGCGCCGCCGCCGCTTTGCTTGCGTTGCCGGCCTGAATATTCCCTGCCATGTCGTAATAGGTGTTAAAGTCGAACAAACTGTCCATTCCCGCATAAAACGGCGCTACATACCGAACGTCGCCCGTCAGATTTTCGCCGAGCAAGAAACAGTCCGAATACTTGCTTTTAAGCCTGTAATTGAATTCCTTAAACCACTCTACGTCTTTTGTGAGGTTGAAGTTGTAGCCGCTCGCCGCCTCTTCGGGACGCCCCTCAACGTCGCCGTCGTGGTCGCTCTCGTCCCACATAAACATGTGTTTTATCGCGTCCATTCGGAATCCGTCGAGTCCGTACGCCATCCAATACATGGCAACGTCAGCCATGGCGTCGCGCGCCTCCTGACAGTCGTAATTAAGTTCGGGCATGCCGCTGCCGAACGACGAATAATAATACCAGCCGTCGCCCGCCGAATAGTAGCGTTTGCTTCCGCCCGTCGAATCTTTCCATCTGTAAAAATCGCGGTAGCGAATCTCTTTTTGCGTTCCGTCGGTGTAAGTAACCGTTTCCACCGCGCCCGCTTTGGATTTTACGAACCACTCGTTCTTGGGCGACGTATGATTGACTACAAGGTCCATTATAACTTTCATTCCGCGTTCGTGCGCCTTGTACACAAGCTCGCGGTAATCTGCGTCCGTACCGAATTTGGGGTCTATCGAATAATAGTCGTAGCAATCGTAACCGTGATACGAATCGCTCGTCTGCACAGGCGTCAGCCACAAAACGTCCACGTTGAGACTGTCGAGATAATCGAGCCTTTTTATGATGCCGCGAATATCGCCCATACCGTCGCCGTCGCCGTCGCAAAAGCTCGCGACGAAAATCTGGTATCCGACGCCCATATCGTCGGTGTTTGTCGCGGTATCCATTACCGAAAGAGATTGCGCAAACGCACGGTCGACGTTATGCGCGCTCGCGCGCTTTTGCTCGGTAGTATACATTATTTCGCCGCCGACCGAGCCGGAGCTTATTGTAAACTCGTTTTTGCCGCTGTTTGTTTTGCCTTGCTCGACGTACCAATGGTATGTTGTCGGATTGGTTTGCGTCATGGAGGAAAAAGCCACTACGTTATCGCCGCCGTCTTTATCCCAATTCGGACGGGTAATGATAAACTTGAACACAGTATCGATAGCGGTGTTTATTGCCAAATCGTTGAGCGAAACCTCGAATACCGCGCCGCTCGCGTCGATTTTATTTATGTCGAAACTGTTCGACAAACCGCCGTCTTTCCAGCAATATGCCGTAAAACCGTCATAGTCTCCGCCCGGGCGGTAATAGTGTATGTACACGTGGTCCGCAGAATTGATGTCTGCGCTCGGCGAATACTCGACCGATTCGGACGAGTCGTCGCCCCATTTTGCAAACAGCGTCATGTCGTTTGTTACGACGTCTTGCGCGAAATTCCATTTCTGCGCGCCGCCCTCTCTGTACCAACCACGAACAGCCGCGCCCGTCCATGCCACGGTCGGTTCCTGCACTTTTCCGCCGCTTTCAAGCGTTACGGGCATGGGATTCGAAATCCCCGCTTTGCGCGCATCGAGTCCGACGTTGAACGTAACGGTAACGTCGCCCGTCGACGGCTGTTCGGGCTGATACGGCGGGTCGGGGTTTTCAGGATTATCCGGGTCTGTCTGTTTTTCAGTCCACTTAGCGTGGAGAGTCATTACGCCCGTAACTTTATCTTTCGCAAAGTTCCACGCCTTGCCGTTGTTCGGCGCAGTGTACCAGCCGTCGAACTTATAACCATTTTGCGTCGGGTCCGCGGGTTTTACGACAAGCCCGCCGTCTTTGACTTTTTGTGGCGCGACGCTCGTGCCGCCGTGGCTGTCAAACGTAACGGTGTACTCGACGGCGGTGTTGTCGTCCGTCTTACCGTCCGACGGTTTTCCCGTGCAAGCGGCGAGCGCCGTTACGGAGAATACTAAAAACATTACTGCGGCTACAGCCGCGAATAACGTCTTAATCGTCTTTGTCTTGATATTCATTCTGCGATTTCTCCCGCTTAATTTTTCGGCTCGGACTTGCGATATTGTTTCTGTCGCCGTCCGCTTTGCCCGCATTCGCCCGAGCGTTTACGCCGCTTTTACGCGCGGCGGCGCTTCGAGGCGGTTTCGAAGCGATTATTCGGTATCCGCCGAGAAGTGCGGCGAGCACGAGCACCGCTATACCGAGTATGAGAACGCTCCTGCTTCCGACGACCGCGCCGGAAACAAGCACTGCTATGCCGACGGCCGCAAACATGGAGATAAACAATATGTCCGCGAGTTTGAGCTGTTCGCCGTACTTTTTGACGAGATGTCTGCGAATAAAAAACGCCGTCATTGAAAATACGATGAGAATTATGAATCCCGTCCACAGCGCCCACGTCTCGTGCTCGAATATAGCATACGCGCCCATACCTCCGCCGACTGCCGACGCGGTTATTGCCGTGTACAGCGCGGCGCGGAATTTATCGCGTACGGTAAACGTTTTTATATCGGTCTTGGGCGCTTTGAGCGTCTTGCCTCGCTTCGATTGCCACAGAGCATTAAGTTCGGCGCTCACCCTTTCCACAAAATCGCGACGTTTGGACGAAGCCGCGTACTTCAACGCGTTTTTACAGTAGCTCGTATCAAACGGCGTAGGCGGCGGCGCGTCGCCGTTTTCCGCCGCGCGCTCGTACTTGGCTTTAACCGCGCTTTCAAGTTCCGCGTCGTTGCGAAATCCGAATTTGCACAGCATGAGCGCCCACCACAACTCGCTGTCGTCGGGGCGGCGGTCCAACGCCTTTATCAGTTTTTTCTCGGCAACGTCAAACTCGCCCGCCGCCAAGGCTTTTTTTCCGTCAGTAAGATTCGACACGGTTTAATTATATTATATTCCGCCCCAAAAGTCAACAGGCGCAGCCTGCTTCTGCCGTATGTTTACTGCCGTATCGATTATTTTTGCCACGCACCGCCGGTTTTCCGCCGCAATAATATTTATGCGTCGCCAAAGAACCCATGCGCGCTTTACTTGCTTTTTTCATCGGACTGTGATATTCTATAAACAGACCGTGTTTTGCCGACGACGGCGCGGTCCAACGGAGGAAATATGAAAACCGACATTTCGCTTACCCTCAACAAACTTATTGCATACGCGCGCGAATACCTCATGCTCGACGCGCTTGACGAAGTATATACGCTCAACCGTCTCGCCACGCTTTGCGGCGTAAAAGCGGTAGAACTGCAAGAAACCGAAACGGACGAAACGCTCGACGCACTGCTTTCCCAACTTAAAACAGCGATAACGGGCGTCGATATCGACGCAATCAAGGACGCGCTTATGCCCGCGCCGCACATGGTAGACTTCTATTTCCGCGACGAGCTTGAACGCAAACCCGAAAAGGCGTTTGAATTTCTGTACGAACTGTACGACTGCGGCGGCATAATATCCGACGGCACGTGCGGCGGAGTCGACGGATACGTTCACTACGCGCTCGGCAACCGTCTCGCCCGCCCCGTAATGCTCGACGTAGGCACACCCGTTCCTTACACGCCGATAGCGCGCGGAAACCGCATTGCCTCGCTCGCTTGCGACGACGTTCTCTCTGCCGATATAGCCGCGCGCCTTGCCGCATACGCATCGAATTACGGCGGCACGATAGCAAAGAGCGGCGACGGAGATTTTCTCGTTTGCGCCGACAGTGCGATAGCTCACGCTTCGGCAAAAACCAACATCAAAGACGGCACGGTCAAAGTCGACATATTAGACTACCCCGCAACCGCCGTCAAGTTTTCGGGCATTGCGAAAAACGCAGTAGCACGGGAAGCCGGCGCGCTTATTAAATCCGCGACGGACGCG
>CATLGX010000064.1 GCA_949948785.1 uncultured Christensenella sp. | reverse complement strand
CGCGCGACGAGCTGATTTCGGCGCTTAAAGATTTCGGCGGATTTTGCGTAGCGGGAACATTCGCAGGCGCGAAGCCGCTCGGCGTTCATCTCGAAGGTCCGTTCATTTCGGCAAAACACATCGGCGCACAAAACCCCGAAGGACGGTTTAGTCCCGACGTTCCGTACTTTAAAGAACTTTTTAAGGCTTGCGGCGGACGGGTTAAAATGATGACGCTCGCGCCCGAAGAAGAGGGCGCGGACGAGTTGATACGGGCGGCGAATGATTCTGGCGTAATCGTTTCCGCCGGGCATACGGACGCTACATCAGAGCAGTTGCGGCATAGCGGTATAAGTTGCGCGACGCACTTATTTAACGCCATGCGCGGCATTCACCACCGCGAAATAGGTACGGCGGGCGGCGCGCTCGCGGACGACGGAGTGTACGTCGAACTTATAGCCGACGGAGTGCACGTATGCCCGAGCGCTCTTTCGCTCGTAAAAAAAATAAAGCCCGCCGACAAGATAATTTTTATTACCGACGCTATACGCGCGAAAGGCGTCGGCGACGGGGCAAGTTCGCTCGGCGGACAGGACGTTTTCGTAAAAGACGGCGAGGCGCGGCTTAACGACGGCACGCTCGCGGGCAGCGTTTTGAAGATGAACGTCGCGTTTAAAAACGCAGTGCAATCGATGGGCGCGAGCGTAACGGAAGCGTCCGATTACTGTTCCGCCAATCCCGCGCGGCACTTGGGACTGTTTGACAGAATAGGCGGAATACGCGTCGGCAAAGCCGCGTCGTATACCGTACTCGACAGGTCATACGAAGTTGTTATGACGGTTGTCGACGGGAATATTGTTTACAAGGCATAAGGAGAGAATATGGCAAGCGTAAGTTTGAGCCACATCTATAAGGTATATCCCAACGGGTTGAAAGCGGTCAACGATTTTTCGATGGATATTGCCGACCGCGAATTTATAGTGTTCGTCGGTCCGTCCGGCTGCGGCAAGTCCACCACGTTGCGCATGATTGCGGGCTTGGAGGACATAACGGCGGGCGAGCTGAGAATAGGCGGCGAGGTCGTAAACTTTACCGAGCCTAAGGACAGAGACATAGCGATGGTGTTTCAAAACTATGCGCTGTATCCGCACATGAGCGTGTTCGACAACATGGCGTTCGGCTTGCAACTTCGGCACTACCCGAAAGACGAAATAAGACGGCGCGTAAACGAGGCTGCGCGCATACTCGGCATTACCGACTATCTCGGTAAAAAGCCGAAAGAAATGAGCGGCGGACAGCGTCAGCGCGTCGCGCTCGGTCGCGCTATAGTTCGTGAACCCAAAGTTTTCCTTTTGGACGAACCGCTTTCAAACCTCGACGCAAAACTCAGAACGCAAATGCGAAGCGAGATACTCAAACTTCACGAGCGCATAAAAACAACCTTTATTTACGTTACACACGACCAGGTGGAAGCCATGACCATGGGTACGCGTATAGTCGTGATGAAGGACGGGTATGTTCAGCAAATCGACACGCCGCGCAATCTTTACAGCTACCCCGCGAATAAATTTGTGGCGGGCTTTATCGGAACGCCGCAAATGAACTTTTACAGCGGCACGATAAAGCGCGACGGCGACGGCGTTGATATTTCATTCGACGGCACGGGCGTTAGGTTTGCCGCGCCGTATAAGATGTTTGCCAAAACCGATTGGATGTATCTCGGAGGCGATAAACCCGTTATTTTCGGAATACGCTCCGAGCATATTTCGGTAGACCCGAAAAAATATCCGTACAAGGCAAAAGCGCGGGTGTCGTACTGCGAAGACCTCGGCGTGGACAGTCAGGTTTACGCCGACTTCAACCTTGCGGAAACGGATGAAGAGTATGTCGGCGGAAGCGGACAGCCGCGCGCCGAAGACGGGTTGTTCGAAAGCCCGACTAAGGCGGTAATAAAAGCGCCTGCCGCCACAATGTACGAAAAGGGTGAAATTATCGATGTGTCGCTCGATTTGACCGCCATGTGCATTTTCGATGCGGACAGCGAAGTTTCTGTTTTGCCGCGTTGTCCGCAATATACGGCGTTCGGCGGAACGGTTAAGGACGGACAGCTCGAAATTCTCGGTGCGAAGTTCGCCGTGCCGTCGGCTATACCGCTCGACGACGGCGAGTACGTAGTGGAAGCGTCGGCAGACGCGTTGAGTTTCGGCGGAAGCATAAAAGTTAAAGTCGAGGACAGCGAAAAAATAGGCGATACGTCGCTCGTGTGCGTAACTTCCTGCGACAGCGTGTTATATGTCCGCGCCGCCGAAAATCAAAAAACGGAAAAAACCGTCGGTCTTGACCTTAAACTGTGCAACTTTTACAAGAAAAAGACGGAAGAGCAAATAAGAGAAGAACTTGTTTTGCACAAGGCGGAAGAAGCGCGCGAAGCGCAGACGTCCGTTCGCACGGAAAAGAAAGTCAACGGTTTTTTGAAATTTTGCGGCAAGGTATTCAAGCGCGGGAAAAAGAACAAAGTTCATATTCCGGAACCGCCCAAAGCGCACGTGCGCAATAATCCGCGGTATGCTTGCGTTGTACAGGCTATGAATTTACAGAATACGCTCGACTGCTCCTTCGTTCGCTATAAAGAGAAAGAAGAAAAGGAAATCGACGGCGAGACCAAAACCGTTTCGGTCAAAAAGTATTCGCTTAAATTTTTAAATCCCGATATTCCGGTGCCGACCGCGCAAGCGGAAGGGAGTCTGAGTCCCGACGATATTGCGGTCGAACAAGGTTCGGCCGGCGGGAAATCGGCGGTGCCGACGTTTGAAATCAAAACGGACGACGACATCGCGCAAAAGATTACGACGGGTGCTGGACGGCTCGTTTACAAGGACGTTTTGCAAGTGGTGTTTTCGCCGTATGACGCAAAATTTTCGGACAGCGGTTTAAACGCCGTCGTTACCGATATCGCAGATTACGGCGAAGAAAAATTTTGCGTTTGCGACGTCAACGGAACAACCGTTTTTGTAGCCGACGACGGGCGCGCCGCGGGCGACGCCGTAAAAATTCTGCCGAACATTACTTCGGCGCGTATCTACGACAAAACAATCGATATTCGGTTGGTTTGATAAATAACGGAGGGGGAAATCATGAGAAATACGGCTGTGAATCGACGTTTGACAAGAGCGCTTGTTTTTGTCGTCGTCGCACTGATGACGGTGATTTCGGCGTGGGCGCTGTTCGCGTGCGGCGGCGGAACGCCGGAACCTAAAAATCACGACATAATTGTCGCAAGCTGCGAAAACGGCACGGTTACGCCGAGCGCGGTTAAGGCGAAAAAAGGCAGTGAAATAACGGTTGCCGTTACGCCGGACGCCGGCTACGAGCTTAAAAGTCTCAAAGTCGGCGACAAGGATATAACGAACGCGCTTCGGTTCGTTATGCCCGATAACGACGTTACGATAACGGCGGCGTTTTCGGCGGTCGTACGAGAATACTCTATTACGGTAAACACCGTCGGAGCGGGCGTCGTCGGATTTTTGCCGAGCAAATCAGCCGCGGGCGAAACCATAACGGTCGTGGCAACGCCCGACGACGGCTACGAACTCGAAAGCATTGTAATGAGCGACGGTGAAAATCACGATATAACGGCGGATAAGTCGTTTGTCATGCCCGCCGCGAACGTAACCGTAACCGTTACTTTCGGCGCGATTGAAAATCCCAAACCGCCTGCGACGGAGTACGAAATAACGGTGGCTTCCGCGCAGAACGGCAGTGTGTCCGTCGATAAGAATAAAGCGGAAGAGGGTGAACTTGTTACCGTAACGGTAACGCCCGATAACGGTTACGAGCTCGATACGCTTACATACGACGACGGTAGCGTTCACGATATAAAAGCGGTGAAATCTTTTGTCATGCCCGCCGCCGACGTAACTGTTATCGCGACATTCAAAGCGAGCGAAAATCCGCCCGCGCCCATGTATGACATAACGGTTGCCGTCGCGCAAAACGGCAACGTGTCCGTCGATAAAAACAAAGCGGAAGAGGACGAGCTTGTTACGGTAACGGTAACGCCGTCGGCTGGATACGAACTCGATACGCTTACGGCAAACGGAGAAGATATAAAGACGGCGAAATCCTTTGCCGTCGGCACGGCAAACGTCGAAATCGTCGCGACGTTTAAAAAGATTGTCTATACTGTATCGGTCGCGGCAACGGAAAACGGCACGGTGATTCCGAGTGCGGAAAGCGCGTCGATAGGCGACGAAATAACCGTTGCCGTAACGCCGTCGGCGGGATACGAACTCGATACGCTTACGGCAAACGGAGAAGATATAAAGACGGCGAAGTCCTTTACCGTCGGCACGGCAAACGTCGAAATCGTTGCGACGTTTAAAAAGATTGTCTACACGGTATCGGTTGCGGAGACTGCCGACGGCACGGTGTCCGTCAGCGCGACCGCCGCTACTATCGGCGAAGAAATAACCGTTACGGCAACGCCTGCGTTCGGCTACCGCCTTACGGCGCTTACCGTCGGCGAAACCGATATACTGAGCGCGAGGAAATTTACAATGCCTGCCCGAAACGTTACCGTCTCGGCTGTGTTCGCTTGCGTGCTTTCCGCAAATAATTTCGGAGAGGTTTCGCAAGCGGAAAATTCGTATAAGGGAAGAACCGACAATATTATCAACGCAATCGACGGCGACCCCGATACAGCTACGGCGTTTAACAGGACAGGTCAGACTGCGGGCGGATATGTAGAATACGATTTGGGCGAAACGCGCGAATTCGACCGCGTTACGGTATATCCCGGCAGAAAAGCGCGCGGCACGGGCGAAATCACCGACTCGTTCGACGGACATGTTTCGGTTGTGGCGTCGGACGGAACCGAGACCAATCTCGGCAGTTTCAAGAAAGGACAGTCTGTGTTTACCGCTACCGGATTTTCGGTTACTAACACGCCGTACGACAGGATTTCAGCCGTAAAGATTCGCGTATACGTCGACACGCTTCCGGGTGGTTGGATATCAATAAGCGATATTGTTTTGGACGGCGACGCGGACGGCAAAACGGTAGTTGCGTTCAAACTGGGCGGCACTGTGGAAAACACGGCGTTGAACAATGTAATCGACGGCGACGGTACGACCGCAGCGAGATTCGACAAGACGAACGTTACCGTCGGCGAGGGCTACATCGGTATCGACCTTATGCGCGACGTCAAGATAGAGTTTATACGCGTTCTCAACGGTTACAACGAGGCGGGCGCGGACGCGATTTCGGGAGTGGTCGAGTATTTTGACGGCGCGGAGTGGGTACAGCTCGGCGTTCTCGGAACGGACTTGATTTTAGAGCTTGACATAACGGCGCGGTACGTGAGAGTGCGTGTAACCTCGATTTCCGCGTGGATAGGATTGCGCGAGATATATGTCAATTCCTTGGGCGACATCAAGGGTGCGGTCGACATTTCGCATTACAGCAATTTGTCGAATCAGGGCGGTTCGTTTAAGTACGGGCTTCTCGACGGCGACCCGACGACGTTCGCCTGGTTTGAAAATCCCGGCACTGCGGCGTTCGATGAGACGACGGGACTTCATACGGGCAAATACATCGACGTGGAGCTTTTCGAGACGACGGAAATTTATCAGCTTCGCGTGCTTTCCGACAGCGGCAACGACTACTTCGCGGGGTATATCCAATACTCGGTGGACGGCGAAACGTGGACGGAAATTCATCACATCACGGGACACGACGACGCGACGCTGTCTCTCGAAGACGACCAAAAGATAACCGCAAAGTACTTGCGGTTTGTTGCGGACCGCGCGACTAATTGGTCTAAGATTTACGAGATTTACATCAACGAGTTGGGCGACATCGAATATGTTTATTCGCTCGATAATTTCGGTCCGCTCTTCGGCGGAACTTCTTACTCCGCAATGTTCGACGGGGATTCCGACACTTACGCGCACTTTGTAAAACCGAATGTCGGCGGCACTCTCCGCATAGAGTTTTCGGGCGAGCGCACTATAAACAGCCTCTATATCGCTACGGGCGACGCTACCGGCGGAGACGGATTTACGGGCGTTGTGGAGTGGTCGAACGACGGCAAAAACTACACGCAAATCGCGACGCTGAGCGACGCGACGACGGGCAATTACATTAAGCTCGACGCGGCTGTTACTCCCAGGTATCTGCGATTGAGAGACACCGGAAGCGCGCATTACGTAGCGATACGCGAAATAGTATTTAACCCCGTCAACGAGAAGGTGCGGAACGTAACGCTCGAAGGCGGATTCGGAACGATGTATCAAGGCGGCGTTTCCGACATGTTCGACGGAGACGAAACAAGCCTGCTGTGGTTCGGCGCGACGCCCGACGCGAACTCGCATATTCAGCTCGATTTAAACGAAGAAATAGACGTATCGAGCGTGCGCGTGCTCTCTTCGGACAGAAGCGAGGGCGGCGATTCGTACCGCGGCACGATTACTTATTCGACGGACGGCGAGACGTGGAACGAACTCGGCACGGTCGATTCGAACGACGCCACGGTAGCGCCCGCGTCGCCTGTAAAAGCAAAATATATACGCATAATGGGCGGAAGCTGTGCGGGCTGGGTCAAGATACGCGAGCTGTCGGTCGCGTAAAGGAGGAATACGTGAAAGAACGAAAATACATATTGTCGGTTGCGGCGGCTGTCGCGGCGGCGCTGTCGATTTTCGCCGTCGGCTGTTCGGATAAGAACGACGGTAAAAAGCCTAACGATACTCAGCCGTGCGCGCACGCGTCTGTTACCGCGCAATCGATACATACGCCCGACTGTACTAACGACGGGCTTACTGCGTACGTATGCGATAAGTGCCATGAAAAAGTGCGGGAAGAGGTTGTCCCCGCTGACGGACACGATTATTCCGCCGCCGAGGTTACGGGGAAATGCGTAACTTGCGAAGATGTGATTTGCTCGCCGGGAATGACTTACTCGCTCACGGCTGACGGACGCGGATACATCGTTTCCGACCCCGCAAAACAGTGCGGCGATAATGTAGTTATTCCCGAATACCACGACGGAAAGCCCGTCGTCGAGATAGCGTCCGACGCGTTTAACGGGCGCGCGAATGTAAAAAGCGCGTCTATACCCAAGACAATCGAAACGATAAACGTCGGCGTGTTTAACGGCTGTACGGGGCTTGAAAAAGTTTACTACAACGCGGAGAACGCGGCGGATTTCCGCGGAATCAATTGGGTGTTCTATTGTTCGAAAGACGCGCCCGAGCTGTCCGTTACGATAGGCAAAAACTGTAAGCGCATTCCCGCGCGGCTGTTCTATCCGCACAACGCTTACAGCGACATAATTCCGAAAATAAAATCGCTTGCATTCGAGAGCGGAACAAAGCTCGAAGAGATAGGCGAGTACGCGTTTTACAAAACGAACATGACGGACGTAACCTTGCCCGATTCGCTTAAAATCATAGGCGCGCATGCGTTCGAGTCGTCTTCTGTTACCGCTGTCGTTTTCGGCGCGGCGCTCGAAACAGTAGGTGCGCATGCGTTCGATTACTGTAACGGGCTTACCGAAATCGACATGTCCGCCACGGCGCTTAAAAGCGTTGAAGACAGCGCGTTCCGAAACTGCGGAGAACTTGCCGACGTCGTTTTGCCGACTTGCTTGGAAACAGTGGGGACCAAGGCTTTTTACAATTGCGTAAAGCTCGGCGAGCTGTCGCTCGGCGGCGCGAAACATATAGGCGACGAAGCGTTTTACGGCTGTTCTTCGCTCGGAAGTCTCACTTTGCCGCGTTCGTTAGTCGATTTGGGCTGTTCTGCGTTCGAGGCTTGTTCGGGTCTTACGGAAATCACCGTCGAAGCGGAGTCGCTCGGCGCGCTCGACGCGGGCAACCGCGCGTTCTTCGGGTCCGGCGCCGACGGCGGCGTAAAAGTCGTAATAGCGGACGGCGTTCGCGCTCTGCCCGAGCGGCTGTTCTTTTCTACCGCCGATACCGAAAACAATATTCGCATATCGAGACTTTATATATGCCGAGGCCTTGAAAGAATCGGCAAAAATGCTTTTAGAGGCGTTACGGTGGACGCGGCTGATTTTGCCGGCACCGCCGCCGAATACGCTTTAATCGAGATTGCGGAAGGCAACGGTGCAATCGGCGCGCCGAACTTCGGCGCGGGGAGGGCGTAACATGTCGACACAGACTATCGTAAAAAGGAAAATCACACTTTTCGCGGCGGCTCT
>CATLGX010000063.1 GCA_949948785.1 uncultured Christensenella sp. | reverse complement strand
TTCCCTGCATACCTACGCTTATGCCGAAGCTCGCTATCGCGCCGCCTATTGCACCTGCGACGGCTCCGCCGATTATAGACCCGGCAAGTCCTCCGCCCAATGCCGTCGAAATCGGTGCTGCCAAGCCTGCCGTTGCCACCGAAACTACGACCGCCGCCACTATAACAAATATACCGAGCAATATACGCAACCACTTAGGCATTGTACCGTCTTCGTCGGTCATCATCACGGGATTGTTGCCGCAGTAGGCGAAGAGGTTAAGTCCGTTGACGTGCTCGGGGTCGAGGTAGCTTACGTCGTCTTGCGAGATAAACCGTCCGACTTCGGGGTCGTAGTAGCGGGTATTAAGATAGTAAAGGTTCGTTTCCGTATCGTAGTAGTACCCACGGTAACGGAAGGGGTTAAGTCGGGCTATCGCCGCATAGGTTTCGTCGAGCACGCTTGTCTCGAAATTGCCCCACGCGTCGTAGAAATAGTGTACCACCTCTCTGCCAGTGATGTCAAGTAAGACAAAGATAAAGCAGGCGCAAGCTATTTTAACTTGCACCTGCCAAATCCAACTTTATATTAAATTATTTTGTTCATAAGTGATTGTAAAGTATTGACCGATTATTGCTTTATTCCTTTTCGTTGCAGCAATGCACCACGGGGATTTATTACGTCTATTCCTACCTGCTCGACCTTTTACATATTCGGACTTATCGCATTTAACTACTAACCAAGACAAAAACACGTTAGTTCTATTATCATATGTAACAATCTTTTCACAAGTTATAACAGCTATATCTTCCCATTTAATTTTAGCAATTCGATAAAAAAGACCTCTTATCGTAATCCCATTTTCATCTATTATTGCAAACTGAAGATAATATAGCAGAATTATTAAAGAAATAAGTGAACATATGCCCATCAAACTATACCAAAGTATTGGAACAACACCGCTATCATCCCAGCCTAATATTTGTCCAATAAAGGCAAACGTCAGTAAAGTTACAAAAGCAATAGACCAAAGTATCATCGTATATCTCGGTTGCACTCTGATAATTTTTCTCAAATGTTAACCTCCTTGTATTGAAGACAAAGCTGATGAAACTAAAGACGATTGGATTCCGCAACGAAGCCATATGCTGGCATTTCTAATTGTTTTAACTACTTCATTATATGCCATATTTTTCAGCGAATATCTTACAGTTTTAGACAGCGTGTTCGGCGCCACTCCTTTTAGTTTCCAAAGTTCAGCAGACTTTGCCTTTGGCGACAATTTCATCACATTATTAGCACGAACGCTTTCTATACCCTTTGCAACGCCATAGCCTATTAAATTTGTAAAAGCGCCGACCAAAAAGGCTTTTAATCCCGACTCAAAATCTGTTACAGTTCCACTAATATATCCGCCAACAGCGGCACCGACTCCACCGAAAAAGAATGCACCGATTGCCCCGCCTAAAGGAATAGCAGATATCACACCCGCAACGGCTCCGCCCAATGTAGACCACCCTATTTGCTTCCAATCCCACTTGGTAACATCCCAACCCTTTTCATGAATTTGCTTACCGACTTCTACCGCAAAGCTCACTGTAGCGCCAATCAAAAAACCGAAAAAAAGCGTTAAGAAAAACTCACCGCTCGGGTCGACGTTCATCACGGGATTATTTCCGCAGTAGGCGAAGAGGTTAAGCCCGTTGATGTGCTCGGGGTCGAGATAGCTTACGTCGTCTTGCGAGATAAACCGTCCGACTTCGGGGTCGTAGTAGCGGGTATTAAGATAGTAAAGGTTCGTTTCCGTATCGTAGTAATATCCACGGTAGCGGAAGGGGTTAAGTCGGGCTATAGCCGCATGGGTTTCGTCGAGCACGCTTGTCTCGAAATTGCCCCACGCGTCGTAGAAATAGTGTACCACCTCTCTGCCTGTGATGTCAAGTACGGATATTATATTTCCCTGTATATCCTTGCCGAATATGTAGTCTATGCCGTTGTGCTTTACTCCGCATACGCCGTCGTTGTCGTACACAAATTCGAGCTCGTCATTTCCGTCGCTCTGCTTTACGAGCTTGCCGCTTCCGTCGTAGGTAAATACGGTATTATTCTTCGTAAGTCTTCTGCCGTAGCCGTCGTAAGCGAACACGGTATCGCCCAGCCGTTTCAACTGTCTGCCGAAGTTCCACTCTGCGACTTGTCCGCGGTATATGCCGGGGTTGGTCTGCACGTTGCCCTCGCCGTCGGCGTACAGTATTACCTCGTTGCCGTAAGACAAAAGCCTATCGCCGTCGTAGGAGTACTTCTTTTCGTCGGTAAACTCCGCTATCCCGTCCGTCGGTTTAAGAGTGAAAGCCGCTTCTCTTTTCGTAAGAATATTGCCGAAGTTATCGTAGCTCCACAGCACAGTTTTGCCGAGTTTTTTGTTATCCTCGCGCACTATTCGTCCGAGCTTGTCGTAGGAGTATCTTACGGCGAGCGCTCCGTTTTCTTCGACCTCCGCAATATTGCCGCACTTATCGTACTTGTACTTTATGCTGTCGGATATTGCGTATCTGCCGTTTTCGGTCTTGCCGAAATAGACGGACGCGGGCATGTTCGTGCCGTGGTCGCCTACTTTACGGTAGTACACGTACTCGCCGTAAACGTTCTTGTTGCCGTCTTTGAGAAGCTTTCCCGTATTTCTGCCGTTGACGTCCGTTTGCGGGTAATAGCTTAACGCGTTCGGCAACGTTACGTAATCGAGGTCTTTGGTTTTGTTGTTTTTATAGAAATACGCATACGTCTGCCGCACAGCTTCGTCCATCTCTCTTTTCGTTATTTGACCAAACTTGTTATAGCTATAGCTTTCGTACAACGTTTCGACGTTATCGCCCGGCAATACGTCTATTTGCGTTACCGCGCCCGTTATATCGTCGTACATATACTCCGTTACGCTGCCCGTTACGTTATCTCCGCTCACAAGCGTTTTTCCGTCGAGGTCGAAGGTGCTCGCGTTAAGTACTTGCCCGTCGATTTTCGTCATGACGGAATTGCCGCGCTTATCCTTGTACGTTTCGATTGTTGCGCCGTCGAACGTCGCCGTCGTCTTATCGGCTTTTACGGGTGCGAACTCCGCGTCGGATACGGTTACGCTTTCGGTACTCGTATTATCATTATACGCGAACGCGGTTTGTCTGCCGTTGACAGTGGCTTTCGTAATGCGGCGTTTTTGGTCGTACTCGTAGAGCACTGTGTTGTTGCCGCTTTTAAGCCGCGTGGGGCTGCCGTAAGAATACTTGATTTCGGCGGAGTTTGCCTCGCCGTCGTCCGTGCTCTGCGTTATGCTCGTTACGTTGCCCTCGTCGTCGTACCCGTACGCGAGCTTGCCGCCGTCGGGGAGCGTTTTTACCGATACGTTACCGTTATCGTCGTATTCGAGTTTGGTTTTATTCTCGCCGCTCTCGTCCGTTTCGGCAATTACGGTGCCGTCCTTTGCATACTCGCTTTCTTTATAGAACTTGGTCGAGCTGTCGAGTGTGTTGTACGTATATTCCTTTACGACATTGCCTCTCTCGTCGCAAACGCGCTCGGTTACCGTTTTGCCCTTGGCGTTTTGTTCGCCGTTTATGTAGCTCACCGTCTTTACGAGATTGCCGTGCTCGCAGTACTCGTATTCGGTTATTTCGCCGACTGTGGGGGCGACTGTGCCGACGGTATACGTTATCTTATTTTCCTTGACGACGTGCTTATGCGCGTTATCGTACGTCAGGGTCGTTTTCGTATACGCATACACATCCGCCGCAATCTGCTTTAAGCTCGTCTCAATCGCCTTTACGTTGCCGAACCCGTCTTTTTCCCTGTACTCACACTCCGCAGGCGCAAAGCGCAGGTTGTCGAACACGACGTTTCGACTGTCGCACTCGGCGTACAGTTCTATGCGCTCGAGCTCGGCGAACTTCGCTATGTTTAACGACATGGGCAGCGCGATATACTGCTCGCGGTCATTGCTCGCGTCGAACGCCGCATAATACTCTTCCGTCTTGCCCGACTGATATACTTTCGCTCTCAAACGGAATACTTTCCCGCCGTCGTCGCTGCCGAGCGTGCAGAACGGAAGCTTGCACTTATTTGAATAACCGTCGAATTTTTCCGCCGTTGTCTTGTTAGCCTCGCCGCCGAAAACGTACGACGCGTCGCTTTTGAGCATATCCGGAGTTATTACGGCAACGGGCGTTTGCGACGGATTGACGAGCGCGTCGTTATGCCAAACAGCGTCGGCGGTTTCTCGCACGGCATATCCCGCTTTGTCGTTTACGAAAGCACGCTCATAGCTCGGGCGGTCTGTATATCCCGCGCCGTCTTTTACACAGCTTGCAGCGAGCGCGCCGTTTTTGTCAAGGTACACCGTTTTTGTTTTGCCATCCGATTGAAGCGTGATTTTGCCGTCGCCGTAACGAATAGACGTCTCTTCCGTTCGGTATGCGTATGAAGACGGGGATACGCTCGCGTCGGTAAGCTTGTTAAACGAAAACAATTTTTCAATGTTTACCGCCTTGCCTTTAGCGTACGATATTTCCGATTTTTCGGCGACGTGGGGCGCAACAATGCTTGTTATCTCGCCGTAGGAATTGTACGCGAAAGTAAAGCGCTTTTCGGTCGAATATATTGCGTCGTGTATTCGTCTATCGCTCGTGTACGTGTATTTTACGGTCATGCCGTCGTAATTCGTTATTTGCGACAACAGTCCGTTCGGCTTATAGTCGAATTTCATTTGCCGCTCGCCGCACACTACCGACGTGATTACACGCTTATAAACGCACCGAAACGACAAGCTCTCCCAAATCACTTGTATTTGATTTTCGTACTTGTCTGCAATGCCGCAAAGCTCGCCGTACTTGTTAAAGCACAGCGACACGCCGTCCTCGTCGGTAAGATACGCCACGGGCGATTGAAGCTCGTATTTTGCAAGCATATTCTTTTTTTGCGCAAGAATTTTGTTATATTCTTTGATTTGATATTCGTATTGCGCCGTCGAATCCTTGCGTCGTTGCAAATCCTCTTCTTTTGTGCTTTCATAATATAACTGATTGTAAAATTGATTTACTTTTTTAGTTTTCCAAAGACTTTTTTCTCTTGTAGCCGTTTCTTTCTCTTCCTTGGAAGCGTCGCTCTTTGCGTCGGCAGGTTCTTTATTATCAATACTGAGCCTGTTTATATCCTGTTGCGAATCATTGATAACTTGCCCAATAGAAAGCGCAGGGTCCATTTGAGACGTATAATCACCCATAATATCGCAAATCGCAAGCATATCGATATTTTTTACAGGTGCGAGATAATGTTTGTTCTGCGAAATGTTATATTTGAGTTCCGCTATCGCGTTCGTATATTGTTCTATCTCTTTTTCGAGCTTTGCTATATCCTCGTGGCGCTGTTCGAGCATGCTGACGCCGCTGACGCCTTCCAGCCGTGCGGAAAGAATCAAACCGGTCGCGGTCTTGAACTCGCGCACGACCTCGACGTCGTTTCCGTTTACCTCGCACGTCAGTTTGCCGTCCACGCTTACGGAAACTTTTTCGCGCTCGACGGACTGACGGTTGCCGTCGCCGTCTATATAATAGAAAACCTCGTCAAAGGCATGCCTCACTCCCGCGCCGTCGGTGTACACGAAATCTACATCGTCCTTGCCGAGATTGATTATGTCGAGCGGTATGCCGCCGTCGTCCGAACGCTTTAACGTACTGTGCAAGTTCAAGCTCCACCCGCAGCCGCAATTTCTGTCCTCGCCGTCGTTTGTGTAGACGTGCTTTACGGAAAACGGCAGCGCGCCCGAGTTTATCTCGGCGTCTGTAAACGACGGGCATAATTCGCCCGACGCAAGATACAGCTCGCCGTTTACTCCGCCGGCAAGTCTTACGCTTTCGCTCGCGGGCACGCTTAGAACATTGAGCCTTGGGATTACCGTTATGCTCACGTATGCCGAAAGCAATTTAAAGGCTACGCGCACGCTTATTGTTTCGGTAGACAGCGCGCCCTTGGGCGATACTTCGTATGACGTTATATTAATGCTGTATTTATCGCTGCCGCGCACTCTTCCGACGACCTCCATACCCGTCGGGTCGAAGAACTCGCCCTCGAAATAGCGCGTCTTGTTCGGTTGCGTTTTTATTTTTATGCTGTCGATGTCCATATGCTTTTCGGGGTGCACGGGGCAATACGAATAGCCGTAGTACGGCGCCATAACGCAACACATATCTTTTACGGTATCGGCGTCGAGCTTAGGCGCTACGCGTATGCTCTGCCGCGCCGTAAACCCGCCGACACGGACTTCGATAAACGTATCCGTATCGCCGAGCGCGCCGTCGGGCGCTACCGTATAGCTTTGAACGGGCGCGCGACCGCCCGACGGATAAACGTATTCCACTCGCATACCGCCGCGGACGAAGCGTTCGCCCGCGGTGTACGACGTGCGCGTCGGCGGCGTCGAAATTACTATGCCGACGGGGGTTTCTGTTGCGTTTGCCGTGATTTGATTTATTGTGCTTTCCATGATTGTTTTTCTCCTTCCTTTTTAGGGTTAATTACTTTTTGCGTTCTTAACGCGGTATTATTTTTCGGACACTTCATACCGTTGCTCTACCGCTATGTCCTCGCGGCAGTATTCCATATCGGGGTTGTAAACAAAAAAATCCGCGTACTTTCGGCTGTAAACGGGGTCGCACGTGCCGCGCCTAAGTTTTTCCAGCCACTCTTCGTACGATTTCGTATAGTAGTGGTCGACGCACACAAGCTCGTCCGTGCAGTCGGTCTTGCGGATTTGCGCCAAGTCAACCGCACTGCGGTTTTCGTCCACCACGTCGAAATGCGGATAAGGATAGCCGTTGTGCGTTTCCATATATTGCATGCACAGCGCCTGCACGAAACTCTTGCCTATGCCGTCGTCTCTGTCTGTGGGCGTTATGCGCGTAAACCGCTCGCGTAGCGGTCTGCCGTCCTTTTTTATAAGTCCGTTGGCGTCGTACTCAACCCAACGCATAAACAGTCCGGCAAAGTCCTCGTAACGGCGAAGAAGCTCGGGAAGCGTCATGCCGCACTTAACGCGTATCATTTCGTCCGCGTCGATAAAACCTATCCAGCGGCACTCTTTGCCGTATCGCTTGATACAGTCGTTGTAAGCGTCGTGCTGTGCGAACTTGTGCTCGCCGCAGAATTCGCGCACCGTTATCTTTTCGCGCAAGCGCGCGTCAAGCGTTTTCGCAAACTCCGATACGGGCTGTTTACTGCCGTGGTCGTATATGTAAAAGTGTTCCGCGCCCTGCCCGACGTGCCATTCCAACCACTCGCGCAGATACTCGTTTTCGTCGCGAATGATTAGGCATATGCCGCAATAATATTTGAATTCGTGCGTTTTAAGTTCCGCCGTCTTGTATGCGTAAAGCGCACCGTCGTGCGCGTTCTCGCAGTCGGATATTTGCTTTTTAAGTTCGCGCTCGCGCGCCGCCGCCGCAGAAGACTCTTCCGCCGACGAAAAGTCGGACGTTCCGCGCTCGATTGCTCTTTGAACTTGCGAAAGCTCGAAGCATAGCGAAGTCAGCTTATTGGAATATTCCTCCCCGTCGCGCTCGCGCACCGTAAGCTCGCCGTCGAGGTAATAAACGTCCTTGCCGTCGAGGCTCGCCCGATTGATTATTTTTGCCGCGGCGGCGTCTGCAAGCACGTCGTATTCGTTTATGTCGGTTTGCTTGTAGCCGTAGACCTTTCCCGTAACCTCGTCTGTTATCAGAGCTATCTTCGCTCCCGTCGGTTCTTCCTCGCCGTTTCCTCGTCGACGCTCTTTTTCGTAATTGCCTTTTTCCATTTTATTCTCCTTTTTGCCGTTTCGGCTTGTTCTGCTCTTTTATACCACACAAATCTTGACATACGCCTGTCAACATTTAGCGCTATTTTGCGTTTTTGTTTTAATTTTTCGTAAAATAAACGGCGTTTCGAACCGCTGTCTGCCGAATTTTTCCAAAGCAAAAAAACAACGCCGTTTTACTGGCGGCGTTGTTTTTTCAATCTTTTATTGTGCTACTAATATATTTGCGGTAGGCTCGGTGCTTATTTGCGGTTGAACCTGCTTGCGAGCGCAGCGAGCTTTTCTTCCATCGTCATATTCTCGGTAGAAACGCGGTCGGTATCGCGCTCGCGGTAGTCGCCGCGTTCTCTGCGCTCGCCGTCGCGCCTGTCAAAGCGCGGTCTGTCGCCGCTTTCGCGCTCGCGGCGGTCGAAACGCTCGTTTCTTTCGCGTCCGCCGTTTTCGGCGCGGCGGCTCTCG
>CATLGX010000062.1 GCA_949948785.1 uncultured Christensenella sp. | reverse complement strand
AGAATTTTGGCTTGAAGCGGCGTATCCTCGTCTACTTTGAAAAAGCCCATGACCTTTTTGAGCCGCTCGCCCCACAGTCTCAGCACGTCGTCCTCGGCGGAAAGGTAGAATATGGACGAGCCCATATCGCCTTGACGTCCCGCGCGGCCGCGGAGCTGATTGTCGATACGCCGCGATTCGTGGCGTTCGGTGCCGATTATGCGCAGACCGCCGTAGGCGACGACTTTTTCTTTTTCGTCCGCGACTTCTTCTTTGAATTCTGCGAGATATTTGTTGTACAGCTCGCGCGCATTCTTCGCTTCTTCCGTCGTCGCGGGGAATATGGACGCGGCGAGGTCGATTGTCTCCTCGTCGAACCCTTCTTTTTTGAGCTTTTCCTTAGCCATATATTCGGCGTTGCCGCCGAGCATGATGTCCGTACCGCGGCCTGCCATATTGGTGGCGATTGTAACTTGATGGAGTCTGCCCGCTTGCGCTACAATCATAGCCTCTTTCTCGTGGTTTTTGGCGTTAAGCACGCTGTGCGGAATCTTTTGATGACGAAGCTGTTTACTGAGTTCTTCGCTCTTTTCAACGTTGGTCGTACCGACGAGAACGGGCTGACCGCGCTCGTAGCACTCTTTTATATCGGCTATTACCGCGCGCATTTTGCCCGTCGAGGTCGTAAACAGCAAATCCTCTTCGTCCACACGCTGGCTGGGCACATTGGTGGGGATTGTAACGACGTCGAGCTTGTAAATGGAACGGAACTCGTTTTCCTCCGTCTTGGCGGTACCCGTCATACCCGACAGCTTGTCGTAAAGTCTGAAATAGTTTTGGAAAGTAATGGTAGCGAGCGTTTTGTTTTCGGACTGAATTCTTACGTTTTCTTTCGCCTCGATGGCCTGATGCAACCCGTCGCTGTAACGTCTGCCAATCATCAAGCGTCCCGTAAACTCGTCGACTATTACGACTTCGCCGTCGTTGACTATATAGTCTTGGTCGCGGTGCATGATAAAGTTTGCTTTGAGCGCGTTGTTGATGTAATGGTACAGCTCCGTGTTTTCTATATCGGCGAGGTTCTCGACTTCGAAATACGTCTCGGCACGCTCGATGCCCTGCTCCGTGAGATTGATAGCGCGCTTTTTCTCGTCGATTTCATAATCATCGTCCTTGACGAGCCGACGCGCGAAACGGTTGGCGCGGCTGTACATCTCGCTCGACTTTCCGCCTCTGCCCGAAATGATAAGCGGCGTGCGCGCCTCGTCTATCAGGATTGAGTCGACCTCGTCTATGATAGCAAACGACAAATCTCGCTGTACCATATCCTGCTTTCTGACCACCATATTATCGCGCAGATAGTCGAATCCCAATTCGTTGTTGGTGCCGTACGTTATGTCGCAATTATACGCCGCACGTTTGGCTTCGGGACGCATGCCCGATATCGCTACGCCGACGGTAAGCCCCAAAAACCTGTGAATTTTGCCCATCCATTCCGCGTCGCGGCGCGCAAGATAATCGTTGACCGTAACGATGTGCACGCCCTTGCCGGTAAGCGCGTTGAGGTAAGCGGGGAGCGTCGACACGAGCGTTTTACCCTCGCCTGTACGCATCTCGGCGATTCTGCCCTGATGCAACGCGATGCCGCCCATAATCTGAACTTTAAAGTGCTGCATGTTCAAAACGCGCTTACCCGCTTCGCGCACGACGGCGAACGCTTCGGGAAGAAGGTCGTCGAGCGTCTCGAAATTCTCGTTGTACCGCTTTTTGAACTGTTCCGTCATGCCGCGAAGTTCCTCGTCGCTCATAGCGGCGAACTTGTCTTCCAAAGCGAGAACCTGCTCGGCTTTGGCGGAAAGTCTTCTGATGTTGCGGCGGTTATCGCTGCCTGTGATAAAAGATATAAGTCCCATTTTTACCTCTATATAGGGTTGCTACGCAACGCTCCGTTGCGACAGTTTATAATGCTGGGTTAAGCTCCGTCGGCATTCGACACGTCGTACCTGCCGAGAAAACGAAAAGCTACGCAATGCCGCTCTGCATCGCCGAGTATCGAAAAGAGCGCGGCGTTGCTTTCGGCGAAATCGAAATCCGCGAAAAATCTGTATTTGCCGCTTCCGTCGCGGTGCGGACGCGAGAGTATGCGCGTAAGATTGATGCCGTGGGCGAAAAATATCCCGAGAACGCCCAAAAGCGCGCCCGGTTCGTTATTGAGGTCGAACGCAACCGAAACCGTTCCGCCTGCGCTCGATTGCTCCGTCGAAAGCAGAGAAAACCGAGTAGCGTTGACGGCGCTGTCCTGTATATCGCGGGCTATAATTTCCTGTCCGTCGCGCGGCATAAGCGCAACGGCCGCCGTGCGTTCGTCCACGCATTTAAGCGCTTCGGAAGTCGACGGCGAAGCGACCACAGTAACTCCGAGTTCCGATAGAAATTTACGGCACTGCCCGATTGCCTGCGCATGCGATACAACACGTTCGACACGGTCAAGCGGCGTTCCCGTCTTTACGATGAGACTGTGCCGCACGGGAAGAACGAGTTGACGCATGATATACAGCCCCGAATCGAACAGAGCGTCGTACACCTCGTTGACTGCGCCTTCGACGTTGTTCTCGACGGGCACTACCGCTCTACCGCAAACGTTGCCGCATGCGGAAAGCGTTTGCGACAGCGTGCCGAACGAAACAAGTTCACCGTCCGACATGGCGACCGCCGCGGCGTGCGAAAACGAGTATTCGTCGCCGAGATATGCAGTTTTGTCGTTCACCTCATGCACCGTTTTTCATTTTATCACATTCGCATGGCAAAATCAACTGTTTTTCAATTCGCAAACAATAGATTTGTTGTGCCGACGCTTTCGGACAAAATCTGCGAATTATAAATTCCGTTTCCGCTCATATTAAAGATATGAAAACGAGAATTTGCCAATGTTGCGGAAAAACGATAGCCGCCGCCGAGGCGCTTCACTGCGCAGACTGCGACAAGTGTTACTGCGAAGAATGCGCGCACCGTCTCGCGCTTTGCGAGTGCGCGGGCGACCTGACCTATTACGACTGAAAAGATAAAGCGCCGACTCGGCTGTCCGCGTCGGCGCTTTACTGTTGATTTACGTCTATTTTGTGCCAAAAAGCCTGTCGCCCGCATCGCCCAGACCCGGAAGTATGTATCCGTTCTCGTTGAGACAACGGTCGAGCACTGCTACATATATCTTGACGTCGGGATGCGCGGTCGCGAGCTTCTCCACGCCCTCGGGCGCGGCGATTATCGACATTTGACGAATGTCCTTGCACCCGCGCTTTTTCAACTGCGCTATCGCCGCCGCGGCGCTGCCGCCCGTCGCAAGCATGGGGTCGAGCACGACCGTGCGCATTTTTTCTATGCCGTCGGGCAATTTGCAGTAATATTCCTGCGGTTGAAGCGTTTGCTCGTCGCGGTACATACCTATATGCCCCACTTTCGCCGTCGGAAACAACGTATGCACGCCCGAGACCATGCCCAGCCCCGCTCGGAGCACGGGCACGACCGCAACGCAGTTTTCGGCAACCATTCTCTGCGCGCACTTTTCGAGCGGAGTAACGACCTCGACTTCTCGCGTCGGAACGTCCTTGAACGCCTCGTACGTCATCAGCGTCGTTATCTCTTCCACTATCTCGCGGAAGTCCTTAGTATGCGTATCGACGGAACGCAGAATCGCTATTTTATGATTAATGAGCGGATGGTCGAGTATTGTTACGTTATCAAACTTTTTCATTATCGTTATCCTCTTCGGGTTGTTGCGAATTTTCGGCGGAGTTATCGTCCCGCACGGAGGCGGCCTCTTCGGACTGTCCGTCCGCCCCGTCTTCCGTCGGCGCGCATACGCCGTCCGCTGCCGCCGTCGTTTCCGCTGTTTCTTTCGCGGTCTCTTCCGCCTGTTTCTTGCCTTTTATATTAACGAGCACGTTGGTCAGAATGCCGAGGATGAGCGCGCACGCGACGGACGTTATAACTACTTTACCGAACGAAATAGCGAATCCGCCGACGCCGGCAATGAGTATTACCGAAACGACGAAAAGATTGCGGTTGTCGTTGAGGTCGGACTTTTGTATCATCTTCAAACCCGATACGGCGATAAAGCCGTAAAGCGCAACGCACACGCCGCCCATTACGCTGCTGGGAATAGAGCGCAGGAATAACGTAAACGGAGCAAAGAACGATGCGATTATCGCTATGCACGCCGTAACAAATATGGTGCGCACCGACGCGTTTCCGGATATTGCGACGCAACCGATGGATTCGCCGTATGTTGTGTTCGGCGCGCCGCCGAAAAATGCGCCCGCCATGGAACCGACGCCGTCGCCCAAAAGCGTGCGGTGCAGTCCGGGGTCTTTAAGTAGGTCGGAACCGATTATGGAACTGATATTCTTATGGTCGGCTATATGCTCCGCGAAAACGACAAACGCTACCGGTATGTACGCAACGGCTATCGAGCCTATTGCCGCGCCGACCGAGCCGAAACTGCCCGAAGCGTATCCGCCCTTAAACGCGTTTACAAACGTGAAATCGGGATACCACGCCTGCGCCGTGCCGAGACTTTCGAATATCGAAAAGTCGATAACTTGCAATGCGGGATTGGCGTTGTCTATATAGCTAAACGCCGTAAATATGAGCGCAACCCCATACCCCGCTCCGATACCGATAATAAACGGTATCATTTTCATCATCTTTTTGCCGTAGACCGAACAGACAATCGTAACGCCGAGCGCGACAAGCCCGCATACTATCGATATATACCCCGCGCCGTTATCGAATTTGCCGCCTGCCGTAATATTGCTTATTGCGTTTCCCGCAAGCGACAGCCCTATTATTGCCACAGTGGGACCGATGACGACCGCGGGCATTATTTTGTCTATCCATTTGGTACCGACAAACTTTACTACGATTGCGATTATCACATACACGATTCCCGCGAACACCGCGCCGATTATAAGCCCGAGATAGCCGAGCGCAACCGCGCTTATCCCGCCCGCAAACGCCGCGGTCATGGAACCGATAAAAGCGAACGAACTGCCCAAGAACACCGGACTTTTAAACCGCGTGAACAGCAAGTATACAAGCGTGCCCACGCCCGCGCCGAAAAGCGCCGCAGACTGCGACAATTTCGGGTCGAAGCCGTAACTTCCGATTACGCCGGCGTTAACCATAGTCGGAACGGCTATCGTCGCCGCGAGTATCGCCAACACCTGTTGAAACGCGAAAACAAGCAGTTTACCCGTTTTCGGTTTGTCTTTTACACCGTATTGCAGTTCCATACGTTATCTCCCCGTACTTCTTTTGCGCATATGCACATCTCAGCAATTATAGCAAAAAAGTACGGCAAATGTCAATGCCTCTTACTTCTTTTTTGAAAAAAAAGAAGTAAGCAAGAAAAAACCATTGTGGTAACTTGCCCTCGCGAAAACAAGTAAGCAAGAAAAAACTATTGTGATAGCACTCCTTCCCGAAAAAAGCAAGCAAGAAAAAACTATTGGGATAACCCGCCCTCTCGAAAAAAAGTAAGCAGGAAAAAACTAATGTGATAGCACTCCTTCCCGAAAAAAGCAAGTAAGAAAAAACTATTGTGGTAACTTGCCTTCCCGAAAATAAGTAAGCAAGAAAAAACTAATGTGATAGCGCTCCTTCCCGAAAAAAGCAAGCAGGAAAAGCCAATGTATGACTCGCCCTCTCGAAAATAAGCAAACAAGAAAAGCAAATGTATGACTTGCCTTTCTAAAAAACCAAACAATAAAAAACTTTTACGGTAAAATTATATTCGGAGCAACGAACGATTACAGCGTCGCTTTATATCCCATACCGCGCACCGTTACTATTTTGTCGCGGAATCCGGCGCCCAGCGACTTTCTTAGCATTTTTACGTGCGTATCGACGGTACGTTCGTCGCCGTAATAATCGAATCCCCAAATTTTATCCAAAAGCTCTTGCCGCGAAAACGCCTTGCCGTTGTTGCGCGCCAAAAGAAAAAGCAGTTCGCATTCTTTCGGGGTCATTTGCAGACGTTTTCCCGCAATAAACACCGTGCGTCCGGCAAAATCTATCGTAAGATTGCCGAAAGTCATCTTGTCGTCGGCTATCGCGCCGCGGCGCATAATTGCCGCCGCACGCGCCATCAATTCCTTCGGGCTGAACGGTTTTGTTACGTAATCGTCTACGCCCATATCGAAACCGTGCAGTTTATCGTACTCTTCGACGCGCGCCGAAAGCATAATCACGGGCGTGCTCTTGGTCTTGCGGATTTCCTTTACCGCCGAAAACCCGTCGAGCTTGGGCATCATCGCGTCCATTATAATCATGTCGAAGTCGGTCTCGCGCGCTTTCATAACGGCGTCGATGCCATCCACCGCGTCCACCGCGTCGTGTCCTTCAAACTCGCAATACTCGCGTATAATCTGTCTGATTCCCTCTTCGTCGTCCACTATCAAAAACTTAGCCATTGATAACCTCGTTTGGAATGTCTGCGTACATTTTACAAAACGTTTTTGTAAATACCGTGCGCATCGCGTAAAATCCAAGTGTAAATTTATATCGCAAACTTACATAAAAGCGGCGAACAGCCGACTACTTTATGCGTATCGAACTGAGAATTTTTGTCAGTACCGCGACGACGAAATAGCTTGCGAGAACGACTGTCGACGTATAGCAAATCTGCGTGAGATTGAGCGTGCAAAGCCCGAGTCCGTCTTTGAAAATCATAGGCACGACGTACATAAACAACGCGACAAACAGTATCGTTCCTATCATGAGCACCGTGCGGAAAACGTTAAACGGCTCGCACTGACGGAAAAGCACCATTATGCCTATGCAGGTTATCGCATAAACCATCATGCACGTCATCTCTTCTGCGGGCATCGGTCTCAACGTATTCAGCGTGTACATTGCCATTACGCCGAGGACGAGCGCCACACCGCCGGGCACTGCACGCGCGATAACGTTTGAAATAAACTTACCCTTAATTATACTGTCGTTTGCCTGCAACGCGAGGAAGAACGACGGTACGCCTATTACGCACACTTCGAGCGCGAGCATATTGTGGGTCATTAACGGATAAGTTGCGTCTTGGAGCACGAGAAAGATAACCGACAGCACAATGGACATAAAGGTCTTCATCAAAAACATCGCGCTTGACGCTTGTATATTGTTTATTACGCGCCGCCCTTCACGCACGACGTCGGGCATAGACGTGAAGTCGTTGTTGAGCAAAACGAGGTGGCTTACGTTTCGCGCCGCTTCCGCGCCGGACGCCATGGATATGGAGCAGTCGGACTCGCGCATGGCGAGAATATCGTTCACTCCGTCGCCCGTCATAGCCACGGTATGCTGTTTGGACTTGATTGAATGCACGAGCAACCGCTTTTGCTCGGGCGTAACTCTGCCGAACACCGTGTACTTGTTCGCCGCCTCTATTACATCCTGATTGGACATGCCTTCGAGCGATATGTAAAGCTCGGCGTTCTCCACGCCGACGCGCTTTGCGACCTCGGATACCGTTATCGGATTATCGCCCGATATGACTTTGATTGAGACGTTGTTCTCTTTGAACCATTTGATTGTCTCGACGGCGTCCTCGCGGATATGGTCCTCTATTATGATAAGGCACAGCGGTCTGCGGACGGCGGGCAGTTTATCGCCCGTTATTTCCGCGGGCGAATGCGCAAGCACCATCACTCGGTAGCCGTTTGCCGCATTCTCGTTGATAAGCCGTTCTATCCTGACGCCCATATCTTTGAGAACGAACTCCGGCGCGCCGAGCATATACGTACCCTCGCCATCGAACGAAACCGCGGACAGCTTACGCTGAGAAGAAAACGGCAATACCGCGTTGGGCTTTAACGCTTTACTGTAACCGAAACGATTTGCGAGCGCGAGCGCCGTCTGATTGTTGTCGCCCGTTGCGCTCAGCATCGAGCCTATTATTTCGTTTAACGAATAATTGCCCTCGAAGCCCTTTATTTCTATTACGTTGTTGACTTCCATCGAGCCGTCGGTGATAGTGCCCGTTTTGTCGAGGCATAAGACGTCGACTCGCGCGAGCATTTCTATACAGTACAAATCCTGAACGAGCGTCTGCTTGCGCGCGAGTTTTACGACGGACGCCGCGAGCGCAACGGAAGTAAGAAGAAACATGCCCGACGGTATCATGCCAATAACGGCACCCGCGGCGCTCTGAACTATAAGCTCCCAATCGGACATACCGTTCACTCCGCCGGGATGCGCCGCATAACCGCGCCAAACCAAAAGCGCGCCGAGCGCCACTATAAACGGCGCAAGCACTTTCATTATCAGCTTGACGGAGTTCATAAGCTCGGATTTGGGTTTTTTGTATTTTTTGGCGTGCGAAGTAAGTGTTTCTACATAATTCGCCTTGCCCACTTTATCCACGCGTGCCGTAACGGAACCGCTGCTCATAAACGAACCGCTGTACAAAACGTCGCCGACGCGTTTTTTGACAGGCTCGCTCTCGCCCGTAAGCATCGCTTCGTTAACCTCGCACTCGCCTTTTACAACAACTGAGTCGGCACAAATCTGCTTACCCGTCTCGAAGCATATAATATCATCGAGCACGACTTCCGACGTAGGTATAACATTGCGCTCGCCGTCGCGGACGACTATTGCGCTCGGTGCCGACACCAAAGACAGCTTGTCGATTAAATATTTAGAACGAACCTCTTGTATTATGCCGATTATTATATTTGCGCCGATTATTACAACGAAAAACAATTGCGTAACTGGCGCATTAAACACCAACAGCGCAATCATAACGCAAAAGCACAGGATATTGAAGAACGTGAAAATATTTGTAAGGAATATCGAAATATAACTCTTGCCCTTGTTCTTTGCGACGTAGTTATCGCAGCCTTGGGCGATTCGCGCTTCGACGGTCTCGCTCGAAAGCCCCGTTTCGCAATCGGGGTCGTAACGTTCTACCGAAGTGAGGT
>CATLGX010000061.1 GCA_949948785.1 uncultured Christensenella sp. | reverse complement strand
AGGACGAGCGCGAAAAAGCGTTGCTCGAAGAAAAGCGGCTCGCCGCGCGCGAGCGCGAGCGCCGTCAGCTCGAACAGCAGCGCGAGCGCGAACGCGAGCGGCTCGAACGTCTCGAAAAAATCGTTTCGGGCGACGTCGCGGCTACGGCTGTGCCGACGTACAATTTGCGGTCGCGTTTAAAACGCGCCGAGATAGAGATAGGGTCCGGCAATTTCGAGCGCGCGGAAAATATAATAGACGATGCGCTCGACTGCGACCCCGAAAACCCGCTCGCCTGGTGGCTGTTGCTGCTTTGCGATTACCGTGCGGAAAACGACGAGGCGCTCGTCTCGCTCAACAAAGATTTCACCGCCGACGCCAATTACAAAAACGCCGAAAAGTTTGCCGACGCCGCGGTAAAGGCGAGAATAGACGCGTCTGCGGCGGCGTATAAGGTTCGCGTCGTAAAGTCGATTGACGACGCGCTCGACGAGGCGGAAAGGTACTATGAAGTCGAGGATTATGCCGCGGTTACGAAAACGCTCGACAAGTGCGCTTCCGCGTTTGTCGAGGACGGCATGGTGTTCGAGCGTTTCCCCGACGTTGCGAGCAGATATTATTGGTTAAGGCTGTGGGCGAAGTACGGGCAGACGCCGCTCGTGTGTGTAGAGGACATTACGCGCGAGAGCGAGTACAAGAAAGCGATTGAATACGCGTCGCCCGCGCAGGCGGCGGAATACGCGCGCGCGCGCGCAACCGTTTCCAAAAATGCGCGGCTTTTCCTGCGCGAGCGCAGTAAGAACCGAGCGAACGACGGCAAACTCGTCGATTATCTTATAGATAATAAAAACATACTTCCCGTCGACACATACAATTACTATTCATCGCTTCTGTACTACCGTAAAATGCTTGCGCAGCTCAATATGACGGAAGCGCAACTGCGAGCGACTACTATCGATATATCGACCAACGAGTATTTCATGCTTGCGCAATCGATAGCTACGGCAGAACAAAAGGTCGCATACGACGAGCTTGCGGCAACGCTCGACGCCAACCGCGAACGCAAGTGCAGGCGAGAGCACGAGGAACGCGAACGCAAAACAGCAGAGAACAAACGCGAGGCGGCGCGCGACACCGCGCTCGGCGCGGTTCGCACGGTATTTTCCGTGATTTCCGCGGTCGTGTCTTTCGCGCTGTTTCTTTCTGCGCTGATATTGTTTATAGAGTATATAGCGGAGTCGAACTTTATCGTGTTCGGACACGGGCACGACGACTTCGAAGACGAGATTACGGCGATAGCGGTGTGCTTTATCGTGTCGTCGGCGTTCCGAATCGTCAATTCGGTGATAATTATGCGCGCGCCGCAAACTAAACTCAGAGTTGCGTTGACGTCGGTCGGTCTTTTGCTCGCGGTTGCGACGTTGCCGATTTTGGCGGCGACTTGTTTCCGCGGCGAGGTCGAAGACGCCGTCATAGGCGCGTTTATAGTAACGTTTATATCGTTGGTGTTTTCCGCATCGGCGATAGGAAAATACAAAAAATAGAGGTGAAACGATGTCCGAAATAGTAAAGTTTACAGGTAATAACGCGGAACTGTTCTGCCGCGAGTGCGCGGACGCCTTGCACGCCAAGGCGCAGGTTATCGTCCCCGAAACGCATACCGTACTTCTTATCAAGGACGGCGTAGTATCCGAGGCTCTGCAACCCGGTCGGCACGATATTTTCGATACGGAGAACGGACTGTTCAGGCTGAAAAAAGACAGCGACTGCGCGTCGGTCGATTTTGTGTTCGTGTCAAAAACGGCAAAACTTCAAATGCTTTGGGGCACGAGTTCGCCCATAAAAACGCGCGACGCCATGACGGGCGTGCCCGTTTCAATCGGAGTAAACGGCGAACTCGAATTTCGCGTGAAAACGCCTAAGCAGTTTTATCTCGAATTGGTCGGCGCTGATACGGAATACAGCGTCGACAAACTCAAACGCCGCATAATCTCGCGGCTAATGAACGTTATCGAACCGGCGATTGCGCGTTCCATGCGCGAAAAGAAAATAAGCTATACCGAATTTGCGGAAAACAAAGCGGCGATTTCCGAAATAATAAAAGGTCAAATCGCGGAAATGTTCGCCGCCGAATACGGTCTCGAACTGTGTTCGTTCTCGATAAACGGCGCTATAATATCGGATGCGGATATAATGGCAATCGAGCGTTCACGCGACGCGCAAAGGAAGGGCAGGGTTTGCTCGACTTGCGGTGCGGCGTGCGACACGACGGCGAAGTTCTGTCCCGAGTGCGGAAACTCTCTCGCCGAACCGTATTGTTCCAACTGCGGCACAAAGCTCGGAATGACGGATAAATTCTGCCCTCAATGCGGCAAACGGAAGGTTTGATATACGCCGTGCGGTTACTGCCGTAATCAGTCTCGCGTTGCGCCGGAGAAAACGAGTTGCGTCAAAGCGCCGCGCCGCAATGCGAATCGGAACGAAAATAATAATAGAGTAAAGGTAGGTACATTATGGGTTTCTGTTTTTCATCACCCGATAAGAAAGAACTTCTCGCCGAAAGCCGCGAATATATCGAGAGCAATACGCGCACGCTTTCCGTATGCGTCGAACTTGCGGACGGCGAACTGAAAGATGCGACTTCGCGCATGTACGACGCGGTGCGGTACATGACGCCTACGACGGCGGCGGGCGCTACGCAGGCGGATAAGAAAATCGGCGCGCTGTCGGGCGACCTCAAAATCGCATTGAGCAAAGGCAACGACCGTTCGCTCGTTCAGGCGGAGGATATAATTAAGGATTTGAACGCCGCGATAGCGGAGCGGAACTCGTATACGAAGTAAACGGTAATTCGCATGCGGCGTTCGGTCAATCCCGCTCGCCGCGGCAATATCGGCGGAAAAAAATCAAACAAATATTTCAAGAAGGATAGCGCTGAAAATGTTCGGAAGGAATAAGTTTAAGAAGTTAAAACGCGAAGACGTAGTCGACGCGATTATACAGCTCGGCAAACAGCAAGAGAGCTTGGAGAGCGGTATACTTGCCAAAGCCGAGGAAAGCGAAAAGCTGTTGGAACGCGGGCGCAAGGAAAAGAACCGCGACATCAAACTGCTGTGCGCGAAGAAGTATAACAGCTTGCAGGACGAAATAAAGCGCGACAGCAAGCGCGCGGCGTTTTTGATATACAATGTCAAAATGCTCGAAAAGCTCAAAGCGGCAATCGACGATAACCAATTCGTGCAGAACACGACAAAGATGCCGCTTAACAAGCTGCTCGGCGACCAGAAAGCGCTTGCGCAGTTTTTGGAAGGAGCGATACGCAACAAATCGGAAGCGGAAAATATGCTCGTCGAAGCGGACAGACTGTTTGAATCGTACGAGGAAGCCGCGTCCGACGAGACAAGCCCCATATACTCGGCGAACAAGTCCGACGACGAGCTTCTCGCCATGTTCGAAATGCAGGAACAGCTCGATTCCGAAAGCACTATCGACTCCGATATATCCGGTACGCCCGAAAGACAGGCGGACGCGCAATGAGCGGTATGAGCGAGGACAGGCTGTTAATGGCGTTCGAGACTATGTACGATTCCGCGCGAAACGCGCAGAACGCCGGACAGTACAATAAGGCGAAACGCGATTACTATAAAGCGGCGGAGTACATGACCGAACTTGCCAAACTGTCGGGTTCGAAACTTCGCGCCGCTCGCGTCGACAGAGTAAAGCGCATAATAGCGATTGCGGATTCTCTTCCCGATTCCGCGCCCAAAAAACCGATTGCGCGCAATGCGGCAACGCCCGATGCGGAAGACGTCGGCGCGAGTTTCAAAGTTGCGCAAATTCCGGACGTGTCGTTCGACGACGTAAAGGGACTCGAATCCGCCAAAGAAGCTATACGAATAAAGATGATTTATCCCATGGCGCACGCCGACGTGTACGCCGCGCTCGGCAAAAGCGCCGGCGGCGGCGTGCTTATGTACGGACCGCCGGGCACGGGCAAAACCATGCTCGCAAAAGCCGCCGCGCACGAAGCGGGGGCGGTGTTCTATTCGGTCAAGTGTTCGGATATAGTAAGCAAGTGGGTGGGCGAGTCCGAAAAGAACATTGCGGAACTGTTTGAAACGGCAAGGTCCGCCGACCGCGCAATAATATTCTTCGACGAGCTGGATTCGCTGTTTTTCAAGCGCGGCACGGACGTGCATAACGACAGGCGAGTAAACGAGCTGTTGCAGCAGATAGACGGGTTTTCTGGCAGAAAGTCGGGGCTTATGATACTCGGCGCTACCAACAACCCGTGGGCTGTCGACGACGCGGCAATGCGTCCCGGCAGGTTCAGCCAAAAGATATATATTCCGCTCCCCGACGCGCCCGCGCGTGCCGCCATGATAGAGAGCAAGCTCAAAAAAACCAAGACGGACGGCGATATAAATGTAGTTGAAATAGTCGCCGCCACCGACGGGTTTTCGGGTGCGGATATAACAGAGCTAATAGACCGTGCGACCGACGCGCCGCTCCGCCGTTCGCTCGCAAGCGGAAGCGTGAGCGGACTGACTGCGGCGGACATATCGGAGGCTCTTCGTTTCGTCAAGCCGTCAGTCGACGCGGCTACGGTTGCGCGGTTTGAAAATTACGGCGAATAGACGTTTCATAAAATCGACGGCGACGCCGACTGCGTTATTTTTATATGTCGTCGTTAAATTCGGCGGCGGGCTTGCCCGCCGCCGTTTTGTATAAAAATATTGACACGACAAAACATGTTTGATATAATATGATATAAGCAGTCAGAACAGGAGGGTGTGCGTCGTGAAAAATACCGTGTTCGGAAAATCATCCATGCTACCGACCGCGATAGGTTATTTAATCGTAGCGGCTATACTTCTCGCGGCGGTTTGCGTCGCCGTGTTTTCGCCGTCGTACGAACAGACGAGCGGCGAGCCGATATCGATAATATACAGCGCGACCGGCGGCGGAAAAATCATGCAAGGCGACAACTTGGGTTTTCACAGCTGGCAGTCGGTAAAATACGGCGGGGACACGAAAAAGGTAACGGCGGTTGCCGACGACGGATTTTACTTTGTCGGTTGGTCGGACGGAGTGAAAACTCTGTCGCGCGTGGATAAGAACATACAAAAAGAAAGGGAGTTTACGGCAAAGTTCGCGGAGATAACATTGCCGGTGCATTTGACGTACACCGTTCACGGCGGCACGGTAGTAGGCAAGGACTTGCAGACAGTCCAACGCGGGCACAGCGGCAGTACGGTATGTGTGAAAAGCACCGACCCGAATGCGGTTTTCATGGGTTGGTCGGACGGAGTAATGACAGAGGAACGCACCGACAATTACGTAACAAAAGAAGTGTGCGTACAAGCGACGTACGGCTACCGCGCCGTATACTTTGCAACAGGCGGCGGGAGTATAATCGGTCAACCGTCGCAAACGGTGCCGACGGGCGAGACAACAGAGACTGTTACCGCGATGCCCGATAAAGGCAACGTGTTTGTAAAATGGTCGGACGGACTTAAAAATCCGACGCGCAGCGACATCGCAAATGCCGAGTTGCGTATAGCGGCGATATTCTCGTACCGCGACCCCGATAGGTTTACATATCACTACAATCTTGCGACAGCCAATAATACGCAAAAAGAAATCGAAATAAAACGCGGCGAAATTCGGAAAGCAAAGTGCGTAATCCCCGAGCGCGAGCATTTTACTTTCGGCGGCTGGTATCTCGACAGAAATTTCACGCAAATGGTTTTCGACGAACTCGGCACGCCTTGCATTGGCGACGAGTTGTTCGACGCGCCGACGCGCGAGCTGTACGCCGAGTGGACGGTAAAGCAAGACGAAAAAAAGACTTTCAACGTGCTCATGGTGTATGTTACAAAAATAGATGCGATGTTGAAAAATATAAAAACGGGTGAAAAAGAGCGCATACAATATGAGTTTTCACGCGATGAAATCGACGCGTGCCTCGACCTTTCCGAGCGCGTGAGCGAAACGTTTTACGAGCTTACGGATGAACTCGTAACGTTAAACGTCGACAGCTACTTTACGGTTAAAGCGGTTACGGAAGAAGATTTTTGCAGTGCGAATGGCAGAAACAATTTGTACGCTTGCAATATAGACGAATTAAAGAACAGCAGTTTGCTTGATAAATACGACTTGATAGTTGCGCGGTTTACTTTCGGAAGTAGTGAAGACAGAACGAAATATTCGATAGGCGATGATAAACTTTCCAAATATATCGGCAGTTATTTCAATTATGAAACCGATAGTGAAAACGAACAATTGACCGTGAGTGAAGCGTTTGCAGTCGATTGTATCGATTCGATGTTGTTAGGCGGTCGATACAGCGGCAGACACGCCGCGGTTCGCTGTCTTTTGAATGGATTACTCAATGAAGAGCTTTATTCCGTGATGCCGTGCGATAATGAAAAGTCGATAGACTATTTGTGCGTAAAATTGTATCTCTGCAATCAATATCCCGTTGACTTGTCGATTGATGACGGTAACTTGGTAGAGTTATGGCTAAATAGTACGAAAATAGGTTTTTTCGCTTAGAAAAAATATGTAAATCATTGCGCCGAAGAACAATATCATTTTGGCAATTTCATCGACGGCGGACTTACCCGTCGTTTTCTTTACGGAAAAACGCTTGATTTAGAGTGAAATGCGTGGTATAATGAAAAGCGTAAACGCGCGGTCTTTTTGTGCGCGTTACGGTTCGGAGACACATCATGGATATAGCAAAAAGAGCAAAGCAGATAGCGCCGTCGCTTACGCTGGAAATAACGGCTCGCGCAAAAAAGATGAGAGCCGACGGAATATCGGTTGTTTCGTTCGCGGCAGGCGAACCCGATTTCAACACGCCCGATTACATAATTCAGGCGGGCTACAAGGCTTTGGAGCTGGGTATGACAAAGTATACGCCCGCGGCGGGGATACCCGAGCTTCGCGAGGCGATTTGTCAAAAATTCAAGAGCGACAACGCGCTCGATTACAAGCCGTCGCAGATTGTTGTAAGCAACGGCGGCAAGCACTCTTTGTTCAATGCGTTTATGGCGACGCTCGACCCCGGCGACGAGGTCATTATACCCGCGCCGTATTGGCTTAGCTATCCCGAAATAGTCAAGATGGCGTCCGGAGTCCCCGTAATCGTCGAGACCAAACCCGAAAACCGTTTTAAGATAACCGCCGAGGAACTCGAAAAAGCTATCACGCCCAAGACCAAGGCGTTCATACTTAATAATCCCAACAATCCGACGGGCGCCGTTTATACGAGCAAGGATTTGAACGCACTCGCCGACGTTATAGAAAAGCACGACATGTACGTCGTGTCCGACGAGATTTACGAAAAGCTCAATTACGAGCATATCCACCGCTCGATTGCCGCCTGCTCCGATTTGCTCAAAGACCGTACGATTGTCGTCAACGGCATGAGCAAGACGTATTCCATGACGGGGTGGCGCGTCGGTTACGCCGCCGCCAACGAGAAGATAGCGTCGGCAATGGCGAGCTTGCAAAGTCATTCTACGTCCAACGTCAACGCCGTCGCGCAGTACGCTTCGTACATCGCGCTTTCCGACAAATACCACGGCGAGGCGTTCCTCGAAGATATGAAAGCTACGTTCGACGCGCGCAGAGCGCTTATGATGCTCAAACTTTCGCGGCTCAATCTCGAATACATCGAGCCGAAGGGCGCGTTCTATATCATGGTTTCCATAAAGTCGTTCGAAGGCAAGAGCTATGACGGGCATGTAATCAAATCGGCGTACGACCTCGCGTCGACGTTGCTTGAAAACGCGCAGGTGGCCGTTATACCGTGCGAGAGCTTCGGTGCGCCCGACTATATAAGACTGTCGTATGCCGCGTCCGAAAAAGATATAGAGCGCGGACTTGTCAAAATCGCCGATTTCATTTCGCAGTTAAAGTAATTCCTGCGGAATTTCCCGCAAAAAAATATATATGGATAAGGAGACAAACATGATTTCTGTCATTTACGGAGCAAAAGGTACGGGCAAAACCAAGCGCATCATCGACGCCGCCAACGCCGCGGCGGAATCCGCGAGCGGAAAGGTCATCTACATAACCGACAACGGACAGTCGCTCGGCATTGCGCCCAATATACGGTTTATAAACCTCAACGAATACGACGTAGCGGACGAAGCGCAGTTTATCGGTTTTGTCAAGGGCATGCTCGCCACCGATTTCGATATTCAGCATGTGTTTATCGACGGATTGAGCCGTCTTGCCAAGCGCCCCGCAGAGGAGCTTAAACCCGTTTTCGAAGCGCTTGAAAAAGCGGGAGACAAGGTTGCTTTTGTCGTTACGGTTTCCGCCGACAAGATACCGGCATTCCTCAAAAATTACGCAATTTAAATCTTTAAGAGGATTTTTACATGAAATATATATCCACGCGCGGCGGCGGCGAGACGTCGGCTTCGAAAGCGGTTATCGACGGCATAGCGCCCGACGGCGGATTGTATGTTCCCATTGAATTTTGCAAGCTCGATTACAAAAAATTGCTCGAGCTCGATTATGCGGCGCGCTGCGACACGGTTTTGCGCGCCTTTTTCGATTTCGACGTCGATGGTATAGCCGAGCGGGCGTACTCTTCGTTCGAGACCGACGACCCCGCGCCGACGGTCAAGCTGGACGACAATTTGTACGTGCTCGAACTGTGGCACGGAAAAACGCACGCGTTTAAGGACATGGCGCTTTCGGTGCTTCCGCTTTTGCTGACTGCCGCCAAAAAGGCGGAAAACAATGCCAAAAACACGCTCGTGCTCGTTGCGACGAGCGGCGACACGGGCAAAGCCGCGCTCGAAGGCTTTAAAGACGTCGACGGCACGCAGGTGTGCGTTTTCTATCCGACCGACGGCGTGAGCAAAGTGCAAAAACTCGCCATGCAGACGCAAGACGGCGGCAACGTGAACGCCGTCGGCATTGTCGGGAACTTCGACGACGCGCAGACCGCCGTCAAAACGGCGTTTTGCGACGACAGTCTCGGCGCGGCGCTCGCCGCGGACGGAATCGAGCTGTCGTCCGCTAATTCTATCAATATCGGCAGACTCGTGCCGCAGATAGCTTATTATTTTTCG
>CATLGX010000060.1 GCA_949948785.1 uncultured Christensenella sp. | reverse complement strand
AGAAGTTAAGGGTTTGCGCCGAATACAGAAAGGGGCGACCCAAGGCAGGGTCTGACCCCGGGGAGAAGGGGGGGGGGGGGGGGGGGCAAAACTGTAAAAAGTGAATTAAAATCGTATGTATATTACATACTCGATGCGGTCATAATCGTATACATGAAAAAACTTCGCATTGTACCTGTAATTATCGTATTGATTTTCGCTCTTTCGTCTATATTTTGCGGATGCACGGCAAATAATAGATACGATGGCGAGTTGTTGCGTCTGCATATTCGCGCCAACTCCGATTCGGCGGCTGACCAAGCGGTCAAGCTGAAAGTGCGCGACGCCGTAAATGCGTACATTTCCGAAAAGGTAGATAAGGACACTTTTGAAGAGGCGTACGCCGACATCGGAACGCGGTTGGGCGAGATTACGCGCGTGGCGGTTGCGACGCTTCGCGCCGAGGGATTTTCTTACGGCGCGCGCGCATTGCTGACCAACGAGTATTTCCCCGCGCGGCAGTACGGCGACACCGTTGTGGAGGACGGCTATTACGACGCGCTCATAATCGAGCTTGGCGAAGCAAAAGGCGATAACTGGTGGTGCGTCATATATCCGCCGCTGTGCTACGGCGAGGGCGAGCGGTTCAAATACAAATCGTTCTTTGCCGAACTGTTTTCGTAAACGTTCGGGGGAACGGAAAGGAACAAAAGATATGGAAGAAGTAAAGCGCAAAATACACCCGTGGCGCGCGGCGTTGCTTTTGACGGCGGCGGCGCTCGTCATTGCGGTCGGCACGCTCGTCGGCGCGGTTACCGCGTCGGCGTATGTAGTGAAAGGCTCCGACTACGCCAACGTTGCGGCGGTGCAGACGCGGCTCAAAACGCTCGGTTACTACACGCAAAAGACGGACGGCATATGGGGAAGCGGAACGAAGAGCGCCGTTAAGCGGTTCCAGGCCGACAACGGGCTTACTGCCGACGGCATCGTCGGAAGTTCGACCGAGCGTAAGCTCGGATTGAGACTGCCCGTTACGGGCGGTATTTCGCTCGGCAAAACAACCGCCAACGTAGCCGCGGTGCAGGCACGGCTCAAAACGTTCGGATATTACAAATCGACTGTCGACGGCGCGTGGGGTAAAAACACGCTCGCGGCGGTGCTCGGTTATCAGTCCGATTCAGCACTTACCGTCGACGGCGTGGTCGGCGGCGGCACGGCGCGAAAACTCGGAATTACGCTGTCTTCTTCCGCTCGAAGCGGCGGCATTGTAAAAGGTAAAACTTCGGGGAATGTAAAAGCCGTGCAGACGCGGCTCAAAAGTCTCGGTTATTATAATTCGACGGTTGACGGGGTATGGGGCAAGCGTACGATGTGCGCGGTCATGGCGTTTCAGTCGGACCATTCTCTGTCTGTTGACGGAAACGTCGGAAGCGCCACAGAAAAGGCGATGGGCGTAACGCTCGGTACGGGCGGCTCGACGTCGGGCGGCGGGTCTTCCAACGTGAGCGACAGCGACCTCAATCTTTTGGCGCGGTGCGTTTACGGCGAGGCGCGCGGCGAGCCGTACAACGGTCAGGTAGCGGTAGCCGCCGTGGTGCTGAACCGCGTGCGGTCGAGCAAGTTCCCCAACACCATTTACGGCGTTATATATCAAAAGGGCGCGTTCACCGCGGTAAGCGACGGACAGATAAATCTTACGCCCAATGAGTCGTCGTATTCTGCGGCGCGCGACGCGCTCGGCGGTTGGGACCCTACGGGCGGGTGTTTGTACTACTACAATCCCGCGACCGCCACTTCGAGCTGGATATGGTCGCTGACCGTGCACATCAAAATAGGCAAGCACAATTTCGCGCTGTAAAGAGGGTATCATGGTAAATAAACTTAACGAAAGAAAAAATCACGCCGTGCTTATTGCGGCGGTAGTGTCGGCGTTCGTGTTCGCGCTGTCTGCGCTTGTAACGGGCATGGTGCTCGGGCTTAACAAGCGCAGCCGCGCCGAGAGCGGCAACAGCGTCGCCAAGTATTTGCTTGCCGATTCGGCGAACGAATTGAATCATACGATGTCGGCTTTGCGACTGTGCGAACGCGAGCAATCGGCACGGTATCTGTGCAACGACGGGCTTGTGTTTGCCGTGCGCGCCGAAACCGCTCTGGAATGCGATAACGGCGATTGGCGCGAAAACAGGGCGAAAGAAGCCTTCTTAAACGACGTAGCCACCGTTCTTCATACTAAGGACGCGATGACGGCGGTCGAAAAAGCCGATTTGCTCTATAAATATTCTAACATGTTTTTCAAGCACGTTGTGTACGGCGAGAGCTTCGAGTACGATGGCGAGTTAGTGCAAAATCAATCGTCCCGTCCCAACGACGAACGGGAGGAGAAAAACCCGAGCGCCGTCGAAATCGAAAAGGCGGAGGAGCAAATCAAGACGGCGCTCGGCGCGGAGCATGCGAAAAAAGTGGGCGGCTATGACGGCAAAATCGAATTCGATTTGACGCTCGACGGAAAGTCGGGTTATGCCTTGACCGAAGACTCCAAGATTTGCGAGTTTGCTTTCGAACACGGCAGAGGCGACGAGGCTGAGGTAGATATAAGCACGGCGGAGAAACTTGCCGAAGAGTGCGCCGAAAAGTGCGGCTATCCGCAGCTTTCCGTGTGCGGAACGGAGACATACGGCGGAAGCGTTACAGTCAAGCTGTGCCGTAATATCGACGGCGCGCTTGCCTGCGACGATTGCGCGAGTGCCGTTGTCGCGGGCGGTAAGGTCGTCGCTTTCACGGCAGGCAAGTGCGAGTGCGAGCACAAAGTTCCGAAGCCCCGCATAGACGAGGCTACGGCGCGCAAAGAGGCTAAGGGCGCGACGGGCGAAGGCGTTCTCGTAACGCGCACTTTCGAAGGTAAAGAACGCGTTTGCTACGAATACAGATACGAACTCGAAGACGGCGTTCATTACGTTTATGTATGCGCCGAAAGCGGCGAGCAAATGCAAGTAAAGTAACTAAGCTCGGCTTGCAACAAATAAGCTCGTGCGGCAGTTTCGCTCGCCTCGCTTAATCTGCGTTTGCCGTTCGTATTTTCAAAAAGGCGAGTAGCTATAATAGATTTTACCTGCTTACTTCTTTTTCGAGAGGGCGAGCTAACACATTAGTTTTTACTTGCTTACTTCTTTTCGAGAGGGCGAGCTGCCACATTAGTTTTTTCTTGCTTACTTTTTTTCGAGAGGACGAGTTACTACATTAGTTTTCTTGCTTACTCCTTTTTCGGAAAGGCGAGCTACCACATTAGTTTTTTCTTGCTTACTTCTTTTTTTCAAAAAAGAAGTAAGGAAAGGGTTGCGCGCGGCGGCGTTTTGTGATAAAATAAGCGCAGGAGGACGCAATGGACGGTTCGGACGACAGTTGTCGGAGTTATTGCGCCCGTCGGGTATAACGGCGGGCGGGAGGCCCGTTGTTAATACAGTGCTATGCTAAACATTTACGCAATGGAAAGCGGAAAGCGCGAGCTTGTCGAATGCGACGTCATCGCGCCCGGGGTTTGGGTTAACCTCGAAAATCCGTCCGACCTTGAAATAGGCAAGGTCTGCGAAGAAACGGGTATTCCCGAGGATATGATTAAAGCCGCGCTGGACGAAGAAGAGCGCGCGCATATAGACAACGACGGTGATTACACGTTGATAGTAATCGATATACCCGTCATAAACGAAGAAAAGGACACGTACGTGTATTCTACGTTGCCGCTTGCGATTATTTATTCGGATAAATATTTCTTGACGGTATGCTTGCGCGAAACGTCGGTGCTCGGCGATTTCGTCAATAACGCCGTGCGCAATTTCGACGTAAACAAGCGCACGCGGTTTATTTACCAGATACTGTACGCCAACGCGACCAAGTACCTGCACTATCTGAAACTCATCGACCGTACGGCGAGCCGCATACAGCAGTCGCTCCACCGCGCGCTTAAAAATACAGAGCTTATCAAACTGCTCGACCTCGATAAAGCGCTCGTATATTTCTCGACGTCGCTTTTGTCCAACCAGGTCGTCATCGACCGCATGCGCCAGCTTTCCGCAATCAAACATTACGAGGCGGACAGCGATTTGTTGGACGACGTCATAATAGAAAACAAACAGGCTATCGAAATGGCGTCCATATACCGCGAAGTTTTGTCGGGTACGATGGATACGTTTGCGTCCGTTATATCCAACAATCAGAACATCGTCATGAAACTCCTCACGGCGATAACTATTCTGCTTACAATCCCCACGCTAATCGCCAGCCTTTGGGGCATGAATACGGGCGTGCCTTTCGAGGGCGAAATTTACGGGTTTTGGATAATCCTCGGCGTAATCGTCGTCATTCTCGTGCCCGTCATTATAATAATGATACGAAAACGAATGTTTTAGGCAAGCATAGCTTGCATTTATGTCGTGTGTGTGCGTAGCGTTAGATTTAATTGTATCGCACGACCAATAGCGTTTCATACTCGTACGTTTCAAGCACAGCTTGCATTTATGTCGTGTGTACATAGCGTTCGACTTAATTGTTTCGCCCGGCCGCGTAAGGTCGGGCGTTTTTCTTTTTTGCCGTCGCATGCGAGATAAAAGTATTGACAAAACCGCGCGGCGGTTGTATAATTATTTCGTATGGACTTTACTAAGCTGGAAAATATCATATTCGTAACAATATCGGGTGTGCTTGCGCTGTTTTTATCGGTGATGATGTTTTGCGTTATTGCCAAAGGCAGACGCCGTACGTCCGGATTAGATATATTTTTAAGAATACTGTCGGCGATAGCGCTTGTAGTAGGAGCGGGATTGTTCGCGTTGGCGATATTGACCGATGTTTCCGGCGGATTCCGAATAGCCGTTGCGGGCGATAAAGCGTTTTTCGTAATAGGCGACAGCATGACGGAACTTCCGCTCGCGCCGCTGTTCGTAACGCTGTCCGCGCCGACGGGGCATGCGATAGCCGTCGGACTTTTCATTATTTCGCTCATGACGCTGGTTGCCGATTGCATGCTCGCAAAAAAGAAGTATGGCAAACAGCCCGAAAAATCAAAAAAGACGCCCGAACAAATCAAGCGCGACGCGGAGCTTGAAAGAATACGCAAGCTGAGCGCCGCCGCCGTTAAAAAGAGTAATTCCGCCGTAAGCGCCGCCGAAAAGTCCGACGACGCGAGCGACAAAAAAGAGTTCGAACCCGCGCACGGCGAAAAAGCCGCGGATGACGACGCGCCGTCGTTTGATTGGCGCGTGGAACAGCCCGAACCCAAAAAAGAGTTCGTCGGCATTTCCAACGTCGGAGAAACGGACGATTCGGGGTTCGACAGTTTCGACGATTTCGATTCGGACGCCGATACTATCGCGGAAGACGGGACGGACGGCGATGATGAAAGCTCGGAAAACGCGGAGGGCGAAGAAACGTTCGCCGCCGACGCAGACGTCGCCGACGGAACATACGAGAGCATATCCGACGGGGACGGCGTTCAAAATGCCGCCGACGGTTTTGTCGACGATGCCGATGACGACGCAATTCGCGATACTTCCGACAGTTACGAAAAACCGTGGTACGAGCAGGATAACCCCGCCGACGAGCGCATAATAGCGGAAGCGCTTGCCGACAATCCCGTGCCGTTCCGCGGCGCGCAGCCTGTCGACGCGCGTAGCGAGAGCGAGGAATATGAATCTCCGACGGCGCGCGAAAGCGACGCGGCGTATGCCGACGAAAAAACCGAAGACGCGCAGTACGGGTATTCCGATTACGACGACGGTTACGAACCCGACCGCAATATTTACATTCCGAGTATACGCACGGTCAGTCGTGCGGCGCGCGCGGCAAAGCCCGAAAATAACGCCGCCGAAAAGCGCGAAAAGTCGGAGGTAAAGCCGCGCAAACAACAGTCGGCGCAAAAGAAAAAGCCCGCGGCGCAAAAGCCCGCGGAAAAACCCGCAGAACGAAAAACGCCCAAAAAGCAGGCGGCAAAATCGGGCGTTAACGCGGCAAAGCCGACGAATAAGTCCGTCGACCCGCGCAAGCTACCCGTAACGCGCAGATATGTAATACTCGACAGAACGAACGCCGTCAATATTTTCAGCAATTATCTCAAAGAACGCGAAAAAGCCGATAAGGATAAACTCGAATCCTCGATAAATACAATAATAATCAAGTAGGGTGGAAATATGTATTGTATAGGTGTCGATATAGGCGGAATGTCGGTCAAGGTCGGTGTTGTCGACCGCGACGGGCGCATAGTCAAAAAAGACCGCGTCGTAACCGATGTTAAGGGCGGATATTTGAAAATCATAGACGATATGGGCAAGCTCATACAGTCGATGGTGGACATAAAAGACCGCGAGTTTTTGGGTATAGGCATAGGCTGTCCGGGCGCTATAAATTCTGCCACGGGCACGGTGGACCGCGCCTATAACCTCGAATGGGAGAACGTTCCGCTCGCAGAGCTTCTCGCGCGTTATATAAATAAGCCGATAAAAGTGAGCAACGACGCAAACGTCGCCGCTCTCGGCGAGGCTACGTTCGGCGTTGGGCGCATGTATTCCGACACGATATTCATTACGCTCGGTACGGGCGTCGGCGGCGGCATCGTAATAGACAACAAACTGTACGAGGGCAACGAGAGCAAGGGCGGCGAACTCGGGCATATGGTGATTTCGGTGGACGGCGAGCCTTGCACGTGCGGCAGGCGCGGCTGTCTCGAAGCGTACTGTTCCGCTACTGCGTTAATCCGCGAGACCAAAAAAATGATGGAGCGCGACAGAAATTCGCTCATGTGGAAGTATTCGCCCACGCTCGACGAAGTGAGCGGCAAAACCGCGTTCGAGTGCAGTAAACAGGGCGACGGCGCGGCGTGCGAGGTAGTAAACAATTTTGTCAGGTATCTCGGCGAGGGCATGCTGAACTTTGCCAACATATTCCGTCCGCAGGCGATAATTCTCGGCGGCGGCGTGTGTGCGCAGGGCGATTATTTAATCTACAAACTGAAAGACTACTGCAAGGACAGGAACTACGGATTTTACGGCACGCCGAGATTCGACATTCTTACGGCACAGCTCGGCAACGACGCCGGCATTGTCGGCGCGGCGGCGCTCATACTGTCGGACATCAATAAATAAGTCAAAATATCGGGATTACCCGAACAAAAAGGAGATATACCATGAAAGACCTTAAAGGCACCAAAACCGAAGAAAATCTTATGACCGCATTCTCGGGCGAGAGTATGGCGCGCAATAAATACGACTACTATGCGTCCAAAGCCAAAAAGGACGGCTACGAGCAGATAGCCGCAATCTTTGCCGAGACGGCTGCCAACGAGAAAGAACACGCCAAACTGTGGTTCAAACTTCTTCACGGCGGAATCAACGACACGCTTACCAACCTTAAAGACGCCGCCGACGGCGAGCATTTCGAGTGGACGGACATGTACAAGACGTTTGCCGAGGAAGCCGACAAAGAGGGCTTTACGCAGGTTGCGGAACTTTTCCGCAAGGTCGCGGCTATCGAAAAGACGCACGAAGAGCGTTACGTCAAACTCGCAATGAACGTCGAAAAAGACGAAGTATTCAAAAAAGGCGTTCAAGTGGTTTGGGTGTGCCTCAACTGCGGACATATGGTTGTCGCCAATGAAGCGCCGCAGGTCTGCCCCGTATGCGCGCATCCCCGTTCGTTCTTCGAAATGAAGCCCGAGAATTATTAAGTCTTTTGCCAATAAGTAAAATCGCAAAGAAATCACGCCCGAAAACTGAGCGTGATTTTTTGTTTTGCCGAAAAATGCGAAAAGGTGAAAGGTTTACATAAACGCTTGAATAATGGTCTTTAATAGTGTATAATATATAAAATCGAATTAGGCGGTAGCTATTATGAAAGGCAGACTTTTAATCGTTTTCTGTTCCAAACACGGATATGTGCGGCGTTACGTGGATATACTCGGCAACGCGCTCGGTTGCGACGCCGTGCCGTCCGACAAGCTCCGTGCGGAAATGCTCGCCGACTACGACAAAGTGCTGTACATCGGCTCGCTCAAAGGCGACCAGATAAACGGACTTAAAAAGTTTGCCGAGTTTTACGAGATAGTATATAAGAAACTGATAATCTGCGCCGTCGGACTTTCGCCGTTCCGCAGACATACGCCCCGTCGCGTGAAAGAGAACGCGGTAAGCGTCGCGTACGAAAAATTCATACCCGTATTCTACGCGCAGGGCGGTTTCGATATAGACGAGCTCGGTCGGCTGGAAAAGTTTGCCATATCGTGGCGCGTCAAACAAATAAAAACGGCAAGCGTCATAAGCGACGAAGACACATTCCTCATGAACGCAATCAAACAGCCCGTCGATGAGGTAAAAATCGAGAACATACAGCCGCTTATAGATTATCTCGAAGGTAAAGAGGTGGACGAGGCGCTGTATTCTCCGCCCGAAATAACCGACCCCGAAGAAGAAAAGAAGTTTTTCGAAGAACTTGAAAAAGCGGTGGACGCGCCCATGAACCCCAAGCGCGCCTTAAAGAAAAAACTCAAAAAAGGCGTCGGCAAATCGAGTTCTGCGCAAACCGAACCCCAATCCGAAGAGCAATCGACTCCCGACGGCAATATAACGGAAGAACAGCCGCATGACGCGTCCGAACCCGAAACGGCGGCTGCCGCGGACGCCGTCTCGGAAACGGATAAATCCGATAGCGGAAAAGACGAGGAAATAACCGAATAAGTTTATCCGACGTTTTTGGAAATACAGGAGGAATGTTTTGATGATTGAACGAGGAAGAGTAAAAATCAAGACGTTAATCTTAATCGTACTCGTCGTGTTCGCGGCAGGCGCAGCATTTGCGAGTCTTTTCGGCTGTTCTGAAAACGACAAGAAGTACACACTGCGATACGGCGCGGGGTACGGCGGACGTATAGAGGGCGAAGAACAACAGGTCGTAAAAGACGGTGAGTGCGGCACTGCTGTAAAAGCAATAGCCGAAAACGGCTATATTTTTGCCGAGTGGTCGGACGGCGTAAAATCCGCGTGGCGGACGGACGTGGCAAAATCGGACGTCGAGGTAACTGCTACGTTTAAAGTCAGATACTACAATCTGAACTATTCCAATAGCAATGGCGGCGAAATCGTCGGAGACGCGCATCAAACGCTTTTGTACGGAGAAACGGGCAGTACGGTAACTGCGGTCGCGAAAGAGGGGTATGAATTTACAGGATGGTCGGACGGAGTAAAGACGTCGGAGCGCAGGGACACCGCTAATATCGGGGATATAGACGCGACGGCGACA
>CATLGX010000059.1 GCA_949948785.1 uncultured Christensenella sp. | reverse complement strand
TCGGAAAGTATCGAGGTCGAACCTGCCGCGCCGACATACACCGCCGCGTCGGCATACTTGCCCGAAACGAAACCTGTATCCGACATCGTGAATACACTGCCTTTAAGTCCGTCGCGGATTATATCGTTAAACACGCCTATATTGGGCATATGCTTCGCATTTCTCTGTAAAGCGGCTTTATCATCCGCAATTCCGCTCGTGCCGCCGTTCCAACCCTCGCCGTAAATGATAACGTCGGGATTGATTTCCGCAACCGCGTCATAAAGCATATTCATGGTGTCTATGTCGTGAAGACCCATAAGGTCGAAACGGAAGCCGTCGATATTGTATTCCTGCGCCCAATACTTGCAGGAATCTATCATGAACTTGCGGAACATGGCGCGTTCCGAAGCGGTCTCGTTGCCGCAGCCGGAGCCGTTAAAGTACGCGCCGCTGTCTGTCAGACGGAAATAATACCCGGGCATCAGCGTTTCAAACGGCGAATCGCTCGCGGAAGCCATATGGTTGTAAACAACGTCCATAATCACCTGCACTCCTTCGTTGTGGAGCGCCATGACCATCTGCTTCATCTCGTTTACGCGCGTTGCGCCGTTCGTCGGGTCGGACGAATACGAGCCGTCGGGCATATTGTAGTTTTTAGGGTCGTAACCCCAGTTGTATTCGCCGTCCTTATTATACGTCGCGACCGAGAAACTTTCGTCGACTGACGCAAAGTCGAAAAGCGGTTGGAAGTGCACCGCGGTTACGCCGAGCGATTTGATGTAATCGAGCGGCGTGGGTTTATCTGCCGTTCCCTTTTCGGTAAGACCGAGGAACTTGCCGCGATTGTTCGCACTGACGTTGCTCGATTCGTGAATGGTAAGGTCGCGAAGCTGCGCTTCGTAAATAACTGCCTGCGAATACGATTCGAGTTGGGGATTGCTTTGCGTCGCCCATCCGTCGGGGTCGGTCGCATCGAGGTCGAGTACCATGCCGCGGTTGCCGTTTTTTCCGCCGCTTGTCGCGTACGGGTCGACTACTTCGGTGCTCTTGCCGTTGACGGTGGCGTAATAGGTGTAATATTTGCCGTTGAGGTCGCCGTTTACCGTAACAGACCAATCGCCTTTTGTGCCGCGCGTCATATCATGCGTAGCGTGCGTTGCTGTAGTATCGTCGTCGTAGACGTACAACTTCATGTCGGAAGCGACGGGCGACCATACGCGGAATTCCGATTGTTCAGCCGCATACTTAACGCCGAGTTCGCCGTCGTAGCTGTACTTATCTATAAAGTTCTGCGTATCGTAAAGTTTGTGTTTCAGTACGGGCGCTTCGGAAAAGCCCTCGGCCGAAGTGTCGACGACAGTATACTCCGAGCCGAAGTCGACTTCGCCGTCAAACGGTATTTCGGCTTTCAAAAGATTTACGTACTTTCCGTTTTGAGTGCAGTCGAGCGTGCCTTTCACGTTGCCCTCGCCGTCGCGCACTTCGAAAACGGTAGTGGATTTTATAACTGCGTTTGTCGCTATTTCGACGGTCGTCGCGCCTTTATTCTCTTTAAAGAGCGCGCTCGTAACCTTGTCGGACAACGCCTCGTTCATATCGTAATAGACTTTATCTATATCCTGAACGATATAAATGTCGTTCTTTTCGCCTACTTTGATTTTGTCGGTAGCGACATACATATTGGACGACTGTTTCGCCCACCAGTTGCCGCTTTCCGATTTACGCACTATCAAACCGAGAATGTCGTTGCCGCTCGGCGTGGCGTTTTCGATGTCTATGCTGAGATATGCGCACTTTTTGTCGTTGCGGATTATTTCCCTTTGGAACATGCCGGGCGAACTTTCGTCGTTAGTCGTATAGTCGCCGCCTCCGCCGGCGCCCCAAATCCACATGTTCCAGCCCGTATAATCTCCGTCGGGTCTGTAATAAAAAATTCGGAGCGTAAACTTGTCGAGCGGCTCACTGTCGCGCACTTCCGCATTGCGTACGGGCGATTCGACGGCTTGCGTCGCAACCGTGCCTTGTTCCGCATCCTCTGCTGCCGCCCTTTTGTAAGAGCCGAGCGGCGCGGTTACGAGCGCGGTTGCGGCGAATGCCGCCACCATCGCGAAACCGAAAATCGACCGCCGTTTTGTCTGTGTCCTTTTCATTATTGCCTCCCTATTCTTATATTTTACCCGCTAATTCGGGTGAATTACTTTATAAGCTCCGTCTTGGGTTTTAAGACGGCAACCGTTCCCGACGACATATTCAAAGACTCGTTTTTAAACGAGACGCTACCGCCTTTTGCTTTGAGCGACGCGACAAGCTGGTAATCGGAAAATCCGGACAGATTCAAAGATGCGGAACTTGCGCCTACGTTATGGACGATAAAGACTTTTCGCCCGTTCCATTCGAGTGAGTACGCCGCAATCGGTTTATTGAGCCTGTTTACTTCCGAAAAAGCGCCGCTCGAACCTATTTCCGCACGTATTTCGCTCGCTTTTTTAATCACGCCGTCCGAATTGAATGCGTACGCCGTCATGCGTCCGCGCCCGATTTCGGGAAAACGGTTGCGCAACTTTATCGCGTTACGGTAATACGTCAAAATCGAATCCGCAACGTTCTTCTGCGATTTGACGCTGCCGAGTTTCTGCTTGCCTTCGTAATCGGCGTCGATAGGGCTTTTGACGTTGCGCTTATCGCCCCAGTTAAATGCAAGTCGTTTATTCTCGTCTCTGCCGCTGCCGACCGCGCCTATTTCTTCGCCGTAGTAAATATACGGATTGCCGGGCGAAAGCAGATATATCGCCGCGCCCATCTTAATCAACGACTTATCCATATCGAACGACTCCGCGCTTCTGTCGTTGTCGTGATTGGACAGGAAATTACTCAATATCGCGTTTTCGTCAAGCGCGAGAACGTCGTTTTGCATTTGTTCGAGCGATTCGGTTATAGTCGCGCCCGCTTTCCAATCGTTGACATAGCCGGCAAAACCGTTTTTATGGCTGTCGCCGAACCCGTAGTTGAAGTTGGACATTTTCGTGCCGAAAAACGCCTTGACAGTCGAATCGTTCGCCCACACTTCTCCTACATTGTAGCAATACGCGTTTATTCCGTCGTCTTCTTTACCGAAAAGCTCCGCGCCTTTTTGATTGCAATATTCGTTGAACCACGTCCAAAACTCGGCGTTCTCTTCCGTGTATGCCGTCGTGTTTGCGCACGCCCACGGCACCGCGTCAAGTCTGAACGAGCGTATACCTTTACCGAGCCAAAAGTCCACGATTTTTTCGATTTCCGCTCGGACTGCGCGGTTGGAAAGATTAAGGTCGGGCATGCTCTCCGAAAAATTGCCGAGATACCAGTAATCGGCGGTTCCGGGCACCTTGCGCCATGTCCCGCCTTTCGTCGCCTTATCTTCGGCGCTTGCGACAAACTCGTAGCGCGACATAAATTTACTGTCGACAGGATTGCCCGCCTGTGCTTCTTTTACCGCTTCCAAAAACCACGGATGCTGATTTGACGTGTGATTAAGCACCAAATCCATTTGCAACCAAATATCGCGCTTATTGCACTCTTCGACAAGATAGTCGAAGTCCTCCATCGTTCCGTACTCGTCGTCTATCTGATAATAGTCGGTTACGTCGTACTTATGGTAAGACGGAGACATATTTATGGGCATCATCCATATGCCGTTGATTCCGAGGTCGGTCATGGTGCTGTCGTCGCCGTCGTTCAGGTAGTCGAGATTGTCCGCGAGTCCGCGCAAATCTCCTATGCCGTCGCCGTTGCCGTCGGCAAAACTGCGCACGAAAACTTCGTAATACGTGCGGCAGTAGTCCTGCGGAATAATATACTCGTCGGTGTTTTTGGGCGTAGCGTTAACGGCCTCGCCATCGCCGCACCCCACGGCGCAAAGAGGCGCCGTCGTCGCCGCGGCAAACGCCGAGACTACCGCCGCTATTTTCTTTAACTTCATTTTGCCTCCCATCCTCCTCCGCCGACAATGCTTTCGCATTGCAGTACGGAGAGGGCAAATAATCGCAAATTATCATTGCTTGCACGGCAAGCGATTCAATGGATTAAAATAAAAGCCCGCGAATAACCGCGGGCTTAAATAACTGTCATTAACCTTTTGCAGCGCCGCCGGTTATGCCCGCAACGTAGAACTTTTGCATAATCAAGTATAGTATCGTGATAGGTACCGCGATTAATACGCCGCCGGCGCAGAACCGCGCAAAGTGCGAACCCGTCAATACCTGACTGTCTATCCACTGCCTGATACCGACCGCTATCGTAAGATTATTCGCACCAGACAGAAATACCGAAGCGAGTATAAAGTCGCACCACGGTCCGATAAACGAAGTAAGTATGGTATAAATGATTATCGGCTTACTGAGCGGAATTATCATCTGCCAGAATATGCGATTTTTGGTAGCGCCGTCGATTCGCGCCGCTTCGTCAATCGCAATCGGAACGGTATCGAAAAAGCCCTTTACTATATAATAACCCGTGCCGGACGCCAGCGAATACGCAAGCATCAAACCGATTAGATTTATAAACGGCATATCGAAGTCCGAACGGCCGGCAAGACCTACCGAACTGAAAAGATAGAACAATGCGGTAATCGACAGGAAGCCGGGGAACATTCCGAGTATAAGCGATATGTTCATCAGCTTCTTTCTCGCCTTAAAGCGAAGCCGCGACAGCGCATACGACACCATGAGCACCATGAGCGTGGAGATGATGCACGAACCCAACGCTATAACAAAGGTGTTGATGAGCCATCTGCCGTACGGGAACTGTTCGTAGGCGTCGCCCGCACACAGGTTTTTGAAGTTATCAAACGTAAACTCCTGCGGGAAAACGGTAGACGACGTCGCGCTCTTGTTCACGTCGAACGCGCGCAAAACCATCCATACGAGCGGGAACAGCCAAATTACGACCATTACGGTCAGCACGATATAAATTATAGTATCGGATACGATACGTTTAGACCTCAAGCCTATCATTGGAACGTATCCTCCTGTTTTACCGATTTGGAGCTGTTAAACACGATAAGCGCAAAGAAGCTCGTGATTAAGAACGTGAATATACCGATAACGGATGCCAACGCGAACTGCGACTTATTGTTGTTTACCGTCAAGCGGTACAGCCATGTTATAAGAAGGTCGGTCGCGCCGGGCGTATTGCCGCTCTGTCCGGGTTGACCGGCCGTCAAGAAGAATATGACGTTGAAGTTGTTGATGTTGCCCGTGAACGTCGTAAGAAGCGACGGTCCCATGACGAACATGATGTACGGGAACGTGATGGAAATAAATCTGCGTACGGGTCCCGCGCCGTCTATCCTGCTCGACTCGTAAAGTTCCTCGGGTATGTTCATCAGTATGCCGTATGTCGAAAGCATTGTAAACGGCATGCCGCGCCACATATTGACGACGATAACCATAGTTCTCGCCGCCATCGGATTGTTCAGCGTAGTGCCGAACCAGTCGATACCGCCGCCGTCCACAATACCGAACCAATTTTTCAGTATCAAGTTGAACGCGCCCGTAAACGTCGAAGACGACGAATACGAGAAGAACTTACTAATCATCATGAGCGTAATAAAGTCGGGCACGGCTATAACAATGACAAAGCACGTGCGCCAGAAAATTTTCAGCTTAATCGATTTCTTGTTGATTATCATCGCAAGAAACATGCCGAAAAAGAAGTTTGTGAAAGTCGCGAACACCGCCCAAATGAGCGTCCATCCCAAAACCGACCAGAGCGACGAGCCGTATCCTTTGCCGAACAATTCGACAAAAGCCTCGAAACCGGACCAATGGAACAGTTCTTTGGGCGGTTCGTGCAAATAGTTGTAGTTGGTAAACGCTACAAGTATATTGGTAACGAGCGGCAGTACGGTGATGAGAACGATGCCGAGTATGGGCAACGCCAATACCGTTACGTGATAACCGTCGTTAAGCGCAAAATTGAGTTGCTGTTTGGTACTCGAAAGCCCCTTGCCCGCTTCGACGCGCTTTTGCGTTTCATATGCTATCTTCGTATTCTTCACATACATATACGCGAAGAATATTATGAAAAACAACGACATGACACAGAAAAGCAATATTTTCATCGAGTCGTCGTATACTTCGGTCATACCTATGCCGCTAGGGTCTTCGGTTTGCGGCGTAGTGCCGAGAGAACCGAAATTCGCGAGATTAGGTCCGCCGATAAAAATCATGTACAAGATAAACAGCACTTCAAAAGCAAACAAAAGCAAGCCTTTGAGCAACTGCTTAGCTCCGCGCGAAAAGCATCCGAAACCGAATATCAAATACGAAATTTTGGTTCGCCAATCGCCGTCAGTAAACCTATTCCATAATCCGCAGAAACACAAGCCGACCGATTTTATAAGATGCCAAACGGCAAACGGGATATGTTTGAGCACACTCCAAATCATGAAGCCTACGTTTTTGAGGTAGCTCCATACGGCAATCCCGAATCTCTGATACCAGGGACGGTTATATTTCTTCCAATTGGGAACGGTTTTTGCGGTTGCGTTTTGTCCGTCCATAAAATAGCTCCCGAAATATCATGCGTTACCGTCCGAAAGAAAAATCTCTCGGACGGACTCGCATACGATATGAATTAACCTTTTCTGAGGTCTGCCGCCCACTTTTCAAGCGATTCAGTAAGATTGCCCTTCGTGATGGTTCCGCTCATTATATCTTTAATAAACGTGTTCGCCCAGTATGAGGAAGGATGTCCTTTGGGGTCCTGATACTCGCCCGCAAGTTCAGCCTGCTTATGGAACACTTTAAGAATGGGGTTATCTTTCACTTCCGCGGTTTCGTTGAGCGCTTTATTGGACGGGCCCGCGTTGGTGTCTTTAAAACGTTTGAGCTGTCCGGCTTCGCTCGTGAAATAATCGGCGAGCGACAAACCTGCCTTGATATGATTGCTGTCGCGCTGCGCGTTAACGCCGCAGAATTTATAGCCGATAAACGACGTCATTGTGCGCCATTCCTCTGTGCCGTTGAGTGTGATTTTGAATTTGGGAAGCACGGCGACGCCGATAGAGTCGGGGTCTTTGCCCGCAAGCGCCATCTTTTCTCTTATGTTGGCATACGCCCACGTGCCGCCTATGCCCGCGACCATGCTTCCGTTACCGAAGCCGTCGCCCATAGCAGTGTTGACGTCGCCGCCGATTATTACCGTCGCTTCCGAGCCGTTGCCGTTAGCATCCGTGCCGGGATTGAAGTAATTAAAGCACGCCAGCGCAGCGGCTTTGCCGTTGGCGTTGTCGACGTCTGTCTCGTATACTTCCATCGAGTCCGTAGTATAGCCGAAGGAGCAACCGGCGGACCAGAAGAACGACGCAGAATAATATCCCGAGCCGATATCGTAAAGTATTGTCTTGCTGCTTTTTCTCGCTTTCGCTTGCAACACATCGAGAGTTTCTACTTCATCTTTGTTGTAGAAATTCTTATCGTAGTAAAGGAAATATCCGTTGTCATACGTCGCGGGGAACGCCATAAGCTCGCCGTTTTTCATTGCGCCGTCGATGACGTCCGGAACATCGCGCTCTTCTACGTTGGCTCTGTACACGGAGTCCGCGGGAACCTTTTGCAGAATGTTTTTCTTCATCAAAGAATTGATATGGTCGGACGGGAAGAAGAATACGTCCGCCTTAGTCGAAGGGCTTTTTGCGATTCTGTCCTGAACGACGTCTTCTTCGACAGCCTCGACTTTGACAGTCCAGTCCTTATAATCGGCGTTTGCCGCTTTCCAATCGGACGCAAGCGATTTATAAGTGTTGACCGCGGCAGACGGAGCCCATACCGTAAGAGTTTTGCTCCCGTCGTCGCCGCCGCAAGCGGCAAGACCGCCGCAAACGGACACGGCAGTTGCCGCCGCAAGTAATGTAGCAAGTAGCTTCTTCATCATTTCCCTCCCAGGATTGTTTTATACTGTTAGAATTATAGCACCGTATTGCCCTTTTGTCAATAGGTTTGTATTGTTTTTATTAGTTTTTTTTGTGCAATATAACTATAACGCAATTTTATTTTTAGCCTTATTGACCGAAATTATGCGCTTTATTGTCGAATTACGGAACGCCGTCCGTTATTTCATTCTTCGCCCCCCCATCCGTAATTTTTGCGTGCAGACTTCTTTCGCGGAAGCGGCTCGGCTTTTTGTCGCGTCGTTGCCCGCCCTTATACGTGCGACGTAACGACGGGCAAGAAAAACGCAGTACGCTTTTTCGAGAAAGGAAAACATTCACCGTTTTTTGCAAAAAAATACGGCAAGCAATCTTTCGGACCGCTTGCCGCAACAGCTTGATTTTTTAAGACAGCTTGGGAGAATTGTTCCAGATATAGACGAAAAAGCGCATCGAGTTTTCTTCGGGAAGCACGGAAATATCGCCTTTTACATACACGCCGTTGTTATTCTCGGCAAAACCGTTGCTTTCGAGAAACGCGCCGAACGCGGCAAGCGAACTGTCGATAGAATAATCGACGTCGAACGGAACTTCGAAGAACAACAGCAACGAATCGACAGACACGCGCTTTCCGTCGACAACTATACTGCGGAAATCGGTAACGCCTTCGTTAAACGTATCGCCGAGAACACTGCCGAAATACGGCAAACGTTCATGTATATCGTCGGCGAACATATACTTCAAACGGTCGAGAGTGTTAATCGGTTTCGTAGCGTCGCCGTCAAGATTGACCGATATATCGTTCCAACTGCTCGGAATGTCGCGCGGAGAAGATTTCAACACCGCTATCTCTTCCGCTGTTTTCTCGGGAAGATTTGCTGTTCCGAAATCGCGGTACTCGAATTTAAGGTCGCCGTAGAACGAACCCATATAGTAGCTGAATCCCGCGTTTGTAATATAGCCGTCGACGCCTACCGTTACGAAAGGCAGATACGCTTTTGCTCTGTATGAAGGGTTGGCGAAAATTCCGTATATCGCCATGTCGTTGTCGAGACCGTGATAAAACGCAGTCGCAACCGAAGTCATGAGTTTGTCTACGTAGTACGTTTTGCTGCCGTCGGCATTGACGAGCATTTTCGTGAAAATTTCGGCGGCAAAGTCAAACGACGGCAAAGCCTGCTCTTCGTAACTGCCGGCATATGCGCGGTAAAGCGAAAAAACGCCGTCGTTGACGCGGAAAGAATTGTACAGTCCGTCGTCGCATTTTACATAACCGAAATCCATATCCGAAAATTCACGCACGCCTCCGCCTATTTCGATTAACGAGGCTTGAGTCGGCGTAAATATAAACGGGCGCATATAGCACGCTTCGGGCGTAATCGTTTCGACATAGCCGTTGTACACCGTGCCGCCGTTTTGCGTGTTGCTGCTATCGA
>CATLGX010000058.1 GCA_949948785.1 uncultured Christensenella sp. | reverse complement strand
GATGGGCGTCGACGTCATGAACGCGTTTTACGAGACCGTAAAGGATGTGGCGCTAATAGACCGCAAGCCTTCGGTCGACGGCAGAAGTATCTTTATGATACTTGTGCCTAATAAATAAAAATCAAGCAATAATTTTCGGAGGAATAAAATCATGCCTAAAATGAAAAGCCACAGCGGCGCGAAAAAGCGCTTTCGCGTAACCGCCAACGGCAGAGTTAAAAGAGCGCAGCAGGGTAAAAACCACATTCTCAACAAGAAACCGAGAAAGCGCATAATGAGATTGCGTCAAGGCGCGTATCTCAAATCGGCTAAGCAAGAAAAGACCATTCGCAATATGGCGCAGAAGTAAGGAGGTAAATCATGAGAATTAAAAGAGCAGTAAACGCAGTCAAAAAGCGCAGAAAAATTTTAAAACTGTCAAAAGGATATTTCGGCTCCAAATCGCGTTCGTACCGCATCGCGCGTCAAGCTGTCATGAAGTCGCAGATGTACGCGTATATCGGACGGCGTCTCAAAAAACGCGATTTCCGCTCGCTGTGGATAGCACGTATCAATGCCGCGGCGCGTTTGAACGGGCTTTCGTATTCCAAGCTCATGCACGGACTGAAAGTTTCGGGAATAGACCTCAACCGCAAGGTGCTTGCGGACATTGCCGTCAATGATGCGGATGCGTTCAAAGCGCTTGCCGAAAAGGCTTCCGCCGCCATTGCAAAATAAGTCAGTTTTACGGAGCGCGAAAACGGCGCTCCGTTTTTTTGCAAAACGAAATATGGAAGTAGTAACGTCGTTATCAAATGCGCTTGTAAAGCGCGTGAATAAATTGAAACAGAAAAAATACCGTGCGGAGTACGGCGAGTTTCTTGTCGAAGGCTATCGAAACGTAAAGGACACGGCGTATTTTGCGCCCGAATCGGTTGTCGGCGTGATACTCGGCGAGCGCGCGCAGTTGCGTTATGGCGGCGAGTTTTCGGAGCTTCCGACAACGGTAGTGTCTGATTCCGTGATGGAAAAGTTGTCGGACGCGGACAGCAGTCAGGGCGTTATTTCGATAAACAAAATTAAAAACAGCGAGTTTCCGAATCGCAACTGCGTTTTTCTCGACAGAGTGCGCGACCCCGGCAATGTCGGTACGATTTTGCGCACGGCTGTTGCCGCCGGTTACGACGTCGTACTCGACGATTGTTGCGATGTTTATTCGCCTAAGGTAGTGCGCGCCGCGATGTCGGCTGTTTTGAAATGCCGTATAGGCGAAAACATTGAATTATCGGAAATCAAAGCGGCGGGATATACAGTGATAGTTGCGGATATGGACGGCGGCGATGTTTTTTCTTCGAAACACCCGAACGGAAAATATTGTATCGTCATAGGCAACGAGGCGAACGGAGTTTGCGATAGTGTGCTTTCTCTCGCGGACGAAATTCTGTCCGTTCCGCAAGAGGGTGTGGAATCTCTGAACGCCGCGGTTGCCGCGGGCGTTATGATGTTTGCGCTCAACAGCCGAAAGCCGTAGCGATATAAAAATGCTTGTGCATAGGCATTGAATAATTGACAAATGACGCGGCGTATAGTACAATTCTATATAATCTGAAAATACGGAGTTTTTTATGTCAGGACATAGCAAATGGGCTACCATTAAACGTCAAAAAGGCAAGACAGACGCGGCGCGTGCCAACGTATTTACAAAGATAGGGCGCGAGCTTGCCGTTGCTGTTAAAGCCGGCGGCCCCGACCCGAATAATAATCCGCGGCTTCGGGACGTAATAGCCAAAGCGCGCGCGGCGAATATGCCGAACGATAATATAACGCGCTCTATCAAAAAGGCAAGCGGAGAGGACGGAAACGTTTCGTACGACGCGATTACGTACGAGGGCTACGGTTCAAACGGCGTCGCAATGATTGTGGAAACGCTTACCGATAATAAGAACCGTACTGCCGCCGCAGTTCGCCATATTTTCGATAAGTGCGGCGGTTCGTTGGGTACGACGAACTGTGTTTCTTATATGTTCGAGTCCAAGGGCGTTGTTACGGTGGCCGCGCAAAAGGGCGACGACGAAGAAGAAATAATGATGCTTGCCCTCGAACAGGGCGCGGACGACTTCGACACGGGCGAGGACGAATACTATATCTCGACAGCGCCGAGCGCGCTCGATACTGTGCGCGAAGGGTTGGAAAAAGCGGGTCGCACCATACTTTCCGCAGAGGTTAGGCAGATACCTTCGTCCACCGTCGACGTTGACGAAGATACGGCGGCAAAAATACGCCGCATGCTCGATATGTTCGACGACGACGACGACGTGCAAAACGTTTATCATAACGCGAATCTTCCGGACGAGGACGATGAGTAATAGCCGAGAGGCGGCGAGACTTGCCAAGACAGCCGCGCCGACATTGCTTGCGCTTACGAAAGAAAATAAAAACGCAATGCTTTGCGCTATTGCGGACGCGCTGTATGCCGCTCGCGGAAAAATTGCGGAAGCCAACGCCGTCGATATAAAAAACGCCGAAGGGAAAGGCGCGGCGTTTTGCGACCGTCTCAAATTCGACGAGCCTCGAATAGCCGTCGCCGCAGACGGATTGCGCGCGATTGCGGCATTGCACGACCCGATTGATACAATCGCGGAAGAGCGCACCTTGTATAACGGTTTAAGGCTAAAAAAAGTCGTAGTGCCGATAGGCGTGGTAGCTGTGATATATGAGGCGCGTCCCAACGTTACCGTTGATGCGGCAGGCATTTGCTTGAAAACGTCAAACGCCGCATTGCTTCGCGGCAGCGCGGATGCAACGGAGACAAATCGCGCCGTTGTCGACGTAATACGCAAGGTAACGGAAAAATTTAACGTCGATATTAACGCGGTAAGTCTCGTCGAATGCGAACGCGACGAAGTTAAGGAGCTGTTGACAGACGAAGAGCATATCGACCTCGCCATACCGCGAGGTTCTAAATCGCTTATAGATTTCGTCCGAAAAAACGCTACCGTTCCCGTAATAGAAACCGGCGCCGGCAATTGTTCCGCGTATATCGACGGAACTTGCGATGCAGAGCTTGCCGTAAATGCGGTTTTAAACGCGAAAACACAGCGAATAAGCGTTTGCAACGCGCTGGAAAGCATTTATATCGAACGTAACGCGCTTGCTCACGCATTGCCCGTGCTTAATGCGTTGCATGCCGCGGGTGTAACCGTACATGCGGACGGATATATAAAAGCGGCTTTTCCGCAAGCGGTTGCGGCAACCGACGACGATTATTACCGCGAATACCTTTCTATGGACGTATCGGTAAAGACGGTCGACGACGTTAAAGACGCGGTAAATTGCATTAACAAATACGGCACCCACCACAGCGACGTAATATTTTCGCGGGACGAAGCGGCAATACGATATTTTCAAAAGTATGTCGACAGTGCGGTTGTATATTCAAACGCATCGACGCGATTTACGGACGGCGGCGAGTTCGGTTTCGGTGCCGAAATAGGTATATCAACACAAAAACTCCATGCCCGCGGTCCGATGGGAATTGACGGGCTGACGACATACAAATACGTCGTCGACGGCGACGGTCAGATACGAAATCGGTAAAAATTATGGAATTCGGACACACGAAAATCAAAAAGCACCGTTTGACAGTGGGCGGGTGCGACTGTAAGGCGCTTGCCGAACAATTCGGCACGCCGTTATACGTCTTCGACGTTGAGTACGCCGAGTCGATAGCAAAGGCATACGTAGAAGTATTAAAGCGCGAGTATCCCGATTTTACGGTATGTTATGCCTCGAAAGCGTTTTGCTGTACGGGCATTTACGAGATTCTCGCGCCGTTGGGACTTGGCGCAGACGTTGTTTCGGGCGGTGAATTGTATACCGCGCTTCTCGGCGGCATGAGCGCCGACAAAATATATTTTCACGGCAACAACAAGACCGGGAAAGAAATAAAATACGCGATAGAGAGCGGCGTCGGCTGTTTTGTCGTCGATTCTCCGCGCGAGCTTGATTTGATTTCTCGTTATGCGAAAAATCCGCAAAACGTTATGGTGCGAGTCAATCCCGGAGTGGAGGCGCATACGCACCGATTTATTCAAACGACACTCGTCGACAGTAAGTTCGGATTTTCGATTTCCGACGGTTCCGCGGAGCAAATCATTAAATCGATAGCCGAATATAAAAACTTGCATTTTTGCGGAATTGCGTGTCATATAGGTTCGCAGATATTCGAAAAACAGCCGTTTGAAATAGCAATAGACAAAACGACGGACTTTATTGTCAAGCTGAACAGTCTCGGAATAGATGTGGAGCGGCTCGACCTCGGCGGCGGATTCGGAATAAAATACGCTGACGGCGATATGCCGCTCACGCCCGAAGCGTATATGTCCAATACGGCAAAATATCTTAAAAAGACAGTTAAAGAAAAGGGTATTGCCGCGCCGCGGCTTATTGTGGAGCCGGGACGGTCGATTGTAGGCGAAGCGGGCGTTACGCTCTATACTGTAGGCGCAATCAAAACAATCGAGAACGTAAAGACATATGCCGCAGTCGACGGCGGGATGTTCGACAATCCCCGCGTCGCGTTGTACGACGCGCGCTATACCGCGGTTGTAGCGGATAAAGCCGACGAACAAGCCGCAGCCAAGTATTCGATAGCGGGTAAGTGTTGCGAAAGCGGCGATGTTTTAATCGACGGGATAGACCTTCCGGCGCTCGAAAGCGGCGATGTAATTGCCGTAATGAGCACGGGTGCATATCATTATTCTATGGCGTCAAACTACAACAGAAACGCCGTTCCGCCCGTCGTCGCGGTCAAAAACGGCAAAGCTTGTTACATGGTAAAGCCGCAAACATATGAAGACATTGTAAGAAACGATTCAAAACTTGATTTTTAAGAGGTAAAAATGCTTTTTGCGTTTCGCAATGCGAGTACTCCAACCGAATATATCGTGTTTACGCTGTTTTTGCTTGTCGCAGTCGTCGTCGCGCTCGTGCTTCACGAACTTGCGCACGGACTTGTCGCAAAATGGAACGGCGATAATACCGCAAAGTACGAGGGGCGGCTGACGCTTAATCCGTTAAAGCATTTCGACCCCATAGGTCTTATTATGATGCTTACCGTCGGATTCGGCTACGCAAAACCCGTTCCCGTCAATCCGTACAACTTCAAGCATTACAGACGCGGACTTTTTACGGTAGCTATTGCGGGAATTTGTATGAACCTTATTCTCGCGTTCTTTTCCGCGCTCATGTACGATTTGATGTTTCTCGGATATATCAATACCGAAATCGTCGGATTTAGTTACATGATGCAATTTTTCGATATATCCATGAGCATAAATCTCGCGTTTGCGTTTTTCAATCTTTTGCCGATATTTCCGTTGGACGGATTTCGCATTGTCGAAACGTTTACTCGGCGAGGCAATGCGTTTTGCCGATTTATGCGCACAAACGGTCGGTATATTTTATGGGGGTTGGTCGGACTCAGCCTTATCGTGCAGATGGCTTTTCGGTATGCTCCGTCGTTGCCGTATTGGTTTCGATATTTCGACGTGCTCGGTACGTACATCGAGTTTTTTGCGGATAAGGTAATGTGGCTGTTTGTTAATTTTTGGGCGCTTATGATGCCGCCCGTGCGCGATATGCTTTGGCTTGTGGGGTTATAAAATATGAAAACTATAAAAGAACTCAAAGCGGAAGAAGAAAACAACAGCTATCACGTCGTACTTAAAAATTACGACGGTCCGCTCGATTTACTGCTCGACATGGTTAAGCGAGCCAAGATTAGTATAGAGGATATATTCATTTCGGATATAACCGAACAGTATCTTGCCGCAATGGAGCAATTGGACGAGCTCGACATGGACCAAGCCGCCGACTTTATAGAAGTCGCGGCGACGTTGCTCGAAATCAAGTCGCGCGCGCTTCTTCCGCGCCCAGAAGTGATAGAAGCGCCCGAAGAGGACCCCAAGCGCGAATTTATACACCGTCTCGACGAGTACCGGCTTTATAAAGAAGCGGCGGATAAAATGCGCGAGCAGGAAATCATCAATATGCATTACCGTGCGCCCGACGACAGCGTGGGGCAGCCTCGGCTTGTTTTAAAGGACATGACTACCGAGGGGCTGGTAAAGGCGTTGCGCAAGATGTTCGACAAGCTCGGCATGCGACAAAAGGTGTTTAAAACGCGTAAGATAGACCTCGACCCGTTCACCGTCGCGCAAAAGATTACTTTTATACGCGACAGCGTGCGCAACGTAGAGAAAATCACGTTTGACGAGCTGTTTGACGAAGATTTTACGGTTAATGAGGTTATAACGACTTTTCTCGCGCTTCTCGAACTTTTAAAGGCGCAGGAAATCAGCGCCGAACAAAACGATATATTCGATACGATAACCATAATCAGACGCAACATCACAGACAGGAGCTTAGGCGAAGACAATGGAAATTGAACTTATTGACAATACGCTCGAATCGCTTTTATTCGTGTCGGGCGACGGTTTGCCCGTATCATCGATTTGCGAGTATTTGGAGCTTCAACAGAGCGAAGTGAAAAACGCAGTGAAGCGACTTCAAAAAAAATACGGCGGCAAATGCGGAATACATCTTATTACATACAACGGAAAGGTGCAGTTTGCCACGAATCCCGAATATTCCGACGTAATAGCAAGCGTTCTCAATCCTATTAAAGAAAAGGCGCTATCCACGCCCGCCATGGAAACGTTGTCGATTATTGCGTACCGTCAGCCCGTTACCCGTCTCGAAGTAGAAAGCATACGCGGCGTTAATTGCGATTATGCGTTGCAGGCGCTTTTGAAAAACAATCTTGTCGAAATAGTGGGGCGTCAAGATACGTTGGGTAAGCCGCTGCTTTTCGGTACGACGGAGACTTTTTTAAAACGTTTCGGAATAGACGACGTTACCCAGTTGCCGGACAGGGACGCTTTGGTTGAAAAAATACGGGATATAGAAGAAAGTTCGCCGGACCCCGATGCGGAACAGCTCTATAATTACGCGGAAAACGACGGAACGGACGGCGACGGACAAACCCCTGACTTTTTACAAGGTGAAGACGTTGTGTCGATAGACGGAGAAGAATGAAAGAATAAAACATACAAATAATTTGTTCATAACGGCAAAAACTATGTATATGTTGTACTTGGCGTTTGCCGTTTTTTCTTTGCATATTTTATCGCTTCCTTTGGTCGTGCGTTCTCGGATAAATATGGACAGCGACGCCGAAAAGGGGAAAATAACGGTAAAATTATTTTTCATTCCGATATTTGTGAAAAAAATGAATTTCGACGGATTTAAAGACGTTTTAAACGGTGTTCCTCGCGCAGATGAAAGCGACGGACATCCGCGCAAAAAAAGCCGTTTTGTCGGCGCGGTAAAAAAATTTTTTATTTCAGTCGCAGTTCGCATCGCAGAACGAATCCGCGTACGAGAATTGAATTTGAATTCACAACTCGGAACGGGCGACGCCGCCGCAACCGCCGTTACCGTTTCGTCGGCGCTTGTCATTTATAATCAGGTATGCGCATACTTCGGTATAGCGGCGGACAGAAACGCGGTAAAACCGTTTTACGAAGGCGCTAAGCTGTTTGTTGCGTTTGACGGTATAATATCATTGTGTTTTGCGGATATTATATATGCCGTGTCGGCGCAAATATTGTCGAAATTTGCACGTCGCGGAAAAGGAGTTGCTTATGGAAAGCATATTGTTGCCGAGTGAGCGCAAGGAACACCCGATTGAGCGCATAATGGACAGCGCGTTCGGAAAAATCAAGACGTTGACAGACGCCGATATTATAGTCGGCGAGCCTATTTTTATGACGGACGGCACGAGCATCATACCTATCAGTAAGATAAGTATCGGAATCGTATCGGGCGGAGGCGAATACAGCGATAAACAGCAGGACGAATATCCTTTTGCCGGTGCGTCGGGTGCGGGAATGAGCATTTCGCCCGTATGTTTTCTTGTGTCTGACGGCAAGTCTGTAAAAATTTTGACGACCGAAAGCAAAAGTCCGTTTGATAAAGTTATGGATACGGTGCCGAACGTAGTAGGTTCGCTTTTCGGGAAGAGGAAAAAATAATGAGACTGAAACATATTGCCGCCGTGCTGTGTGCGGCGATTTGCTGTATGGGCGCCGTGCCGTCGAAGTCGGCGGACGGCGAAACCGCAGTCGCAAAGTTTACCGAAGTGGGGAGTTCCGCCGCCGCGATGGCTGTTGTGGACGGAGACAGCGGCGAACTTATTTTCTGTAAGAACTGCGACGCGAAAAAAGCGCCTGCGAGTACGACCAAAATTTGCACGGCGATTACCGTTATCGAAAACTGCGCAACGTTGGACATACCTATGCCCGTACCGAACGAAGCTGTAGGGGTGGAAGGCTCGTCGTTGTATTTGCAAAAGGGCGAAATGATGACGGTGCGCGACCTGCTTTACGGGCTTATGTTGCAATCCGGCAACGACTGCGCCGTTGCGCTTGCTGTCATTACGGGCGGAAGCGTGCAAGGATTCGTCAAGATGATGAACGAAACTGCGAAAGCGGCAGGAGCGGTAAACACGAATTTTACTAACCCGCACGGGCTTCATGACGACGAACATTATACAACGGCGCGCGACCTTTGCGCGATTTCGTATTATGCGATGAAAAACGAACTTTTTCGCGAAATAGTTGCTACCAAACGCCACACTACGCCTTATTACGGACATAATTACGACAGAAATTTTCCCAATAAGAACAAAATGCTTTTCAATTACGAAGGCGGAAACGGTATAAAGACCGGATTTACGAAAAGGTCGGGTCGCTGCCTCGTATCGTCCGCTACGCGCGACGGGAAAACTTATATATGCACGGTTCTGAACTGCGGAAATATGTGGGAAGAAAGTATGCGGCTGCTCGACTCGGCGTTTTCTGATTAAATATACTTGCGTTTTGACGTAAAATCGACTATTATATATAATAAGAAAATTTAAAGGTCGGTTTTATGCGTATAAATAAATATTTGAGCGGTTGCGGCATAGACAGTCGCAGAAAATGCGAGGCTCTTGTCGTTGCCGGACGGGTGAGACTAAACGGTAAAATCGTGAAAGAGCTCGCTACCGATATTAAGGACGGCGACGTTGTAGAAGTCGACGGCAACACCGTGTCCGTCGCAGTAAAAAAAACTTATATTATGCTCAATAAGCCGAAAGGCTGCGTGTGTACCGTGCATGACGATAAAGACAGAAAAACCGTACTTGATTTTGTGAAAATCAATAAACGCGTGTTTCCTGTCGGACGGCTCGATTACGACACGGAGGGACTGTTGCTGTTGACGGACGACGGAGAACTTGCAAACAAGATAACCCATCCAAAAAACGGTGTGAAAAAGACTTATGCGGTTCGAGTAGAAGGCGAACCTACGGCTGACGAAATTAAAAGACTGCGCGGTGGTATCGTATATAACG
>CATLGX010000057.1 GCA_949948785.1 uncultured Christensenella sp. | reverse complement strand
GTAAGTGTCGCGCACTACGTATCCGAGGTCTTGGGGAATAGGCTCGTTGAATATCAATCTGCCGACAGTGGTGGTTATCGTATGGCGGTAATGCTTGCCGTCGGGAGAAACTGCGTTCGCGGGAATTTCCACTCCGCTGTTTTTTATATCCTCGACGGTGCGCTCCATACGCACGTTAATCTTGGTTTGAAGCTCGATGAGCTTGTTGAAATACGCCATTTTTGCTTCGTCGGCGTCGCAGAACGTCATGCCCTCGCCCTTGCTTCCAGGCTTATCCATAGTCAGGTAGTAACTGCCCATAACCATGTCGAGCGTCGGAGAACATACGGGCGCACCGTCCGAAAGTTTGAGAATGTTGTTGGGCGCAAGCATGAGAACTCGCGCTTCGACCTGTGCCTCGACGGAAAGAGGTACGTGAATAGCCATCTGGTCGCCGTCGAAGTCCGCGTTGAACGCGCCGCACGCGAGCGGATGAAGTTTTATAGCTCTGCCGTCGACGAGTACAGGCTCGAACGCCTGTATACCGAGTCTGTGCAGAGTGGGCGCGCGGTTCAAAAGAACGGGATGGTCTTTTATAACCTTTTCGAGCACGTTCCAAACGTCGTCATCGGCGCGCTCTGCTATACGCTTTGCCGTTTTGGCGTTGTGCGTCTTGCCCTGCGCGACGAGTTCTTTTATTACGAAAGGCTTAAACAGTTCGAGCGCCATTTCCTTGGGAACGCCGCATTGATAAAATTTAAGCTCGGGACCTACTACGATAACGGAACGACCCGAATAATCGACGCGCTTACCCAAAAGGTTTTGGCGGAAACGTCCCTGCTTACCGCGGAGCAAACCGGAAAGACTTTTAAGCTCGCGGTTTGACGCGCCGGAAATCGCTTTACCGCGTCTGCCGTTGTCGATAAGCGAATCCACCGCTTCTTGAAGCATGCGCTTCTCGTTGCGGATAATTATATCGGGCGCGCCCAATTCCATAAGCCTGCGCAAACGGTTGTTTCTGTTGATTACGCGGCGGTAAAGGTCGTTAAGGTCGCTCGTTGCAAATCTGCCGCCGTCCAGCGGAACCATCGGACGGAGCTCGGGCGGGAGCACGGGCAATACGTCCATGACCATCCAACTCGGGTCGGTTCCCGACTTCAAGAACGCGTCGAGAATGTCGAGACGCTTGATTGCGCGCAGTTTCTTTTGCCCCGTCGATTTTTCGACGATTTCGCGCATTTTGTCATACTCTTCCCGTACGTTGATGTCTTTGAGGAGCTGACGGATAGCTTCCGCGCCCATGCCGACTTTAAACGCCTTGGGACCGTACTGTTCCTGATACTGACGGAGCTGGTCGTCGGTAATTATCTGCTTGTATTGCAAATCGGTAATACCGGGGTCGAGAACTATATAGTTGACGAAATACACGACCTGTTCGAGATTTTTAAGCTGAATATCGAGAATCAGACCTATTCTGCTCGGCACGCCGCGGAAATACCAAATATGCGTTACGGGCGCGGCAAGTTCTATATGCCCCATGCGCTCGCGGCGGACTTTGGACGTAGTAACTTCCACGCCGCACTTATCGCAAATCACGCCCTTATAGCGTATGCGCTTGTACTTTCCGCAATAGCATTCCCAATCCTTTGTCGGTCCGAATATGCGTTCGGAAAACAAACCGTCCTTTTCGGGCTTTTGCGTGCGGTAATTGATGGTCTCGGGCTTTGTTACTTCGCCGTACGACCACTCGCGTATTTTGTCGGGGCTGGCAAGCCCTATCTGCATCGAATCGAAATTGTTAAGTTCAAACATGTGCCTGCTCCTCCTAATTACTCGTCGCCGCCGACATCCGCGTCGTCGAAGTCAACGTCTTTAAACGGGTCGTCGTCGCCGAGTTCCACTTCTTCCTCGAACAGACTGCCTTCCCCGTCGTCATCGTCGCCGAGGTCGAGGTCGTCGTCAAGCCCGCCCAAGAGGTCGCCGTCGCCGTCGTCGTCGAACACGTTACCGCTGTAATGCTTGGCATTAGGCTCGGCGTCGTACATGACCGGCTCGTCGTCCATAAGTTCGTTTATGCCTATTTCTTCCTTATTCTCCGTGAGCACCTTGACGTCGAGAGCGAGCGCTTGAAGTTCTTTTATAAGAACTTTGAACGATTCGGGAACGCCCGGTTCGGAAATATCCATGCCGCGGATGATGCTGTCGTAAGTCTTGCTTCTGCCCGTTATGTCGTCCGACTTGACCGTCATAATTTCTTGAAGCACATTTGCGGCGCCGTAAGCATACAGCGCCCACACTTCCATTTCGCCGAAACGCTGTCCGCCGTTCTGGGCTTTACCGCCGAGCGGCTGCTGCGTAACGAGCGAGTAAGGACCCGTCGAGCGCGCGTGCATCTTGTCGTCGACAAGGTGAATAAGTTTCAGCATGTACATATAACCGACGGTGGCGCGGTTTTCGAAAGGTTCGCCCGTCCTGCCGTCGTACATCTGTATCTTGCCGTCCACTTCGCCGTCCGGCGAAACGTAGCCGTTTTCGGCGAGCATTTTGTGAATATCGGATTCTATCGCACCGTCGAACACGGGTGTAGAAACTTTCCACCCGAGCGCTTTTGCGACAAGCCCCAAGTGCACTTCGAGGACCTGTCCGATGTTCATACGGCTGGGAACGCCGAGCGGGTTCAAAACGATTTGAAGCGGCGTGCCGTCCGCCATGAAAGGCATGTCCTCTTCGGGAAGAACGCGGGAAACGACGCCCTTGTTGCCGTGTCGTCCCGCCATTTTATCGCCGACCGAAATCTTGCGTTTTTGCGCTATATATACGCGGACGAGCTTGTTGACGCCGGGCTTCATTTCGTCGCGGTTGGCGCGCGTAAATACTTTTACGTCTACTACAATGCCGCCCTCGCCGTGCGGAACTTTAAGCGAAGTGTCGCGCACTTCTCTCGCCTTGTCGCCGAATATCGCGCGCAAAAGCCTTTCCTCGGGAGTGAGGTCGGTCTCGCCCTTGGGCGTAACCTTACCTACAAGAATATCGCCCGAATCGACTTCCGCGCCCACGCGGATAATGCCGTCCTCGTCGAGGTTTTTAAGCGCCTCGGGGCTGACATTGGGAATGTCGCGCGTGATTTCTTCCGCGCCGAGCTTTGTGTCCCGCGCTTCGGTTTCATGCTTGTTGATATGAATAGATGTGAATACGTCGTCTTTCGCTATGCGCTCGCTTATAAGGATAGCGTCCTCGTAGTTGTATCCCTCCCAGCTCATAAAGCCGACGAGGATGTTTTTGCCGAGCGCAAGTTCGGCGTGCGACGTGGAATGTCCGTCGGCAAGCACCTGCCCCTTATATACGCGGTCGCCTTTGGCAACTATGGGACGCTGATTGATGCACGTTCCCTGGTTGGAACCGACAAACTTTTTGAGCGTGTACATCTGCCGCTCGCCGCCGTCTTCGTTTACGATTATGCGTTCGGCGTCTACGTAGTCAACCGTTCCCGCCGCGCGCGCGATAACCATAACGCCCGAGTCGTACGCGATTTTATGTTCTATGCCCGTGCCGACTATGGGCGCTTCCGTTTTGAGAAGCGGAACTGCCTGACGCTGCATGTTGGACGCCATCAGCGCGCGGTGCGAGTCGTCGTTTTCGAGGAACGGGATGAGCGCGGTAGCGACCGAAACCATTTGTCGCGGCGAAACGTCGACGTAATCTATACGGTCGCTCGAAACCTCGCCTATAAGGTCGCGATAGCGCATCATGACGCGGCTTTTGACAAAATGTCCGTTCTCGTCGAGCGGCTCGCTCGCCTGCGCTATCATGTAGCGGTCTTCTTCGTCGGCGGGCAGATAATCGACTGTGTCCGTAACCGCGTGCGTCTGTTTATCGACCTTGCGATACGGCGCTTCGATATACCCGTACTCGTTGATGCGGGCATAGCTCGTGAGCGAAGAAATAAGACCGATATTCTGACCTTCGGGCGTTTCTATCGGGCACATACGCGAGTAATGCGTGTAGTGAACGTCTCGAACTTCAAACGTAACGTGTTCTCGATTGAGACCGCCGGGACCGAGCGCGGACAGCTTGCGCTTGTGCGTAAGCTCGGCTATGGGGTTGGTCTCGTCCATGAACTGCGAAAGCTGAGAAGAGCCGAAGAACTCTTTTATTGCGCTCGATACGGGGCGAACGTTGATTAACGTCTGCGGCGTAAGGTCGGCTTCCGCCTGAATCTGCATGCGCTCGCGCACGACGCGCTCCAAACGCGACATACCTATACGGAACTGGTTTTGAAGAAGTTCTCCTACCGAACGCACGCGGCGGTTGCCGAGATGGTCGATATTGTCGCAGCAGCCGAAGCCGCGGTGCAAGCCCATAATGTAATTGACAGTCGCTATAACGTCCTCTACGACGATATGCTTGACGATAAGGTTGTCTATATTTGCGGCGCAAAGGTCGGCAAGTTTCGCACGGTCGCCGCCGGCTTCCGCCATAAGTTCTTTAAGTACGGGGTAGTAAACCATCTCGTTGATACCGATTGAACGAGGGTCTACGTCGATATATCCCGCGAGGTCTACGTGGTTATTGGAAATAATGGAAAACTCTTTGCCGTTTTCGTCGAGCACTGCGACTTCGTTAATGCCTGCGTTCTGAATTTTGACGGCAAGCTCTTCCGTGAGAATATCGGCGGAAGTGTGCGTCTCTTTGTTCTCCGCGCGGGCGTACACAACGCCGTCCTCGTCGATTACGTCTTTGGCGACGCGGTATCCGTCTACGCGGTAACGCAACGCGAGCTTTTTGTTGTATTTGTAACGTCCGACGCGCGACAAATCGTACTTGCGTCTGTCGAAGAACATGCCGTAAATAAAGCTCTTTATGGAATCGACAGTCGGGGTTTCGCCGCTTCTCAGCTTATGATTAAGCTCGTACAGCGCGCGCTCCTCGTCGAGCGGCGGTTTTTCCTCTTTGCTGTCCACGTAACGCGCGCACGTAACGTCCATCATCGGGTCGTTGTGGAAAATCTCTTTTAACTTCTCTTCCGTTCCGAACCCTCCGTCCGTAACGGCGGAAAGACAGCTCAAAAGTATGGTAGCAAGCACCTTTTTCTGACGGTCGACGCGTACCCACAAAACGCCGGACGAGTCTTCCTCGAATTCGAGCCAAGCGCCGCGCGAGGGAATATTCTGCGCCGTATAGTGCGCCTGTCCGGTTTTTACGTCTTTTTTAAAATCGAAATACACGCCGGGCGAACGCACGAGCTGACTGACGACTACGCGCTCCGCTCCGTTAATTATAAACGAGCCCGTGGGCGTCATGCGCGGAAGGTCGCCCATGTACACTTCGGAACGGGTGGATTCGTCGGTCTCGCAATTGCGAAGGCGCACTTTGACATAAAGCGGAACGGCAAAGGTCGCGTCGCGCTCCTTGCACTCCTTCTCGCTGTAATTGCGCTTTTGATTGTTGCCCTCGCGGTAGCCGAGCGAATAATCCTCGAAGAACAGCTCGACGCGGTTACTGTAATCGGTAATCGGCGAGAAATCGCGCAAGACTTCTTTTATGCCGTTTTCGATAAAGTCGTTGTAGGACTTTTTCTGCACTTCGACCAAATCCGGCATGTCGATGACCTCGTGTATTTGAGCGAACGACATGCGCTCCGTATTGCCGAACTTGACCTTGGTAATCTTTCTGTCAGTCATACAAACTCCTAAAAGGTTGATTTTTTCGTGAGATGGTCGTCTATTTTGTCTCAAATGCGGCGCGCGGGCAAAAAAACACGCGAAAATCGGAGCGGTATCCGATACCGCACCGAGCCAACAACATTCGTCAAATAGTAGTTTTGCTAAACAACCGGACTATTTCTCTTTTTTAAGATTACGCCGTATGCCGTTATGGCATAGTAACGCATTATGATATTGTATCACGACTTGTCCACTAAGTCAAACATTTTTAAGCAATAATTTCAAAATAATTTTATAAAATATTTTTTATGAATGTGTAATTCGCACCCGCGCGCCGATTGTGGCGTTTTACCGCGTGTCCCAATATATCGCCGCGCGGTATCTTACGCGGAAGTTACGGCGTCATACTCCACTCGTCGACGGCGGCTGCGGCAAGCGAAGCGGTCATAACCAATGCGGAACGGGCGGGAACTATTATTTCGTCGCCGACAAGAGTTGCCAACGGCGACGATTTGTCTCCGCTCGCACGGTCGCAATCCACATATATCCGATAAGCGCCGCGCGGCAATTTTACTCTTTCGGCGGTTTCTCCGGCATTGAGCAAAACAAACGCGAACTCGTCGCTTTCGGGGTCGCGCACGGCATAAACGACTTTGCCGCCGTCCGCACGTCCGACGCGCAGGCAGTCTTTCAAGACGTCTCGATTTTCTATGCGGAACTGCGAAAACGTGCGTTTGATTTTAATAAGCCCCGAGTAAAAATTCACAACGTCGGCGTGTTTCTCGGCGAGCGAATAATCCAATTCGTTTACGCTGTCCGGCGAGCGGTACGAATTGTCGGCGAATACATACTCACCCGTTTTGTAGCGGTGCGGATGGTTGGAGTACGCGTTGTCGGCAGTCGTCGGCTTACTGCGCAAAAACTCCTCGCCGGCGAGCATAAAGCTCGCGCCCTGCCCCGTCATGACTGCGACCGCGGCAAGCCTGTTCATCGCTTTTACCGTTTCGAAATCGGCGTCGACAGACGCGTTGAGCTTATCCCACAGCGTGGCGTTGTCATGACAGGAAACATAGTTTACGTTTTGCGACGGACTGCTCGCGAATGCCTCTTTATCTTCGCCGAGCGACTTATACATCGCATCTGGCATAATATCGGTGCCGCCTGCCGCCGCCGCTATAACCGCCGCTTCGGCGTTCGGTCTACCCGAAACATAACCTGTTCCGCACAAGTCGAATACACTGCCGCGCAAACCGTCGCGCACAATATCGTCGAAAAACGCAACGTTCGGCATTTTACGCGCGTTTACTTTACATGCGCGCATTTCCGCAGGCAAGCCGTTAGACCCCGCGTCCCAGCCCTCGCCGTAAACTACTATATTCGAATCGACTGAGGCAAGCGCGGCGCATACGGCATTCATCGTGTCTACGTCGTGAAGCGCCATGAGGTCGAAGCGAAAACCGTCGAGCTTATATTCGCGCGCCCAATATGCGGTCGATTCCGTCATGAACCTGCGGAACATGTACCTATCCGACGCCGTTTCGTTGCCGCAACCCGAGCCGTCCAAAAGATTGCCGCAATTATCGGTGCGGAAAAAATAATACGGCGCGAGCGCTTGAAAACTCGACGACGCCGCATCGAACATATGGTTATAAACGACGTCTGCAATGACGCGTATGCCCGCCGCGTGAAGCGCGGCTATCATGCTTTTAAGTTCTTTTATACGCGTCGCCGCGTGTTTCGGGTCGGTGGAATACGAACCCTCGGGCGCGTTATAGTTTTGCGGGTCGTAACCCCAATTAAACTCGCCCTCGCGATTTCGCGTTGCCACGACAGAACTTTCGTCGGCAGACGCAAAGTCGAAAAGCGGCTGAAAATGCACCGCCGACACTCCCAGCCTTTTCAAATAATCGAGCGGCGTCGGGTTATCCGACGTCCCCTCTTCGGTAAGGCCGAGATATTTTCCGCGCAAACTCTGCGAAACATTTGACGATGGGTGAATTGTCAAATCACGCAAATGCGCCTCGTAAATTACGAAACTCGTAAACGGCTCGGGCGCGGGTCTCGAACTATCCGCCCAGCCGTTCGGGTCTGTTTCTTTCAAATCGACTATCGCGCCGCGCGCGCCGAAAGCGCCGACGGCAACCGCGTACGGGTCGACGACTTCGCGTACGCAACCGTCCACGGATACCGAATACGTATAGTACTTGCCTTTGAGGTCGCCCTTAACCGAGGCTTTCCATACGCCTTTTCCTCCGCGCTTCATTTTGTATTCGACGCGCTCGGTGTCCGCCAAATCTCCGCTGTCGTAAATGCGCAACGTAACCGACGACGCAAAAGGCGCCCACACGTAAAATTCGGATTTAGCCGCGCCGTATTTTACGCCGAGTTCACCGTCGTAGTTGTATCGCTCGGCAAATTCCGCCGTATCGTAAAGAGTGCATTTGCGTATATCCGTTTCGTCGTTCGTCTTGCCGCTTTCCGTATCGACAACAGACGCCGCGTATGCCGCGCACATATCGGTCTCGCCTATAAAGACTTCGAAATCGCTCGCACCCTCTGCCAACGGATATAAAGCGCGCGCACCGCCTTTTTTGCGCACCGATCACGACCGCCCCGCAGATATCGGCGCATCCGTCGTTATTTTAACCCTGTCGAATCCGACAAAGACAGCCGAAACTATTTTCTCCATGCTTTCCCTCACTCTGTTTTTTCCGAACACCGAGAGCATACCACAAACGCACGCCGTTGTCAACCGCGCATTCGACTCGCCGCCCGATTATGCGAAAAGAGCTTCCGCCGTTTGCGGCGGAAGCTCTTTTCTGTACGTTATTTATTCGTTATTTTACTCTTCGCCCTTTTCGTCGGACTGTTCCTCGACAGGTTCGGAGGTTTCTTCGGGCTGGGCCTCGACAGGCTGTTCGTCTGCGGAATCCGATTTTTCTTTGGAAACTTCGTCGGCAACCTTGTCGCTCGCGGCCGCTTTACCGGACTTCTTTTTGAGGAAGAGCACCGCGAATACCGCGCCGCATATCACAAGCAAGCCTACGGGAATGCCGACGCCTAATCCTATGGCAAGCCCGTTCGAAGATTCGTCGGCTTTTACGTTTTTGACCGAGTATGTCCACGCGGATACGGAATCGGCGTTAAGCTCCGCCGTCATTACCATTGCCGAACGCGCGGGCACATTGACTGACGCGCCCTTGACCGTGGAAAGCGGTTTCGATTTGTCGGCGGTCGATTTGCTGCCTTTGACGAAAACTTTGTAATTGCCGTTGGGCACGCTCACTTCACGCGCTTTATCGAGGCTGTTAAGGATTACGACAGCATACTCATTGCTCGCGGGGTCCTTTACCGCGTAAGCGGCAACGCCGTCCCGCAAGTCGGAATCGTTGATTGTCAAGCACGTTTCCAATTCCGCTCTCGTAGCTATTTGGAACATGGGGAAAGTCTTTTTGATGCCGATAAGCCCTTTATAGAACTCGACCATGTCCGCATTTTCAGTCGCACTCGTCCAACGTATGGCGTTGACAGAGTCGGGCGACTTGTAGGAGTTGTCGGAGAAGTAGTACGTCGGGTCCGTTACGTACTGTGTGGCGCGATTGTCATAATCGGCAATGCCGTTCGCATCGGTCGGCTTACTGCGCAGAAGTTCCTCGCCCGCGAGCATGAAACTTGCGCCCTGACTCGTCAGTACCGAAGTAGCGGCAAGTCTTTGCATGGATTTGAGAACCTCGGGGCTTGCGTTGACGGACGCATTGAGCTTATCCCACAGAGCCGAATTGTCATGCGCGGAAACGTAATTTATGCTCTGCGTGGGATTGAGCGCAAAGAATTCCTTATCGTTGCCGAGAGTCTTATA
>CATLGX010000056.1 GCA_949948785.1 uncultured Christensenella sp. | reverse complement strand
GTGGTTATTACCGCAATCGGCGACCGCGCGCCTAACGGGAGCGTGAGATTCGACGAGTCCGACGGCGGCATATATATCGTATGGAACGACGGCGGCGTAGCCGCAAGCGTTTCCGTTGCCGATGCGCTCGGCGGACAGCGGCGTGTTTACGGCAGTTCCGATTTGCGGTATTCGCATTTGTTCGGCGGCGGTTATTTCGACGCAAGCGACGTAATTGCGCCGTGTTCTGCGGCGCCGCGGACGTATAGAATAACGGTAACTGCCGATGCGGCGGGCGAAGAGTTTTCGTTCGAGCAATATCCGTATGCTGCGGAAAAATATATGACCGAAAAAGTTTTGTGCAAAAACTCGTTCATTACAGACGCGCGAAGGGCTGAGGAATGGGTGCGCGAACTGTACTCCGTAGGAGCGTGCGCGGCGGACGGATATCTTTCGCGCGAAGCCGCGGAAAACAAGGACGGAATACTCGGCGCGATATCGGCGGCGGCGAAAGAACTCGGTATTACGGCGGAGGCGACAGCGGAAGGGAATATTGTTTCGGTCGGATTCGAGCCGTACGTCAATTCTCCGAACGTATCGCAAACTTCCGAATTGAGACAGACTCGCGCCGCACTTCCGCATTTCGAATTTGTGGGCAGCGAATCCGTTCGAGGCAAAGATTACAAGCTCGAAATCGAGCGGGCAAAGACGAGCGTCGAAGTTGAAAATACCGAACAGCTTTTAATCGCCGTTTCTTACGGCGTGCGTCCGGAGCCTGCCGAAAAGACAGCCGCGGCGCACGTATTCGGCACGGCGCGCTCGGCGCTTCTCGCAATAATAGGCAAGGACTATTCCGCCGCGCAAAAAGCGCATGCGGTGTACGATTGGTTACAATTTTGCACGCGGCGCGTAGAGCGGCGCGTAGAGGGCGGGGTTTCGGATTTTTTCGAAGGCGTGTTCGGCGACGGGAAAAGCGTGCCGTCTCTTGTAGTCGGCGACCTCGGCGCCGCGAAAGCGTTTGCTTTGCTTTGCGGTATGGAGGGGATAGAATGCGAAACGGAGTGCGAAAACGGAAACTTTTATAACCGCGTGCGAATCGACGGACTTTGGTACAATGTCGACGTGTTCGACGGCGAAGCGCACGTGCAAGGCTCTAATGCCGAACGCATGTCCCATGCCGGACTGTTCAGCGCCGACGGTGTGCCCGGCGACGGGAGCTCTGCTTACGACAAGTCGCTTGCCTATTCTTTGCAAAAGCATACGGCGGACGGCGTGTATTTCGATTTTTATATAAACGGTAATGACGGAGTAAAAACGGTTGGCGCGGCTGTGTCGCATGCGTTTTCCGCACAGTCGCGCAAAAGTTTCGAAGTTCATATGCCGAGCGGAAAAGTGCAGTATTTGAATACCGATTTCGGTGCGGAATTTACGCTGTCGGCGGGGCTTAACGAAAACGGGCGCGAACGGGCGTTGATTGCGATAGAGAACGCGGCGGCGGAATATGTGGCGAAGTACGTCGCGGACAATTACGACGGCGACGACGCAGACGAGCGAACCGAATATTATATTTCCACGATTCGCACCGTTCAAAGCGGCGACACGGTATGGGTAACTGCGCAGATTCCGTATTTTCCGTCCGATAAGTTGATTTTTCGCATTGTTCGTACTACAATATATGAGAGGTGTGCATGACTTCTAAGATTTTCGGAAAGAGAGTGTTTTTTGCGGTGATAGCGGCAGCGGCGATTTTTGTCGCAACAGTGCTGAGCGGTTGCACGCTTTTCGATTTAGACGGGTATTATGCCGAATTTACGAAATCCGTATTGAATATATCGATAGGCGACGAATACGACCTTAAAAATGTTATCAGCAGTAATATAGGCCGATATGAAGTGAGCTCGTCCGCCCCCGACGTCGCGTACGTTTCGGGTACGACGCTTACGGCAAAGTCCGAAGGCCGCGCGGTTCTGACGCTGTCGTCGCCCGAAACGCCGAACGATAAGATGACCGTCGTCGTTGCGCAGTCGGGATTGATTATAGAATATGACGGCGAACTGGTTCAGACCGTAGGTAACACGAAGGAGGTTACGTTCGGTGTAAATGCGACCGGTTCGGTTGCGGACGGCAGAATATATTGGTTTGTTGACGGAACGCGCACGGCGATAAGATATGCCGACGAGACCTTTTCTTTCACGCCGTCCGGCGCGGGCGATACGGTGATAACTGCTAAGTGCGCGAACGACTTCGACATAAACGACAGCGTAACGGTGCGCGCGTACTATGCCGTCGAGGCGAGCGGCACTGTCGAGGGCGAGCTTGTATGCGACGAGGGTAGTCCGCTCGTGCTTTCCGTGCAGATTGAAAGCAATGCGGATAATCTCGACGATTATATAGAGTGGCGCGTCGACGGTAAGCCCTTATATTCCGGAAAAGACAAGACGTACGAGTATTCGGCGCAAGCCGGCAGACACAAAATAGAGCTTTATGTAAACGGCGTTAAGCGCACGGTTAACGGGAGCGATTACGTAACGGTATTATGTTCCGGCAGCGTCGTGCCGAAGAACGTCGAAGTGGTTTTCGATAATATGTATCCGCACGTGTATGTCCGTGCCGAAGTCGAGGGCGATATGCAGGTGAAAATTATCGACCCCGACGGCAGAGCAAACGTGTACAATAAGAATATAACGCCGGACTTGTTCGACGAAAACGGCTTTGATGCGGCAAGCGTGATGGATTTGTGCGGACGTGTGCGTTCCGTTTATAAGATAAGCGTTAAATCGCTCGGCGACGGCGAATTGCTCGAAGAAAGCGAGTACGGCGAATATTACGAGTTTTATCAGCTCCCGTATTCGGCGAAAGCGTATATAGAGAACATATACCATGACCGCGACCATTATATAACGTCGAACGAAGAATATGTAGCGCTGTTCGAGTACTATGTAATCAGCCGTTCCAAAACGACGAGAAGCCCGCGCATAAAGTTTGATTGTTATGTGGGATATAAACTCGAATATTCAGCCGACGAGATGTGGAACTATGCTTTTCGGATAGGCGCGACGAGCGGGAATTATACGGGTCGCGGCGCGTGGCTGTCTGACGGCGGAACGATTCTTCATACGGACATGACCGTCAATACCGTAAACAACCCTAACAGGCAGACTTACAATGCGGGTTCAAACAAATACAGTTACAACGTTCAGCTCCATTCCAATCTTCCGCACATAAATTACGACGAGCAAAAATACAGAGACGCCGACTATGTTTTCGCTATCGATAAGCGTTCGCGCACTGCGTCCGTAACGTATGGCGACGAATTGTATCTTGCGGCTCAGAACGGCGTAAAGCCTTTGCCTGTCGCAGGGTCTTCGGCTGAAACAGTCTACGGTATGGCGCGCGACATACTGCGTAAAATCGTATCGGACGATATGACCGACAAGCAAAAGGCGCATGCGATTTACGACTGGATAATGTGGCAGGTTACTTACGATACGCCTGCTACCGAAGTGTATACAAACGGCGAAGCGTATTCGGCGTATTATCTCGAAGGCGTATTCGGCAATTATTATACCGAGATTGACGGAGTTGTCTATGCCCCGTTTGCGGTGTGCGACGGCATGAGTAAAGCGTATGCGCTGATGTGCAATATCGAGGGTATACCGTGCGTGCGTGGAACAAGGTGCAAATAGACGGGAAGTGGTATATTGTGGATTGCACTTGGGGCGATTCCGTATCGCATAAGAGAGTGTTCGGCGTGTACGCCGACTACGAGTTCGGTTTGCACGATTGGCTGTTCGTTACCGACGACATGGCAAAGAGCACGCATTATGAGCCGTATATGTACAAAAAAATCAACCCCGAGTGGGGCGTAAGCGAAATAGTTTATGCGCCAAAAACCGCGGACGAACCGCTGTCTCCGTACATCGATATGGAATACAACGGCAAAGTAATCAATTGCGAAATAGCGGCGGGCGAGAACCAAAAGTCGCGTGTTGAACAGATTGTCTCCGCGTTTGCCGATTCGCTCGAAAAGAACAAAATCGTTCGCATCCCCGGAACGGGCATCGCAGAATATTATAACGTAAAATATCAGTCGATAGAGTTTCGGTTCGAAGAGCGTTGCACGATGTCCGACTCGTTACTCTCCTCGACAATCAAATCGATTGTGGCGCAACATTGTCCTACCGCACAAACCGAAGTGTTCAAATACGATAAAATAGTGCTTGTAATAATAAAACCGTAAATTTAAAGCGTCGCTTTGCAAGTTGCACGGCGACGCTTTTCTTTGCGTAAAACGTTATATATTCAATTCCGAAAATGCTGACAGCAAACGGGCAAACGGCGCGCGCCAGCATGTTTCGTCGTGTATGCCGTCGCCCTTTACCGTTAAGCGCAGGTTCGCCGCGCCTCTTTTACCGAGCGATGCAGTCAGCTTATAAGCGTCCGCGACATACATTGCGGACGCGGAGTCCGCGATTTCTTCCGCATCGTCGGCTCTTTCGCTGCCTCCGACGTATAGTTCGTATATGCAATCGGATGGGAAATCGGCAGAGTTTAAAAAATCGTCGAAAGCGGATTGCGAGACGAAAAGCGGCGTGGAATATAGTCCGTACGCCTTGAATTTTTCGACGTTTCGTGCGGCGAAACACAGCGTTGCGAGCGCGCCCGCCGATGACCCTGCCATTGCATATGCTTTAAACCCGAAGCGTGTTTCGAGGTATGGCAGTAAGCCGTTTTCGAGGTAATCGGCGTATGCGTCGGCTTTCCCGCCGCACGGCGCGGCGAAACCTGCTTCCGCGGGGAATGGCAGATAGTCGTCGTTGCGCGTCGCCGTGCTGTCCACGCCGATTATCGCTGTGTTTTTTATGTTAAGGCTTTTAAGCGTTTCGAGCGCGCGCCAGCTTTTTCCGAACGTCGCGTCGGAGTCGTAAAAGATGTTTTGTCCGTCGTGTAATATTATCGCGCGGTCGGCGGTTTTGGGTGCGAACATGCGCACGGTACGCGCGTATCCGTTTTTGGATACGACTGCTATTTCGTATTTTCTTTTCATGATTATAATTATAACCGATAACACAGCGGTTGTCAATACTTGCGTATGTACCGAGACGTTGCATGTTTTGTCGTAAAACGCGCATAAATAGTTCTTGCGTTTTGTCTGTTTCCGTGTTATAATCATGCCATGAAAATAAATATAGATAACCGCATTGCCGAGTTTATCGGCGGTCTCGGCGAAAACATTTATATCGTCGGAGGCTATGTGCGTAATGCTCTGTGCGGATATAAATGTACCGACGTGGATATTGCGGGACCTATTCCCGCGCAAGGCTTAAAGCTGCCGCCGCGCGCCGTTATGACTACGGTCAATCACCGCATGGGTACGGCGCAGATTGTACTCGACGATATAAAACTCGAATACACTCCTTTCAGAGTTGAAGTATACAACGAGGGCGGAGAACATACTCCGTCGCAAGTCTATTTTACTACCGACTTAAACGCCGACGCGTCTCGGCGCGATTTTACTTGCAATGCAATATACTACGACGTAAAGCGCGACGAAATAATAGACCCGCTCGGCGGTGTAAAGGACTGTGAGGCGAAATTGCTTCGCGGTTGCAATAAGCGTGTGTTTGAATCTGACGGACTGAGACTTTTGCGGCTCGTGCGGCTCGCGGCACAGCTCGGATTCAAAATAGAGGGCGAAACCGCTATGTCTGCTAAGGCAAACGGCGCGCTTTTAAACGACATAACCACAGAGAGAAAGCGCACGGAACTCGACAAAATATTATACGCCGATACGACTAACGGTATAGACGGCGCGCAGTATCGCGGACTGCGCCTTTTAAAACAGCTCGATTTATGGAAAAATCTTATACCCGAGCTTGCAGAGTGCGACGGACTTGCTCAGCCCGAAGCGTTCCATAAGTACGACGTTATGGAGCATTCTTTCAGGTGCGTGCGTTACGTTGCGCCGATGACTAATCTTCGACTCGCCGCACTGCTTCACGACGTGGGCAAGGCTTACAGCTTTAAAAACTTCGGGAACTTTCACGGACACGAAAAGTGTTCGGAAATTCAAGCGCGCGTAATAATGAATCGCTTGCGCTATCCCAAAGACATCACGGAACAGGTTGCTCGGCTTTGCGCGTTGCACATGTACGACATGCGCGGCGATACCCGCGAAGCGAAAGTTCGCGTGTTCGTTGCAAAAAATTACGATATTCTCGATAAGCTCGTGGAGCTGATTCGTGCCGACAGACAGGCGACCGGCATGATAAGTGCGGAAGAGACTATGTTGCCGCACCGATTCGAACGCGTTATGAAAGAAATGACGGACGAAGGCGTGCCTATATTAAAGCGGTCGCTCAAAATATCCGGCAAGGACCTTGCAGATATGGGATTCGAGGGAGAGGCGATTTCGGCGGCATTGGAGTTTTTGTGGCGAGAATGCGTTATAAACAAGAACAACAATAATTCCGTGTGGCTCAGAAAAATGGCTGACAGGCTGCCTCGCGTGATTGTGCAAGAATAACTATCGGTAAAATCAAAATGCCGAAAATTTAATATTTTCGCTATTATTCGACATACTATGCTTAGTCATGGGTATCGGTAATATAATGATTTCCATACTTGCGGCGTTGCCGCTTGCGCTTTTTTCAAGCGTCGCGGACGCTCCGTCGTCGCCGAATATGCCGACGAACGCACCGACCGCAATCGATTGCGTTGCGGACGAACCGATAAAAGTATCGATAAACGCAGGCGGCAAGATATTTACTTATACGGACGAACCGATTACTCCGTCCGATTTTACCGTAGCCGAAGAAATAGAAAAACGCCGCATTAACGCCCCGTTCGAGCGAAAAATAGAACTTGTGGACGCCGCCATACAAAAAGGCGCGAGCTATAAGACGGCGCTGTTGATATGTTTTCCGCGCTTGAAATTCACTGCGGACGCAGTTGCGAAACAGCTGTATATTCCCGCCGAGGACGCAAGGGTAGTTTGTGAAAACGGCGGTTGCCGTATTATAGGAGAAAAAAGCGGTCGAAAGTTGGACGAGGACAAGCTGTACGGCGGGCTGTATTACAGTCTTAAATTTTTCGGCGGCGAACGCACAGTAAAAACATACACCGTAAATATAGAGCCCAACGTGCGCGCCGCAGAGCTGAGAGAGCGCGTTACGTTGCGGTCTTCGTACACTACCGATTTTTCGACTTCTTCCAATGCGCGTGCGCACAACGTCGTTACCGCAGTTAAAAAGTTCGACGGCGCGGTCATAGAAAACGGGTGCGCGCTTTCGTTCAACTCGGTAGTCGGCGAGAGAACGCAGGAAAACGGTTTTAAAACGGCAAAAATAATAGTTGACGGAAAGTATGTCGACGGAGTAGGCGGCGGAGCTTGTCAAGCCTCAACCGCCGTTTACAATGCCGCGCTTACCGCGGGGCTTGCCGCGTCTGCCAATTCTCACTCTATATGCCCGTCGTACTGTCCGCCGGGCTTGGATGCCATGATTAGTTCGGCGAGCGATATGGTGTTGAGAAACGGCACGGGCGATTCGGTTTATTTTTCTGTCAAAGCTGGCGGCGGCAAAGCGACGGTTAATGTTTACGGCGCGCCGTGCGAATTCGATATAGTAACGGAAAGCGCAGTCGTGGCGACCATTCCGTACGTCGAGTCCGAGATTACCGATGTAGAACGCAAGTATTTCGACGAAAGCGCGGTTAAGGGCGACAGACTTCTCGTTTCGGGCGGAAAAGACGGATATAAGAGCGAAACTTATTTGAAATATTATCGCGGCGGTAAATTTTGCAAGCGCGTAAAGATTCGTTCCAATACGTATAAACCGCTGCCGCAAATTATCGCGGTTGCGCCGTAGCTTTGCCGTAACCGCTTGACAAAGGCGTGCGGTAAGGTATATAATCGTGCTATGAATTGGTACGGATTTATTATAGCCTCCGCAATAGTATTGTGTGTGGTAGCGGCGTATTTTACAGCCAAACACAGAGGGTTGCAGGGCGATATAGTTGTAGACATAATTTTATTCTGTCTGCCGCTCGCAATAGTTTTCGCGCGCATTTACTATGTAATTTTCGACCTTATCGACGGCGGTGAATGGACTTTCCTTAAATTTATAGGCGCGGACGACAACGGGCTGAAAGGTCTCGCGATTTACGGCGGACTTATAGGCGCGGTCATCGGCGCGTTTTTGCTGTCGCTTTTCAAAAAACGCAAGAAAAACCCCGAGGATAAGCGCGTATCGTTTATGCAGCTTTGCGACCTCGGTTTTGTATTTATAATACTCGGTCAGTCGATAGGCAGGTGGGGCAACTTCGCAAATCAAGAAGCTCACGGCTATCTTATAACCGACCCGTCCAAAATGTGGTTTCCTTTCGCTATCGAGAAAGGCGGGAATTGGTATTATGCGACGTTCTTTTACGAGTCAATGTGGAACCTCGTCGGGTTCGGAATACTTTTCTTTTTGTACAGCGGCAAGTTTAAGAGCTTTGACGGTTTCGTATTCGCGTGCTATTGCATATATTACGGCATAGGCAGGTCATGGATAGAGGGCATGCGCTCCGACAGCCTTTGGTTGGTGCCGCCCACCGCTGACGGAAACGGCGAATTGCCCGACGTCGGCGGATTGCGGGTAAGTCAGCTTGTAAGCATACTGTTGATTTTGTTTGGCGTAGCGTATATAATCGCGCACATAGTGCGGGCGAAAAAAGCGGGTAAAAAGATTTTTATATTCGTACGAAAAGATAAGCTCGACGAAAGCTATTTCGAATACGAAAAGACCAAGCTCGCACACCCCATGCCGGGAATTAAGTTTTGGAAAGACAGACATAAGCAAAGCGGCGACGAGGTTATTGTAGACAATAACGGCGTGGCTGTCCGCGTAAGCGCCGACGATGCTTTATCTTCGTCCGACGACAGCGGCGGCAAAGCCGAGGACACCGCGGAAAAAGAGCGTAATCGGCTTGCGCAGGAAGAGGCGCTTGCGCAAGACGAAATTTCTCGTACGGAAGCGACGGATACAAAGCCCGAAAATAACGTAAAAGCCTGCGAGGACGAGATATATGAAGACAGATGGGACGACTGAGGTTTTGCCGCTCGGAAAAAAGCAGAAATATCTCAGCAACATCGTAATGGGCGCGCTACTCATTGCGGCGGGTGTGATTCTCGTACTTGCGGGTACTGACGTAATTGCCGCGCCTGTGCGCAAGATTGCCGCGCCTACCGTGCTTTTCGCATTCGGTTCGGCGGTTCTGTTCAGCGCCGTAATCGCAAAAAATTCGCTTTCGATGTGGTTCGCGGGCGTGATACTCGCGTGCGGGCTTACATCGCTTTTGGAAGTCGTAACGCCCGCAGGCTACGACAATCTTTATCCGCTGTATATTGCTTCGCCGGCCGTCGGGTGTCTGCTTGCCGTATGGTTCGCCGAGTCCAAGTCGGCGCAGGTAAAAGCAATCGTGTTTTTCGGGGTTATGGCGGGAATATTTTCGTTGCAGTCGTCGGGCGTGTGCGCTTGGGGCTTG
>CATLGX010000055.1 GCA_949948785.1 uncultured Christensenella sp. | reverse complement strand
GCTCGTCCCAACCGAGACGGTACATATTTGCGCACGTCGCGCGCATTTCCGCAACGAACGGCGCTTCGAGTATATCATTACATGCGGCATTTACGGCAATCGGTTTTATCGACATTATATTCTCTCCTTGATAATCTTTGCTTCGTATTGCTTTACGGCGTCAAGCCACTCCGCGCCCGGCATATTTTCGATTTCGAGATAACTTTCCCAAACTTTGCCGAACGGAAGAGTTTTTACTTCTTCTCCGAGCCACATCAATTCCGTGAACCGCGCGTCGTCTTGAAGTTCTTTCATCTTTGCGTTCGGTTGAAGCAAAGCATACAAAAGAGCCTTTCGCATATTGCGCGCGCCGATTACCCATGCGGCGATGCGGTTAATGCTCGCGTCGAAATAATCGAGTCCAATCATAACCTTATCGACCGCATCGTTCCGCACTATTTCTTTCGCAATTTCTTTTAGTTCGTCTTCGAGAAGAACAACGTGGTCGCTATCCCACCTCACGCCGCGCGTAACGTGAAGCGCAACTTTGTCGTAAAACGCGAGAAGCGCGGGTATCTTATCGCTTACGTATTCGAGCGGATGATAATGCCCGTTATCGAGCAAACAGCAAATTCCGTTCTTTGCGGCATAATTTTGATAAAACTCGTTACTGCCGACGGTATAGCTTTCGATTCCGACGGCAAAGACCTTACTCTCTACCGATACGATAACCTTTTTTCTGTCATACGGTTGCGCCAAAATCTCGTCGAGTGATTTTTTCAGCCTGAGCCGCGGCGTCAGACGGTCGGCGGGTACGTCTTTCATGCCGTCGGGCACCCATATATTCATAAGCGACGGCGTTCCCATTTCGCTCGCAAGGTACTCTGTGATTTTCAGACACGCCTTGCCGTGTTCCACCCAGAACTTACGCACGTTCTCGTCCGGCGACGAAAGCGACAGTCCGTTTTTCATCATGGGGTGCGAAAAAAACGTCGGATTGAAATCTATGCCGTCCAGCTTTAATTCCTTTGCGAACTCCACCCACGACTCGAAGTATTTTTTCGTATATTTGTCGCGGTCGATTTTGCCCTTGTCTGCGCCGAGCACGGCATAACACGCATGAAGATTGAGCCGTTTCTTGCCCGGAATAAGCGAGAACGCAAAACGTATGTCGGCTTTAAGCTCCTCGAAAGTCCGCGCACGCGCGGGATAGTTACCCGTAGTCGCAAGCCCGTCGCCGAGACTTCCGCTTCCGTCGAAACCTATAACGTCGTCGCCCTGCCAACAATGTATAGACACGGGGATTTCTCCCGCCTTTCCGATTGCTCTATCGACGTCTACTCCGAATTTGCCGTAGCTGTCTTTAATATAATCGTCAATCATCGTATACCCGAAGCCTCCTTGCTTTTCAACATCTGAATTTTCAAATTTCCGATAGCCGTAGCCTCTATCGGAAGCGCGATAACGCGTTTACCCGTCGCTCGGCGCGTCAGCTCGTTGAGATATTCGTTTTTCGCGCCGCCGCCCACAATGTACAGCGCGCCGTATTTTTTGCCCGTATTGCGTTCCAACTCATCAACGGCGTTTTTATAGCTTTGCGCGAGACTGAGAAACGCGCAATTAAAATAATCGCCGACGCTTTTCGGCTTGACCGAGAGCGCGCCGTCGAACGCCGATTTCATGCTGTCGGGCGAAAGAAATGCGTCGGCATTGACGTCGGCAATATGCGAAAATCCGCTTTTTTCCGCTTCGCAAACTATATCCGAAAACGGTTTATCGGGGCAAAGTTCGCGTTTAAGCTCGTTTACAACCCACATGCCCATGATGTTTTTTTGATAGCGAATATATCCTGCGCCGCCCTCGTTGGTGTAGTTTGCGGCACGGCTTTTTTCGTCGGGGAGCGGGGCGTTCCGTTTAACGCCCAAAAGCGACCATGTACCCGACGAAACGTACGGTTCGTTACCCGTCATCGGTATGCCCTCGACGGCACTCGCCGTATCGTGCGAAGCGCACAAAACGACGCTCGCGTTTCCGCCCACCGTCGCCGCTATATCGCTTTTCAACACACCTACATATTCGCCCGGCTTACAAATCGGCGCGCGGAATAAAATTTCGGGAAGTTTAAGCGCGTTTACCGTATCTCCGTCCCACTCGCCTGTCGCGGCGTTTATAAGTCCCGTAGTCGTCGCGTCGGTATATTCTCTCTTTTTAACGCCCGTAAGTCTGTACGACAGGTATTCGGGCATCATCAAAAAATCTGTTACGCCGAAAAGCCGCCCGCGCTTTAAATCGTCATAAAGCCGATATATTGTATTGAACGGCTGAAACTGTATTCCCGTGCGCGCGTACAACTCCGAAAACGGCACTATATCGTGCACCTCGGCAATTGCGCCGTCAGATGCTCTGTCGCGGTACGCATAGCACGGCAAAACCTCTTTTTCGCCCTTAAACAGCACGTAATCCACGCCCCATGTATCAATGGCTATGCTCTCGATATCGCGGTAGCGCGCAAACGCCGCTTTAATGCCGTTTACCACTTCTGAAAACAGCGCTTCCACGTCCCAGACGAGCCGTCCGCCCTCGCGCTTTACGCCGTTGCCGAAACGGTAAACTTCATCGGTTACGAGCTGTCCGTTCGCTTCATGCCCCACTATATGTCGACCGCTCGACGCGCCGATATCAATCGCAAGATAATGCTTCATTCTGTCGAATATTCTATCACACTCAACCGCACAATTCAATAGCTGCGGATATAATGACCGTTTTATGAATAAACAATCAATGCAATGAGCTATTCGCTCAAAACGATTTCCGCCGAACGAATTCCGTCGGAAACCGCAACGCGCGTACCTGCGCCGCCGCGAACGATACAGAGCGCCCTGCCGTAATACGTTTCGGTCTCGCAATCCGTAAAGCCTTCGGGATTGAACGGGCGCGCGCAGCCTAACGCAATTCGTTCGCCGCCGAAAACCGTCGCGCGCAGTCTGCCGTTCTCGCACGGTTTCCACACGCCCGCGCCGTCGGTATAACTTATGCCGATGTAGTAAACGCCGTCGTCCGCGCGCTTTTTTTCCGCCGCGAGCGTTATCACGGTATCGTCTCCCGCGGAACGTAACGACGTTCGAGCGAGTTCTTTGCCGCAACCGTCGCGCTCGATTGCCGTTACTTCGCCGCGCTCGTATTTAACGTCGAAACAAAAATGGCAGTTCTTTTCGAATTTCTTTTTTCCTGCGGATTTGCCGTTTATCAAAAGTTCTACTACATGTGCGCGCGAATACACCTCCACGCGCGTTTTAACTCCGTCGTTATCTTTCCCCCAGCTCCAACTTTCCAAAGCGTCGGAAAATTTCCATGCCGACGGCGTGTGCTTACGGTCGCGCGACACGGGCGAAACCGCTATTTTCGGGCGCACTTCGATTTCAAACGCGACGCGCGTGTACGCCGCTTCGCCGAGTTCGTTGCCGACAAGGTCGAGTCTGCCGCTTCCCGCCGTCATCCATCCGAACGCGGGCGCGCGGACGGGCGCATAGTCTGTACGCTCCCATGCGCCTACGCCTATTTCGCCGATATAGTCCATGCCAGCCCACACGAAATCTCCGATAACACGATGCTCGCGCTTTGCGATTTCCCAAAACGCGTAAGCGTCGGCGCAAAACGTCTCGCTGCCGAGTATCACGCGCCGCGGGTATTTTTCGAGGTCGCGCGCGTACCGCTTGATACCGTAGTTGTACCCGGCAACGTCGAGAAGCGCGTACGCGGCGCGAGTGCGTCTGTCGCAACCGCCGAGCTTTGCCACTGTTTTCATAAATCCCGCGCCCAACTTGCCCGCGAGCATGTTGAAAAACTCGCTGCCGACTTTTTTGTTGCTTCCTTTTTCCGCCTTTTTGTCGCTGTACTGCCCGAATCCGAGCGAATACAGATAATTGAAAAACGGGTTCACGCCCACCGTAACGGGTCTGTCGTCGCGCGACTTTATAGCGTCGACCATACGCGCGAGCATTTTCACGCCGCGCTCTTCGCTCGTTTCGGCGACTTCGTTTCCGAGCGAATACATGACAACCGACGGGTGGTTGTAATCCTTTTCGACCATTGCGGCGACGTCGCGTTCGCAATTTTGTTCGGCATGCGACGCATAGTCGTATTTGGTCTTGCGGATATACCACATGTCGGCATACTCGTCGAGAACGAGCATACCCTGTCTGTCGCATGCGTCCAAAAGCGCTTTCGAACAAGGATTGTGCGCCGACCGCACCGCGTTATATCCCGCCTTTTTAAGCAGTTCAATTTTGCGCTCTTCGGACTCGGCAAAGCACATCGCGCCGAGTATTCCGTTATCGTGGTGAATGCACGCACCGCGCAAAACGACGCGCTCTCCGTTTAAAGTAAAACCGCGTTCATAATCGCAAGCGACAGTCCTGATTCCGAACTTGACTGCGCGTTCGTCGTCGCAATACTCGGCGCGGCAAGTATAAAGCCTCGGACTGTCGACGCTCCAAAGCCGCGCCTCGGCGATTTCGAATTCCGCCGTGCCGTCGACAGTTCCGCTCGCAACAACGCGTCCGTTTTCGTCTTCTATAACGACGTTAGCGATGCCGCCGTCGGAAGTCGCGACGGATACCGCGACGGCGGCAGGCGAAACGCTGACGGTACGCACTTTGACACCGCTCGGCAATATGTGTTTTTCGGGCAATGCGAAAAGGCGCACGGGACGGTATATGCCGGTGCCCGTGTACCACCTCGAATTCGGCTGGTCCGAGTTTTTCGCAACCACACTTATCTCGTTTTCGCCGTCTTTCAAATACTTTGAAACGTCAATGTAAAAACCTATATAGCCATAGTCGTTGCCGCCCGCAAAAACGCCGTTTACATACACTTCGGCGTCTTTATAAACGCCCTCGAACTCCAAAGCGAAAACTTCGCCGTTCGGACGTTTAAACGTTTTTTTATACTCGACGTCGCCGCCCGAAAACCAACCGATTTCGGGCGTGCCGACGCTTTCCGTGCGAGTACTTTCGCGCATAGCGTCGTGCGGCAAAACTACTTCTCGCCACTCGCCACACGGTACGCTTCGACAGTGCCACCCGCCGTTAAAATCGTAAATCATAATCGCCGCGCAGTTTTATGCGGTATCGCATTCTGTTCGGAACGGCAAAACATAAATCCCCCGTTTTCATTACGCTCCGCTATATGTCGACTACTCGACACGGCTATATCAATCGCAAAATAATATTTCATATTCTGTCCGATATTTTATCACAACGAACCGTGTAATTCAATAGCGCGCATTATAATGACTGTTTAATGAATAAATAATCAAATTGCGCGCGGAAGTTTGATTTTGAAGTTTCCGTACTTTATGGGATTGACAATAAAATCGAACGCCCCTACTTCGTAGCCGCTTACAGCAAACCGCGACATATCGGCAACGAATATCAACAGCACAGTTTTGTCTATTTCGCGCAGTTTTTTTGATACTTCAAACCCGTCCGCACCGGGACGCGCAATATCCATGAAGATTATCGTAAATAGGTTTACAGCATATCCGCGGCAGAAAATCTGTCCACTGCGAAACCGATGCAATTTCGGCTCCGAAACGCTCTATGCGTTTTTGAACGCAATGTAATCGGATTCGTCGTCCTCTACAATAGCAATTGCCGACTTAATATTTTATAGCGCAACGGGATACGAACGCCCAATGCGCTCGTACCCCGTGTCTGTTTTCTACCAAAAGGAGACGCCGATTAAGTGATACGACCTGACGAAACTGCGCGACGCTCGGCTTACTTTTTATGCCGCGCGAATCTTGCGGTTACAAGAACAGACGTGAAAACTTATTCGGAGACCCAAAAAGTATCGGTATTGTGTACGGAGAATAATATCAAATTTATTCCTTATTTTCCGTTTCTTCGGCTTGTTCTTCCCTTTCGCTATCGACGGCGACAACGGCTTCGACTGCGGGCTGTTGCTCTTCCGCTTCATCGATTACGGGCGACGCGGTTGCGACGTTTTCCGCCGTGTCCGCAGTATCTGCGCTTTCTTCGTCCAACGGAGGAACGGGTATGCCCGTCTTTTGAGCGCGAGCTTCCAAATATTTCAAGTAATCGGCTTCGAGCTTTTGCTCTTTTTTCAGTTTAGCCTGTTTCTTGGATTCTATCGCGTCGAGACGTTTTTGCTCTTCTGCATCGAAATCAAGTCCGTTTTTCTCGCACTTGGCTTTGAGCGCCGAGATACGGGCTTGCTCTTTGTCGTACGCCTTCTTTTCGCGCGCGGCTTTTGCCGCCTCGTCCTTGACGCGCTTTGCCTCTTTCTTGGCGGCAAGCGCCTCTTGATACTTGGCTTCTTCCGCCGCGAAATCAAGTCCGTTTTTCTCGCACTTGACTTTAAGCTCGGCTATGCGCGCATCTTCCGCTACGCGGTCGGCTTCCTCTTGTTCGAGACGCAGACGTTCTTCGGGATTGACCCAAGCGACGCCTGCCGCTTTCGCTTCCGCTTTTTGACGCGCGAGCGTTATCTTTCTGTCCGATTTAAGGTATTTTTCGACAATGAAGAACACCATGATTACGGTACAAACGGCATACGCGACCGTTTCTATCCATATATAACTGATGGTGTTTGCGGTCTTATTGCCGCCGCCGTTGCTTATAGCGTTGAATATGCCTGTCGCAACCGGCGTTGACGCCGCCATGAGCGACGAGTAAACCGACATCGTAAATCCGTCGCACCGATAGCCGTTCTTTGCCTCTATATGGTCGAGTACGTCGGCAATCAACGCGAGTATCATATAGCAAGCGGGCGCGGAGCCGAAACTTTTAAGCGCGACGCCGACGCTTACCGTATAAATATTGTCGGGCATTATGCCTGCGATTACGCCGCCGCCCGCCGCGATAGTGCAACCTATAAGACAGACGATGCGCTTTCCGAACTTTGCGGACAGTATCCATATAAACGCCATTGCCGCCGCCATGGGAATAGCGCCGAGAATGTTTATAATGGACATTGCGCCGTCCTGTCCGAGCGCGGTCGAAGCGAATTGGTCTTTGCAGAAATATGTAATGGAAAGGTTTTTAAACGCACCCGAGAACTGGAATACGAGGTAGAATATAATTACAAGCCACCAGTATTTTTCGGTTGCGACAGCTTTAAGCTGTTTTTTAATGGGAATCTTAGCCGTCGCCGCGCTCGTTCCGCTCTTTAACGCCTCTTCTGTTACGCGCTCGCGCGTAAAGTAGTACTGCAAGAGTATCATGACGAACGTGAACACGCCGACTATGATAAACGCTACGGTCCATGCGTTTTTGCTGGGCGTATCCCAGCCGCCCATAAACCACGAAATTATCATGGGGAATATCATGCCGCCGAAACCCATAACGCCTACGCCGGCAAAGTTTGCGAACGACGCGAGAAGTCCGCGCTGATTGCTGTTTCGCGTGGAGACTGGAATGAGCGTGCTGTTTGCCGTGTTATAAAGCGGATAACATACCGAATAATACAAGTTGTACGCTATCGCCGTCAGCACCATAGTAAGTACGGGAGTATCCTGTCCGTTGCCCATCGGTATGACGAACATCAAAACGCACGATACGCCGAGAAGCACCGACGAAAGCAATATCCACGGCCTCGCCTTGCCTGCTTTGCTCTTTGTTCGCTCGATAATCTGCCCCGCGACCAAATTGCCCGCAACTATAAGTATAGCGGCCAGCAACGGCAACAGCGTAAGGAACAATCCTATCGAACTGCTGCTCGGCAGTACAAGCTCGCCGCTCGCGTTCATTACGCGATAATCCGCAAACAGAATATCCGTCCAATATCTGTTCAGAAAGCTCGTAAAAATGCCGCTCGCAAGAAGCGCGCCGAACGGACCGAGGAAGTAACCGAACAGCATTTCTTTGAACTTGACGTTTGCCGATTTGACCTTGGTAGAGAACAAGGGCTTATCAAACAAACTCGCATTTGCCTTTCCCACTGTCATTTTCTCCTATCTTATTTATTTTGCGGACATTATAACATATTCGCGCGCGTAAGACAAGTCTTTTGCATAATCATGATGTTTTTTTGCACAAATTGCCACATTGTCGTGCGCGGCGCCGCCGAAAATTCTATCGCTTGACAGAACGCGCGTCCGCATGATATAATTAAACGAGTACGGAACTTTACGTACGGGAAACGCATTTATGTTTGTAAACGAAAGAGCTTCTCAAATCATAGAATATCTGAAAGTGCACAAAAAGGCTACCATTGGCGAACTGTCAAAAGCGCTGTTTGCCAGCGAGTCCACCGTGCGCCGCGACCTTACAGAAATGCAGGAAGCGGGGCTTGTCGCGCGTTATCACGGCGGCGCTATTCTGCTCGAAGGCGTAGGAGAAGTTTCTATTTTCGCCCGCGCCGAAAAAGACGCGGAGTCCAAAAACCACTGCGCCGATATTGCGATAAAACATCTTTCGCCGTTTGCGGCGTTTAATACCGTATTCATAGACAACTCTTCCACCTGTCTCGCGCTCGCCAAAAAGCTCGATTTTTCCAACAAAACCGTAATAACCAACGGGTTGCAAGTTGCGCTCGCGCTGTCGCAAAAGCCCGATATTCAGCTTATTATCCCCGGCGGCACGGTAAACGCCAACACGAGCGCCATCATGGGTTCCCTGACTATACGCACGCTCGATATGTTCAATATAGACCTCATGCTTTCGTCGTGCGCGGGCATCGACGGCGTTTGCGCAAACGAACTGTCTTTGGAAACCGCACAGCTCAAACAGGTCGCGCTGTCTAAGAGCAGATACAAACTTCTCGTCGCTACCGAAAACAAGTTTACCGTCAACGCCGCGCACCGCGTTCTCCCTCTTGACGCGTACGACTGCATAGTAACCGACGCGGACGACAAGCGATTACAGGCATACCGCGACAGCGGAATCAACATTATAAACGAATAGCCGTCTTTTTCACAGAAACGACAAAACCGAGGTTTTCTCTCACCTCGGTTTTTTAATGCGTTATATTTTGTTTAAGCGACTTGATTTGTCGTGCGCACTTCGCCGTTGTTTTCCACTTGCAGTTTTATCTGCCAACTGTTAAGCTCCCACTGCGCAAAACCTACCTTATACGTATCTATTATTATCAAGCCGTCGTTTACGAGTTTTGCGAACGCGCCGGTTTTGGCGCCCCAGCACGCAACGGGCACGTCGCAGTTTTTAAACACGACCTTTGCAGAATTCGTAACGGTAAATGTCTCATCGCCCTCTTCGGCGGTTATCGCTCTTCCCGACTTATTTACGCCCGCACCGTTTTCCATTGTCAAGTCGCAGTTTTCCGCCGTAATTACAGTGCCGTTGACTGTTTGGACGAAACCTTTCGCAGGCGTTTCCCCGTACAGATAAACGTTGCCGCCGTTAAGCGCCATTTCGCCGACGGTAGCGACTATTCCGCCGCCGCGGCCGATTATGGAAAGCTCTCCGCGTTTTTCGCCTCCGCGTGAAGTTCTGCCGCCTTCTCATAATTCCCCTCTTCCGCCTGTTCCAGCGCCTTCATGCAAAAATCACGTGCTTCCCCCGATGAAATGATGATCTGCATCGATTTCTCCACTAATTTTTCATCCATTTTGATATCCTCACTAATCCTGCTAGAATCCGTTTAAAACATTTGTTTTCTCATCAAGTAGTCGACTTTACTTGTTAGATATATTTTCACACAGCCATCTTTCCCGGTCAAACTATCTTTTGCACCCGGTTGATAGGAAAAAGATGAAAAATAACAAAATATCTATGAAAACAAGTCATATTTTACATAGCACTTTCTTATCTAATATTGTATTTTTTTCATTATATGAAATTGCTACAAATGAACATATTATTATCAAAAATTG
>CATLGX010000054.1 GCA_949948785.1 uncultured Christensenella sp. | reverse complement strand
TCTCATAGGAGTGCCCTTCAATATTTACCTCATTACGGATATGGGGCTGAAGCTTTCTAATCAAGACATCCTGCAGCAGATTCATTTTCAGCACCCCACCTTTATATGTCGGATAGTTTCTTATTTTGTAGATACTTACCACTTTTCCATAAATGTGAATGATGTGATTAAAAATCTCATTCCACAGGAGCCAGCCGACAAGGGGGCAGAGGATTATAAGGAACAGATGAAAAAATATCGGCAGGATTTTCAATGCCTGACACTAAACTATGCGGACATTCTTGAGCAGATTTTTCTCCAGACGGAAGGACGGGCTCTCTCCGAACAGGCAGTATATGAACTTAAAAGGAAATGCCATCAGGCTGCCTGGGATTCCTCTGACGGACGCCCCAAGTTTGAGCACAAGAAAACAGTCATACAGCTTACATTTTACGCATGCAGCTTTGTATATAGCCATATAAGGGATGCCTGGGAACTGATGGATAAGACCAAGGATATTTTGCGGGGAATTTCCCACTTTGAAACAGGAGACTTCGGCTCTGCGCCAAACAGCTTATCTGTGCTCATTAAGCGTAAAGAGCAGTTTTCCAATGTTTATGAGCTTAATGATTGCAGGAAAATCCAGTCCCTGCGTATGTTCAAAAACGGCAGAGAGGATTTGAAGTTTACCAGTGAGCGGTACGCCGAGGAATTTATCGAAAAATACCTTGGAACGGTATGCTGACGGAGGCAATGTATGAAATACAAGGTAGCGGTAGTCGGCGCGACGGGGCTTGTCGGTCGCATGATGCTGAACGTGCTCGAAGAGCGCAAATTCCCCGTAAACGAACTTCGACTGTTCGCGTCCAAACGGAGCGCGGGCGCGGTGGTCGAGTTTTGCGGCAAAAAGATAACCGTCGAAGAGCTTAATGTCGAAAACGTAAAAAAATCAAACGTAAAATACGCGCTGTTCTCTGCCGGAAGCGACGTTTCGCGCGAATTCGCGCCCGTATTCGCCGAGTGCGGCGCAGTCGCAATCGACAACTCAAAGTGCTGGCGCATGGATAAATCCGTTCCGCTCGTCGTACCCGAAGTAAACCCGCAGGCGGCGTTCGCCCATCGCGGAATAATCGCAAACCCCAACTGCTCGACTATTCAAGCGGTCGTCGCGTTAAAGCCGCTTCACGACGCGTTCGGTATCAAACGCATCGTATACTCCACTTATCAGGCAGTATCGGGCGCGGGGCGGCAAGGTATTGACGACCTCAGAGACGGTATATCGGGCATTGCGCCAAAAAAGTTTCCGCACCCCATCGCATATAATATAATTCCGCATATCGACGTGTTCGACGACGACGGATACACTTACGAAGAACTTAAAATGGTCAACGAAACGCGCAAAATTTTGGGCGACGATTCGTTGAAAATAACGGCTACTACTGCGCGCGTGCCCGTCGTATACGGACACAGCGAAAGCATAAATATAGAATTCCGCAAACCCGTCAGCCGCGAAAGCGCGCTACGCGTTCTTAAAGACGCGCCGGGAATCGTCCTTGTGGACGACGTAAAAAACAACGTATACCCCATGCCGCTTGATGCGGAAGGCACCGACGATGTTTACGTAGGACGCGTGCGGCAAGACTTTTCGGTTGAGAGCGGACTTAACATATGGGTGGTTGCAGACAACATACGAAAGGGCGCGGCTTCGAACACCGTCCAGATAGCCGAACTTTTAAACTCGCGCGAAAGCAGTTAAAACAAAAGGCGCGTTTTTATTCGCGTCGGCATAAAAATATACGAGAGGAAATATCATGTCTCTTTTTAAAGGTTGCGGAGCGGCCATGGTTACGCCGTTCGGCAAGGACGGCGAGATAGATTACGCCGTTTTGGACAGGTACATAGAACATCTTATAGACGGCGGAATATCCGCGCTGTTGCCATTCGGCACGACAGGCGAACCGCCCACCGTCTCCCCCGCCGAGTACAAAAAGGCTACGGAGTTTATTGTTGCGCACGTAAAAGGCAGAGTGCCCGTAATTGTCGGTGCCGGAAGCAACAGCACGGCGGCGGCGGCGGAAAAAGCCGCCGCGGCAAAAAGTTACGGCGCGGACGGCGTGCTCGTAGTTACTCCGTATTATAATAAATGCACGCAAAAAGGCATAGTCGAGCATTACAAAGCCGTCGTAAAAGCGGCGGGAATACCCGTGCTCGCTTATAATGTGCCGACGCGCACTTGCGTCAATATAGCGCCGCAAACGCTTGCAGAACTTAAAAAAATCGGCGTTGTCGGCGTTAAGGAAGCGAGCGGCGACATAGACCAATTTCAAGACGCGGCGCACGTTTGTTACGACGTGGGACTCGACCTTTACTGCGGCGACGACAGCCTTACCACCATGGCTATCGCGCTCGGCAGTCTCGGTACAATATCCGTCGCGGCAAACCCCGCGCCCAAACAGATGAGCGAGCTTTGCAAGCTTTGTTTTGAAAACAAATTCGAAAAGGCGCGCGCATTGCAGTTCCGTCTTGCCGAAATGATTCACGCACTGTTTATCGAAGTAAACCCCATACCCGTTAAAAAAGCCATGCAGTTCATCGGAATAGACGTCGGCGCGCCCCGACTGCCACTGACCGAGCTTGAACCCGAACATGCGGAAAAGCTCAAAGCCGAAATGATTAAGGCGGGAATTATCGCATGAAAAAAGCGTTTATCGTCGGCATCAACGGCAAAATGGGAAAAATGCTGACAGAGGTCGCGCCTGCTTACGGTTACACCGTTTCCGGCGGACTGGACGCTGTAAGCGGCGGAGACTTCCCCGTTTTCGCGGACGCAAAAAGCGTAACCGCAGATTATGATGTCGTTATCGATTTTTCAAGACCGCAAACTCTTGACGATGTTATTACGCTCGCTAAAAAAAACAATGTTCCTGCGATAATCGCAACGACAGGTTATACCGATTGCGAACTTCGAAAAATATCCGTTCTGTCCGCGGTCGTACCCGTTTTCCGTTCCGCCAACATGAGCGTCGGCATCGCCGCGGTAAAAGCGGCGGCGATAGCCGCGCAAGCCGTTCTCGGCGACGCGTTCGATATAGAAATAGTCGAAAAACATCACAATCAAAAAGCGGACAGCCCGTCGGGCACGGCTCTTCTTCTCGCAGACGCTCTTGCGCCCAAGTCCCAACAAATAGTAAACCGCAACGCCAAGCGCGAGCGAGGCACGCTCGGCATAACGTCGGTACGCGGCGGCGGCGTCGTCGGCGAACACGAAATAGGCTTTTACGGCGACGACGAGATAATCACCGTTTCGCATTCGGCGCGTTCCCGCCGTCTCTTTGCGGCAGGCGCATTCAAAGCGGCGGATTTTTGTATCGGACGTCCGCCCGCAATTTACGACATGGACGACCTCGTTAAAACATTGCTTGATTAAAAACAAAAAACGCTTACCGCATATAAGTCGGTAAGCGTTTTTTGATTATCAAACATTAAAACCTGACGTCGATAACGACGGGACGGTTTGCGGCAAGTTTTAATCCTATTACCAATCCGCGCGTATCGTCGAACTTTTGCGCGTCGATTTTCTTCGGCATTTTAGCCGTCTTCGGCAGCTGCACGTCTATGACCGTCGCGCGCTTAGCTTTGAGCTTTGCCACGAGCGTACCTTTCGACACGTCCCATTCCATTCCGACTTCCACACCCGCGCGCGTTTGAAAACCGCTGAGCGAGCCTTTCTCGGTAGCCGAGCACGGCGCGGGAAGCAAGTGCACGGTATCGTGCGTGGATTGAACGAGCGATTCCTGCAACGCGCCGGCCGCAATGATATTTACGTACGGAACGGGTTGCGCCCAAATGGCGCGTCTGCCGCTGCCCATGCCGCGCCAGTCGTCCGCGGCAAACATGAGATTGCCCATAGCCATGCCGCGTACAAGCGCATTGAGCTGTTCGTATACGCCGTCGCCGTCGCCGAGACGGGCAAAAATATCCGCATAACGCGCAATGTCGGACGCAGTCATATTTTCACGCGCGACAACGCTTTTTTTGCGGGCCGTAGCACCGAACGCTTTCATAAGTTCGGCGTTATCGTGCAAACGATAATCGGGATACACGGGATAAAACATGGCAAGCGACGGCGCAGTCGCATTATCGGTACAGCGGTCGTCGATAAACTCGCTTACCGTTCCGTCCGCATTCACTTTATACGGCGGTATCTTTTTAAGCATGTCTTCCCATTTTATTATATCCGCTTTGTTCATCGACGCGGCGGTCCTTCCCTCTATAAGGTTTTTCAAAAGATTGCGCGCAATGGCAAAGTCGACTGTGGCGTTTTTCGCTATTGCGTGTTCTTCGCCCGTACCCACGAGATTTCCGGGCGTTGTAAACGGAGAATACGACGGCGACGACTCGTAATATTTGAGGTCTACGAGTTTGAAAAATTCCTCGTAAAACGTCGCGGCTTCTTTCATGAACGGCAAGGCGCGATTTTTTAAGAACTTTTGGTCGTCGGTAAAAAGCGCATAATCGTAAAAAAGATTGCCGAGCCAACCGGCGACGCCCGTGAAATGAATAATGGACTCGTAAACTTCGCCGGGATAACCGGTAGACGGCGAAGTCGTGTACGGAATGAATATTCCGCGGCATCCGTATAAACGAGTCGCGTTATATTTGAACGCCTGCAACAAATTCTCGTAGAGTTTAAATACGCTTTCGGCAAAATCGTTGAGATTGCCGACCTGCGCCGTATCGTAAACGGCTTGAAGCTCGCCTGCGGCACTTATGTTTGCGTCTACCGCTTTGAAATCGCCGCACCAAAGTCCGTACGGCGCAAACGGGCGCGCGTCGGGACTCGAACCGGTAATCATCAAGTATCTGCCGAATGCCCACAATTTTTCCAACAGCGCGCTGTCGGTCTCTCCCGTCTGCACTGCGCGGGAAATTGCGTCGTCCACATAATCGTCCCCGTCGGTAACCGCAAAATCTATATCGGCGGTGGCGTACAGTTTCTGATGCAACGCTTGATGCTCTTTAAGCAATTTGTCGTACGGCAATTTTATTTCCGAAATCGCCGCCTTGCACTCTTTCCATGCCTTTTCGCGCGGAGACTCGATAAAAGGCTTAATTATGACGAGAATCTTTTCGGCGCCCGTAATCTTGATGCTATCGCCGTCTATCTCTTGCTTACCGGCAAAAAAGTTTACCTTGGCAACCGCGCCGAAGTCCGCACCCGACGAGCTTCGCGCAGAATAGTAAAGCCAAAAATTTTCTGTTTTCTTAGTCTCGTTTTCAGGGGTTGCGCTTACTGCAACGGGCGTACGCGCATTGAATTTATCGTGCATGTCGAAAGAAAACACCGCATCGATATTTTTTTGTCCCGTTCGGGAAATCTCGTACACGATTATATCGCGCGCGCGCGAAACGAAAGTACTGCGCGTATAACGCGTCGCGCCGTCCTTAAACGACAGCGACGCCTCCGCCTTTTCAAGGTCGAGTTCGCGCGAATAGTCCTTTGCGGCTTTATCGAGTTTCATTTCGATATTGAAATCGCAAAGCGGCAAAGGATATGCGAGTTGCGGACGATACCCTTTTCTTATAAGCTCCGTCGAAAGCGTTTTTTCGGCACCGATAAAATCGCCGTCGTCTATTTTGGCACGCACGTCTTTGACCTTGTCGGACACGTCCTGCAAAACGGAATCTTTACCCTGCCACCATAAGTCGCCGTGAGTTATCATAACGCAGTCGTTCGCCGCGCCGCCGTAAACCGACGCGCCGATAACGCCGTTACCGAGCGGCAGACCTTCGCGCCAGCGGTGTCCCCACCAAGACGAGGGTTTCGAAAATCTTAAAATACTTTTGGGTTTACGTGCCGATGCCATTGCTTTCACCTCTGTTCATGACAAATTATAGCATATCCTTTTGCGATTTGTCCACTGTTCAAGCCGCATTTTGACGGGCAAAAGTCGAATAATTGAATTTTTATGCCCGTTTTGAGGGCTAAAACGCCGTTCTGTGCCATATAAGCGCCAAAACGCAAAACTTAACGCGCCGAAACTATCGTTATTTTCAAGACGCGCCGCACTCCGTTTTTTCGCACAAAAAAGACCCGAACGCGTCGGGTCTTTTATAAATATCGGCATATATCAGGCGCTCGTGGTTTTGAGAATTATTCCGCCGCGCAAAGCGTTCAAAATATCCCGACCGTTGTATTCGCGCACCATTGCATTCCATTCGTCGATGCCGCCGAGCGGATTGGCCTCGCTGTCGGATGCAAAAGAATACTGTTCCTCGTATTCTATTTTCGCGGGCGCATCGCCCTCGAATGCCAGCGTAAAGCCGCCGTCGGCATAGCCGCAAGGCAATCGCAATACGATTTTGTCTTCTTCGAAGAATTCGTAAGTCATGCCGTCGGCATCCGCATCCGATGTGTCGGGCATTACCGTTATCGAGGTAATTTTGCTTGCCGACGGGATTGTCAGTATGACCGACGAGTCGGAGCCGTAAGCTGTGGTTACATTATATTTGCTTCCGTCTTTCGTTATGCTCGGTTCCTGAGTAAAGAGCACTTCTTTCGCGTTATAATGAACGTCTTTATAGTAGTAACCGTTCGCGGCGTCCCATTCGAGGTCGTTGACGGCATAGCGGGCATACTTATACGCCATAAGGTCTTTGACGACCAATTTTTGCGACGACGACCCCTCCCACATATAAACAATGGAGTCGTTGTAGATGCTGTCGTTGTATGCCTGCACGTCGGTTATAGTCTGCGAGAACGTCGCGCCGAACCCGCCGGAGAACAACGCCGTAACGACGCCTATCACGGCGATAACGCCGACGCCGAAATAATTTTTGTAGTTGACGGGAATCTTTTCTTTCTGGACGCGTTTAACGGTCTGTTCCGTGAACTTGCCCTTTTTCGCGCGGTCCTCTACCCTTTCGGTAACTACGCGCTCGACGCGCTGCGTGCGCTTGGGAAGTTTTTTAGCGACCTTATCGAACACGACGCGCGTGCGGTCGAGGTACGGAACGATAACGCCGAGCATACCCGTAAACAGCATCATGGTAACGGGCAGCATATAGAGCGGCAAAAGTTCAGTCATCATTGCAAGGCTTGAAAATACAAACGGCATGCAAATTATAACGGGCACGACGTAGATAAACAGTCTGTCGAAACCTATGCCGAAGCGCTCTTTGAGTTTGCCGTTAAGACACACGGTAACGAGCATGACGGCAGTGAGCAACAATCCGAGCCACGACGTGAGATATGAGAACGCGGGCGCGGCAAAACTCATGATTGCGCCGACCGTCCCGAACATAAACGCAGTTCCGCGCACGGTATCGGACGATGTAATCTTAAACAGCTTTTTAAGCAACGTAGTAAATCCGAATGCGGACGCAAGCGCGATAAACATCGCCGCGGTAAATATGCCGCCGTTGAAATAACGCACCTGCGTTATGGCATGCAACGGAAGCACGCCGAAACCTATAAGCATGAGAGCAATCAAGAAGTATGCCGCAAACATGGTAACGAGAGTTCCGGCGACTGCCAAAAGCTCCGCGCCGAACGCCGCCAACATTTTCTTGACAGAGAATGTCTTTTTGATTATGAGCAACGCGATATTAGCGCCGAGCAGTGCAAGTATTATTGCGCCTATTACATACGCCGCTATCGAGTTATACGAGACGGTGCCCCAATCGAAGTACGAGAAGAATACGTTTTCGCTTCCGTCGTTCGCCGACACGGTTTTGCCGTTTCGAGCGAATGCTTCCACAAAGTTTTTAAAGAATGCGGACTGCTGATTGATGATGGCATCGGAAAGATTGCCGGCGGTATCGTCTGCCGAACCGAATGCGTCAAGCCCGCCGAGAACTGCGACCTGAATAGCCGGCACGTCGCCGAACCCGTTGACGGCGTTGCTTTTCATTTCGCTCGGAATGGACGCGGGAACAAGCGACGAGTTGAATACGCTTCCCGAAACTCCCGTATATGCGTTGATATACGACAGTCCGGCACCGCTTGCATCGGTAAGAGCGAGCGTGCCCGAATTGCCGTAAGCGTCGAGGCTTATGCCTACGACGGCGCGAGACGCTACGTCGTCAAAGCCTTTAAAAGATTGGAAGAATGTGTGCACGCCGTATGCGGAGCCGAGTTCTTCCGTAAATACGACGACAAGGTCGTTTTCGAGTTTAACGTTGCGCTCCACTAAATCGCGAAGCGTCTCTATCGCCACGGCGACGAACGAAGCGTTGCTCGCCGCGCCCGCGGTATCGGGACGAGAATCGTAACGCACTGTTACGATAACGGCGCCGCCTTGCTTATCGAAGTTGTTGTCGGCATGCGCCGCACGCGTAGACGTCGACGGGATAGCCGCTATTACGTTCGTTATCTCTTTGCCGACGTAATAACCGTCCGATTTTGCCGAGTTCTGCAAGCTCGCAGAGGGTTTCGAAGTCATAACCGTGACTGTTGCGACTGCCGAATAATCTCCGCCCCACGATGTAACGGTCGTGATTTCAGCATCCTCGTCGTCCTCGCCCTCTTTAACTTCTTCGACGGAGCGGAATCTGTCGCCCGCCGTCAGTTTGGACACGATAAGGTCTTTCGCGGCGTCGATTCCGCCGACGCTCATCGAAGAACGGTCGAGTTCCGTCAATTCGTTTACATACGATTTGACGGATTTATAATAATCGGCACCGTACGCTTCGGGGCTGTAACCGCAAACGCCGTCCACAATGGAAAATATCATAAAAATCAGCGCTACGAAAGCAAGCGCGGGATAATAAACGAGCTTGAACAGCTTGCTCATTCCCTTAGGCTCACGCTTTTGCTTTACCGTTTTTTCGCGCTTGGATTCGCGAACGGAAGACTGTTCTTCGTCGTTCGCTTTATCCGCGTTTGCTTTGCTCTGCGCGTCGGATTCTTCGTTTTCGGCAACGGGTTCGCTTTCGTTTTGTACAATCCCCTCCGAAACAGCGTTATCTTGCGCGTCGTTTTCCGACTGCCCGCTCGACGCTTCCGTTTCATCCGAAACGACGGGATTCTTTTCCTCGTCGTTTATCACATTCTCTTCGTTACTCATTACTTCTCCGAATGATAGTATAGGTATATTGATATTTTAACATACTCCGCAATTTATTACAATCAATTTGACCGCCTTTTTAAAAATTTTTGTATTCCGAAAAGCCGAAACGGACATATCGCATGTTTTGCGCTCCCCCTTTACCTTGACACACGAGGCAATGGTAGGATATAATATAACACGCATGAAACAAGACGTTATGTTTTCCATACTCATGATACTGTTATCAAAGCGCAAAACGTCGAGAGTAGACCTCGCGGAACGATTTGCCCTTTCGGAACGCACTATTTCGCGGTATCTCCGCACGCTCGAAGACTCGGGCGTTCCCATATTGTGCGAATCCGGACGGAACGGCGGCGTCATGATTTACGACGATTTCACGCTCGATACCGGATTTTTGACGGAAGCGGAAACGTTGCGCATTAAAGACGCGCTCTTGCGCACGGATACGGATTACAGCGACCGCATAAACCGCGCAATAATAGAAAAACTCGAAAACGTCGACAAGTCTCGGACGCATATGTCGGACGCGTTTACCATCAAACAGGACGAATTGTACATTGACTGCGATTACGAACAAGCCGCCGTACTGCGACCCAAAATCAAACTGTTCGCGTCTGCAATCGAACAAAGCCGTCCCGTCGAGATTAAATACACGGACGCGCGCGGCTACGAAACGTTCCGCACAATCGAGCCTTATACGCTCGTATTCAAAGCGGGCGCCTGGTACATATACGCGCTGTGCAGACTTCGCGGCGATTTCCGACTGTTCAAACTGACGCGCATGCGCGACGTGCGAATTACAAGCAAAAGTTTTGTGAAAACCGAAAGCAAACTCGCCGAAAAACTGGGGCTGGAATTTTATAACGAAGTATACGTCGAAGTAGAGTTCGAGTTTTTCCCCACCGTAGCAAGCGGCATCACCGACTGGCTCGGCGCCGACGCCGTGCGCGAACGCGGCACAAAACTATACGCAGTCGCCGAAGTGCCGTTGACCGAATCGATATATAAAAAACTGCGCGGATTCGGTTCGTGGATAAAGGTAAG
>CATLGX010000053.1 GCA_949948785.1 uncultured Christensenella sp. | reverse complement strand
AACCCGTCTCGAAAAAAGCAAAAAAGTAGCTTACGACTACATAGATAACGGCGCGATAACATAACAACTTTTGACAACAACCTAAAAAACTCCGTCGGCAACAGTGTTGCCGACGGAGTTTTGACCGCGATTGTTTTTTATTGTTCTTCTGCTTTAACTGCCGCATCGACTACCGATTCGATTACAGCCGCTTGTTGAGGCTGCAACGCTTTAAGCAGTTCTCTTATATCTTTTAGAATTTGGTCGGTGGTTTCGGGTGCGTTCTTAGCCGCTTCTTCCGCCGCCTTTGCCGCCGCTTCGGCGTCGCGTTTTGCAACGTATTCTTTCATCTGCTTCTTGTTCATGCCCTGCGCTCTAAGCTCGGCTTTTTCTGCTTTGGTGAGCGGCACGGGTTTTGCAGCCTCGGTAATACCGCCGCGAAGCGTGTTTATGAGCTTGATTATGGCGAACAGCACGATTGCCGTCAACAGGAAGTTGATTATCGCCATTATAAACGCGCCCCAGTCTATATACACCGATTTGGTTAAATCAATCGCCGCCGACCCGAACGCAACTTCCGCGCCCGTCGCGTCTTTGGGAACGAGCATTGTAATCAGTCCGCCGCCTGCGAGGTCGCCCATGGGTATAGCGTTTATAAGCGGTTTGAAAATATTATTGACGAGCGCGGTTACGATAGCCGTAAACGCCGCGCCGATAATCATACCTACCGCAAGGTCGACAACGTTACCGCGTGTGATGAATGCCTTGAACTCTTTTAAGAGGCCCATCTTGGGTTTTTTCATTATTCACCTCGTTTGTATTTTATGATTATTATTTTAGCAATCCGCAAGCGGCTTGTCAAGCGAATACGTAAATCGGGTGCGACAAAAAACTTAATATAATGCGCTCTCGAATAATCCGAATATAAAAGCGGCTCTTTCGAGCCGCTTTTATATTATTCTACAACGGACGTTTCGTCCTGCGTTTCGGCTGTCGCGATTGCCTCGCTCGCCGACACATCCGACGGCGCGACTTGCGAAGCCGCGTCGAGATAGCCCTTGCCCGCCGTCGGGTCGGACACGATTCCCAAAACAACGAGCGCCGAGCAAACTCCGTTGATAATTCCGGCGGCGGTGGCGTTCGGCACTTCCACGCCGAACGCGCCGAGTATCAGGAATATCGAGCCGATAAGGCTCACCCAGAACCCGCAGTTTTTCATGCGTTCTTTTATCTTCATGCTTCTACCTCCCGTACTTGTCGTACAGCTTATAATAATAGTAATCGGACAAATGGTCGCGGTACAGCGAGTGATTGAGAAATTCGAGCTTCGCCTGCTGTTCCGTCATACCGCCGAGATAGGCGTCCATTTTCGAGAACACCGATTTATACACCGCGTCGCGGGCTTCGGGCGTAAGGCTGTCGAGAGACGTTTCCGTCTTATATTGCGACAGCGCAGACGAATACAGCGCGCTTTCGGTTTTCAGTCTGTCCGCGTCCAGTTTCGCCTGTTTTTCACGCACCGAATTATTGAACTCGACAGCTTCCTTGCTCTTCTTTTCGCGGTCGGCTTTGAGCGAATCCAGCTTTTCGGCGAGCTTTGCCGCATACGCGATATTAAAGTCGTCAAGCGCCGCCGTAAGTTTGCTTCCGACAGAATTTATCTCGGCGTCAATGTCGGCAATTTTACTGCCGTACTCGCCTAATATTTCGGCAGAGCGCGACGCATAATCGTCGGCAAGTCCGCTCTTGGCGTTTACTGCTACGGACGAGCGCGCAAGCCCGCGCTTGATTACGTCGCTGTCCACGCGCTCGGCGGCGTTTCCGTACGCCTTTTCGAGCGATTCGAGCGCTTTGACTCGCGCCGCTTCGTATTCCGCTTTGTTTGTCCTCAGCGTTTGGGCGTTTTCCTCGCTCGCGCGGCGAATGTCGGACTCGCCTCGGACTTTGTAATCGGCAAGACTTGTTTCCGCCTTTTCGGCGAGATACTCGTCGGTAGGCGGCGTATAGTCCAGCTCTTTTAATTTTGTCTCGGCAAGCGTCGGCTTTTCTACGCCCGTACGCACGGCTTCGAGCTTTTTGATTTCCTCTTTGAGCTTGTCGCGGCTCTCCGAGTTATCGGGCAACATTCCCATCTTCGTACATCTCCTTGTATTTATCGTACATGCGCTTATAATAGTCCGCAAGCACTTCCGCCGCCGACTTTTTGACTGCGACGGACAGATTGGCGTCGGACGCGTCCGACGCGTCGCACGACCTCGGCGCATTTGATTCCGCGCGGCTCATAACGATTCCGCGCATATTTTTTCGGATACCGATGCGCGTATCGCCGCAGTATCCGACTTAACCGCGCCGACGCTTTCGAGCAGCTCGGCAGTATCGCGTTTTACCGCGTTGACCGCGCCCAACCGCTCGGACAGCGAACCGATAGTCGCGGTATACCGCCCCTCGCGGCGGCGGCTGTCTTTTATCTCGAACGCGAGCAATATGCAAAACAGCGCCGCCCAAAGACCGTTGGCTACTATCATGGAAACAAGTTGTTCCATATTTGCTTTCCCCCTTATTAATTATTTTCGCGGAGCCGACGGCGGCGCGAACCGTTTACAGTCCGTACCGCTACGCGTCCGCTTTTTCCGCGTCGCCGACGAGCAAAACGTTGGAGCTTGTCGCGCCTGACGTAAATCTAAGCTCGCCCTCGCCCGCGCCGAGTACTCCTACCACAGTACCGTATCCCGTTGCGACGGGATTACCGCAAAACGTCAAAACGTACGTTCCCGTTCTTCCGACCGCAATTACAGCCGTCGGCGCGTTCACCTTGAATCTGCCGAACGAGGTAACGCTTCCGCCGCTGACAGTCTTGACCGTACCGCTCGCAACGACGAATTTACACGCGCCGTTCGTCGGCTGCCGCACGCTATCGAGCCGAGCGGCAAGAGCGCGAATTGCATGCGCGTTGTCCTCCGCGCCGATTAGCGCGCGGTTAATCTTGTCCATGTTCTACTCCTTTGCCCTATCTTCGGAATTCGCAGTAAACGACGGTCGGCGGACGGATAACGCAGTCTGCGGCGTCGGTCTCTATGCAAAGCGAGAAAGCGTCGGCGGTCGTATTTACGCGCACTCTGCGCCGCCCCGCCGCAACGTTTCGCGTTTTGGTACGCTTTCCGCATACCGACAAAGTACAGGGCGCTGTTGCGTCGACGTATATCTCGCGTACGATTTTCATGCAGTCCGGTCTGCCGAAATCGGTTGTCGCGCCGCGCCACAGTTTTTTAAGCGGCGTGCCGAACCGTTTTCCGCAACGCGTTATCACACCGCTTCCGCCGCTGTCGCACGCCGCGAGAAAATCCTCGCCGTTCACAGTGCATACGGACATATACTCGATGCAAAGCCCGCGCGTTACCGAGTACTCGCCCGTAGTAACGTCGTAAACGGCGAGTGCGCCGTCTGTCGCCGCGCCCCCACGCCCTTCGATTACGCCGTCGGCAAAATCCATCGAACACGCCAGATAATACTTTCCTCCGAAGTACGCGCTCGCGGTCGGCGCAGTGAAACGTCCGCCGAGCTTAGTCAATACTTTCACGCAGTCGTAACCGTCGAACGCATACAGTCCGTCCGACGCGAGAAACATTATTACGTTGCCGCACTTGACTATGCTTTCGGGATAAATTCTGTCCGCCGAAACAAAAAGATTGACTGCCGAAAACTCCGACTGCGCGCCCGCCGCGGTAATTCGGCTTATGCCGTGTTCGCGGAATACATATAAATATCCGCCGAACGACACCACTTTCGTCATGTCTCCGCGCTCGTCGAGAAGTTCGATAAACCCGCCTGCCGACGCGTCCGCCGTCCAATTGGTGGGGTCGAGGTCGTCGGAGAAAAACACTTTGGTAGGCTCGTCGGGATTTATCACGAACAGTCTTTCGTAGTGCAAAGCCATCGACGAAATACGCGGCGCACCCGCATGCTCGATTATGCGCTTGCCGTCCCACGTGGTAAGCGGTTTGTCTTTGCTCGAAATGAGAAGAGTATCGGCGGAGTTCAGCTTGTAACACAGCATATCTACTTCCGAATACTTTTCGCCCGACAGCGGCAGTTCCCTCTCGACTTCCGGCTCGAAAAACTTTATAAGCCCGTCGGCTTGCTGATACACGTACTTATCAACCGTTTTGCCGAGCGCTTCCGAATAGCATCGGTAAACCCAATACCGCTTTGCGGCTTGCGGCACGGCGGCGTGGCTTTCTATGCCGTACCCGCCGCGCAGCGCCCCGCTCGAAAAATCGAAGTTGTAACACATTGCCGCCGTCGAAAAATCAACGGTACTCTCGTCGTTTTTGACGTCAAGTCCCGTAAAACGTCCGACGCGCTTGCGATAGCGCGGCTGACGCGAAATCTTTAACGCGCACATAATCCACCTCTCTCTACCACTTCCGCTTCGGCAGTCGCGCACGGCGCGTCAAGCGTTTTCTCGCAGCATGCGCGTCGTACATTTGGTCCCAAACGCTCGCCTCGTCGCTTCTTCCGGCAATCAGACAATAGTTGCGAGCCGTCATGTACGCGAGCATGCTCCTGTCGCAAAGCGCGCCCAGCTCCGCCTCGTCGTCAAGTCCGGCATCCGTCGGTTCCGCCGTGTACGTTACCGCGTACTCTCCGTCATGCGGAACTTCTATACCTATATCGGTCGGCTCGAACGTTACCTCGCCGCAAGCGCCCGCTACTCGCCGAACCGAACTCGGCGCGCGCGACAGCGCGGAAAGCGGAATGACTCCGCCGTCCGCACGCGCGCGTTCCGTGCGCGTTATCGGAAAGCCGTCGGCGGCTATATCGCGCAATGCCGAATTGACGCACGCCACGAGAAGACTTACGTCAGCGTCCTGCGTTGCGGGCGCATCTTCACCGTCGTCGGCACGCAAAAGCATTTCCTCTATATCGTCGGCTTGCAACAACCTCGCAACCGAAACAGCTATGTTTCTTACCGTCATTTTATCCACCCTTTCGCATGCCCTGCGCAATCGCCGCCGACGCATTTTCGCGTTCTATTCTCGCGAGCGTTTCTTTTATGCGCTCGGCGCGCGTAAACCGAACGCGGCGCACCGTGCGCTCGTCCAACCGTTCATACGGCAGGACGAGGCAAAGCGTGCGCGGCGCGCAGTTTTTGTTGTGAACTTCAAGCCTGCCCGTCTTGTAATTTAAAAAGACGAAATACCCGTCGTCAATCGAGCGAAGCCGAGCGCAAACGCCGAGCAGGTCGTCCTCGATGACGCGCCCCGTCATTTGCGCGTTATGCCGGTGAGCATGGCTTGTCCGTTAGGCTTTGCGCATATGAGGTCGCAATACTTGACGAGCGTCGCCGTGTATGTAGGCTTGCCTTGGTTCTGGCGCAAAATCTTGCCGTTTTCGGTTTCGAGGAATCTCCAATCGCACAGCTGGTGAAGTTTGAACGCCTTGGTGTTCAGCAGATACATAGCGCCGTCGGGAACGAACCTGTCATAAACGAGCGGCAGTCCGTTGTACGAGAGCGTTTTAAATCCGCCGTCAAGCTCCATAAAATCGATATTGCGCTTATATCCCGACATGTAGTCGATGAACGAGTATTTCGCATCCTGCGAGCACGCAATAAAGTCCACCGTCGAACCCGCGTCGTTTTCGAGCGCGTCAATCGCTTCCTGAATGATTATCTCGTCGATTGCGCCGCCTATGTTTTTCTTGTACGGATTTAAAAACGGATGCGCGCTCTTTTGCACGCCGTAAATGCTGTCGCCGTTAAACAGCGCGCCTATGCCCGTTATCTCTTTGTCCTTGGAGCCTTGGACGTACAGCGAATCGCCGTCGGCTATCGATACCGCGCCGTCGAACGTTACCGTTTTCGCCGCGCGGTCTACGTACTTTATGCGCGCAGTGCTCTTTTTCGCGCCCGACACGCCGTACACGTCGACAACAAGCCCTTCTATAAGGTTATTTACGCAGTCTACCGTTGTGAGTGTTTCGGACCCTGCCGTCTTGACCGCAAACGTCGCGAGCTTACCCGTGCCGTCGCCGTACAGCATTCGTCCGAGATTAAATTTGGACGCGTTCAAAAGTCCTTCGAGTTCGGCGTTGAGAAGGTCGGTAAACGCGCCTCTGCCGTCTGCGGACGCCCGTATCGCCTTGTCCGAAATCTCTATCTGCCCGTACAGGTTTTTGAGCGTGGATACGAACTGCAAGTAGTTATTGCCGTACGCGTCGGGAAGCGCACCGTCCTCGTCGCCCGCGCCCACGCCGCCGTTAATTCCGAACTTCGCCGCCGTACGTATCTCTTTGCCCCACACGTCGCCCGTCGTCTGCTCTATCTTTGAAAGCAACGGGTTGACGCGCGTGTTGAGCAACTCCGTAACCGTGCCGAGATATACGCTTTTAAGCGCGTTTTCCGCATTCTGTATAGTTACCATAATTATTCTCCTTTTTTAATGTTGTGTGTTTGCTTTGTGATTTGTTTTTTGTTACGCCCAATGAATTTCGCGCCGTTTTAAAATTGCTTATACGCCACATTATCGGGAATAACGTTTTGTTTGGCTATTTGTCTTTTGTTATACCCGATGAATTTCGCGCCGTTTTAAAATTGCTTATACGCGGCATTTTCGGGAATAACGTTTTGTTTGGCTATTTGTTTTTTGTTACACCCGATGAATTTCGCGCCATTTTAAAATTGCTTATACGCGGCATTTTCGGGAATAACATTTTGTTTGGCTATTTGTCTTTTGTTACACCCGATGAATTTCGCGCCGTTTTAATATTGCTTATACGCGGCATTTTCGGGAATAACGTTTTGTTTAGCCATGTGTTTTTTGTTACGCCCGATGAATTTCACACTGTTTGATAACCGCTTATACGCAATTTGTTCCTCTTTGTTTGCTTTTGCGGTTTTTTGAGGCTTTTTGTAGTTTTTTGGGGATTATTGTAACCGTTATAACAGCATTTCATCGGCGAGAGCTTTGGCTTCTTCGAGCGTTTTGGGACGGCGTATCGGCGTCATCACCGCCGCGCCGCGTAGGGCGGGCATACAGTGCATGCCGATAAGTTTTTGCTTGTACTTCGCAATACACGCGTCCGTTACCTGCGGTATTTCCGCAATCAACTCGGCGCAAGCCTCTGCGTTTGCGGCGACATAAGCCGCTATTTCGAGAGGCGCGGGTTCACGCTTTTCCGTCCGAGCTTTTTCGTCGGTCGAGGCGAGAACTTGCGTTATCTGCTCTTCGGCTTTGTCGCTGTTTTCCGCGCCCTCTTCCGCACGCGCTTTCGCTGCTTTTTCGCACGGTTGGGGCGTTTGTGCGGAAGTTCCTACTTCCGCGGTATCTTCCTGCGCGCACGCGTGTTCACCTGCCGTTTTCAGCGTTTTTATAAGCTGGCAGCGTTTTGTGAACTCGCGTTCGAGCGCGTTGTAGGCGGCGAGGAGTTCCTCTGCCGATTTGAACTTTCCGTAAGTCTTGACTTCTTCGCTGTTGTCTTGCATATTCGTCTCCTTATAAATCGCGTTGCGGCAACGGCGCGGCGGCAGTCTTTTTAAGTGCGTCGTGCGCGCGTATGTGAGCTTTCAGATTTTGCGCGCGTTTGCCCGTCGGGTTTTCGGTAAGCAGGTATTTGACGTGCGCGTCGATGTGGAGCGCATGGTCGTCGAATTCGTTAATCTCGAACTCGCCCTTCTCGTTTTCCGTTTCCGCGCGCTTAACGTGAACGTCCGAAAGAGAAATGTCGCTGTCCCAACCGCCGTAGCCGAGCGCGCTCATAAACTTGTGCTTAGCCGTTTCCGTCATGTTGCCGTTCGCGTCCGCGAGCAAGCCCATTTTATACAGCTCGAACATCATATTTTGGCGCATGGCTGGCGTGGACAGAAGCTCGTTATTTGTCTCGAACACTACGTCGTCGCTCGAAATATCGGATGCCGACCACTTTATGAGCTCGATTTTTCCGTCCTTTCCCGCAATCCGACTGAGCCGAGCGTCCGAGCCGAACTGCTTGTAAAGCCGCAAGATATGCCGAGCAATGTCGCGCGCCGCTATCCGCACATATTCCGCCGAAAGCGAGAGCCGCGTATCGTCCTGCTCGATGAGAAGCTGTAAAGCGACGCCGCTGGCATTGCCCGCCGTCTGCGACGAACGCATGATTTCGCTTACGCCGCTTATGCGCGTGAATTCGTTGAGAAGTCGGGTTTCTTCGCTGTCGAAATCATTCGGCACAGAGCCGCAATCAATCATGCGCGGCGGCGTCGCGCCCTGTCGGTATACGAGTATCTTTCCGGGCGAAATCTCGTCCTGTTCGAGATTGTCTATATCCACGGACCCGTCTTCAACAGCCATGACGCCCATGGACAGCCTGTTCATAAACTCGTGCTTGCGGTTTTTAACGGCGTTGTAGGCGCGCTGTACGGGTATTGCGCGTTCGACGACGCTCGTGCCGAAAAAGCAGCCCGCATTTACGAGCGCCGCCTGTTTAACAAACGGAAGAGCGCGCTTGCCGTCCGCGCCGTTTACAAACGGCAACGGTCCGTAATGCAAAAGAACGCCGTTTGCCGCGACTGCATACTCCCCGTCGGGCTTTGCGTCGTTGGGAAGCGTGTACCGTTCTATTACCGTCGCGCTTTTTTCGGAAGCACTTGACGTGAGCTTGCCGACAGCCGTTTCCGCCGTCAATCCGCCGCCGATTGCCGCCGAACCGAGACGCATGACGTCGCTCGGTTCCGGCGCTACGGTTTTACCGTAAACGCGTTTGATTTCGGCAACGTCTACGGCGCGCGCCGTTATGATGGAACGGCAGTCGCCCACGTTTTGCGCAAAAACATTGTCGGGATAAATCTCGAACGGCGATACTACGCGCACGAAAACGTCGCCCTCGTACGCTCCGTCGCCTATTTTAAGCCCCGCTTTATCGTCCCAGCCCACGTAATAAAACACAGTGCCTGTAAGCTCCGACCACATAGTGCCCTCGGTGAGAACGGCGTCCATATCCAACTTATCGCAAGTGGACGAAAGTATTTTAGCCGACGTCTTAGCCGTCTTTACGTCGCCGTCATCGGACGAAAACGGGCGCACGGTAAGTGTGGGACGCACGCTGTTCAGCTTTGCCTGACGCGTTTCCACAAGCGCGGAAATATGGTTGAACGCTTCACGCTCCTGCCAATAGTAATCGCGCTCGACGTCGGTAATATCGCCGTTAACCCCTGCCGTGCAAAACTGATTGCCCATATAAAAATTGAGATTAAGCCGCCACTGCGTCTCGAACGGACGACGCGCTTCCGCGCGTTTTTCATAATCGCGTCTAAGCTCCGCCGCTATATCCTCGGCATACTCCTTTTTCATTTTCTCTCCTTTTTTGCGCCGCGCTTTTTAGCCGTCTCGATTGACTTGGGAACAATCTTGCACGCAATAGCCTCGTACAGCTCCCGAAGGCATTTATCGCAAACGTAAAGCCTGCTCCGTATACCCACGCGGTCGAATCTTATGGCGTGCTCCGCTCTGTTTTTGCACGCTCCAAGCTCGCACCGCACTCTCGTGGTGTTGTCGTCGATTTCCATATTCCCCTCCTAAAATAAATTTTTTCGTAAACGCTACGCCCGATTTTCGGATGCGGCGCAAGCAGCAAGCTCGCCGAGCAGTCTGATTTTTTCGGCTTCGAGCTGTTCGTCGGTAAGCGAACTCGCCTCTTCCCCGTCAAGCAATAGTTTCGCGGCGGTCATATCGGGCGGAACGTCTTTTGTTGTTACGCGCTTTTTAACGAGTTCGAGCGAACCGTCGACTACGGCGTATTCTTCAACGGTCTCCACCGCCGAATATCCGGTCGCGCGCTTTTTTACCGCGTCCATAATTTTGTCGGTCATGTGCTGTCGATACTCCTTGAATATTTCAAACGCGCCGCCGAGAAGCTCGCCTGATGAGCCGTTCTTTATCCAGAGCAATCTCGCTTTTCGCGTTTTCGCGGCGCGGCGGCGACGGACGGCTCATCAGATAGTAGCGCAACTCGTCAAGACAATGGTCGTCGGTTTTGACGGGGCGGTCGCCGTCGCCCCAACGGTAGCTTTTAAGTTCGCGTATGAGATTGACGCAATTTTCGAAAATAAACAGCCGCGGTTTTCCGTCCGTCATCAAATACTGCTTGACGCGGTTTATTCCCGCAAACAAATCTTTATTGACGCGCGTATCGACAAGCACGCCGTTTTCGCAAAACAGCTCTGCTACCGATTTTTCGGCGTTTAAAGTGTGTTGGCTCGCCGCGCTGTCGATTAACGCG
>CATLGX010000052.1 GCA_949948785.1 uncultured Christensenella sp. | reverse complement strand
TTTCGCGCCTTGGCAAATTATGTCGTTGACGCACATAGCCACGCAGTCGATACCGACAGTGTCGTTCTTGCCCGACAAAAAAGCGTACTTGAGCTTTGTGCCTACGCCGTCCGTGCCCGCGACGAGCACGTCGCCGCTCTCGTCGGCTATGTTGTAAAACCCGCCGAACGAGCCTAAGCCCTGCAATACGTTGGCATTAAACGTGGACGCGGCGTGCGCTTTGATTTTTTCGACCGCCGCATATCCGCGCGTTACGTCTACGCCGGCATCGGCGTACGTTATCTTGTTTTCGTTGTCCTTACCCATTTTTTGACCCTCGTGTGTTTACTTGGTTTGTTCTATTTACTGTTTCACCCGACTAATCGGTTGCGCTTGTAATTTCGCAACGCAACGACTGCCGAGATTTACGCTTGATTATCGACTTCACCACGCAAAAGCGCGCCGACGGCGCGCTTTTGGGTGTATGTACACTATTCCTTTAAACCGATACGGCGCATCATTTCATGGTACGCGCCCTCGACGCCGCCCATATCGCGGCGGAATCTGTCCTTGTCGAGTTTTTCCTTGGTCTTGCTGTCCCAGAACCTGCACGTATCGGGGCTTATTTCGTCGGCGAGTATAACCCTGCCGTGGTATCTGCCGAATTCTATCTTGAAATCTATAAGGTCGACGCCCACTCCCGCGAAGAACTCGGTGAGTATCTCGTTGACCTTGCGCGCCGTCGCGGCTATGCCGTCAAGCTCTTCTTTCGTTGCCCAGCCGAACGCCAAAGCGTGGTCCTCGTTTATCATCGGGTCGCCGAGTTCGTCCGATTTATAATACAGTTCGAGTACGGGAGTACCGGGTTTTGCACCCTCGGGAAGCCCCGTGCGCTTGGACAACGAACCCGCCACGGTATTGCGCATGATTACTTCGAGCGGCACTATTTCGACGTGCTTGACAAGAGTTCTGCGCTCCGAAAGCTCTTCGACATAATGAGTCTCCACACCTTCGCTTTCAAGCATTTTCATCAGATAGTTGGTCATACGGTTGTTTATTACGCCCTTGCCCACTATCGTGCCCTTTTTGAGTCCGTTGAACGCCGTCGCGTCGTCCTTGTAGTCGACTATCACAAGGTCGGGGTCGCTCGTCGCATACACCCGCTTCGCCTTGCCTTCGTACAACTGCTCCTTTTGCTCGACCATGATTTAAAAATCTCCTTGTCGTTTTTTTACCGTTGTGTGTTTACTTCGGTAGTTTGTTTTTTGTTGCGCCCAATGAATTTCGTGCCGCGGGCAACTGCTTTTACGCCGCATTATCGATATTTTCTGGGATTGAGTAGCGTTTTTTTGTTGCGCCCAATGAATTTCGTGCCGCGGGCAACTGCTTTTACGCCGCATTATCGATATTTTCGGGCGATTGAGTAGCGTTCGTTTTTTTGTTGCGCCCAATGAATTTCGTGCCGCGGGCAACCGCTTTTACGCCGAAAATCAAAATTCGTCCGAAACCTCTGCGTCGTCGGCGAGCGTTTTGTCGTGCATTTCTCGCACGTACTCGGCGTACTTTGCGGTCAGTGCTTCGTCGCCCGCGGCGAGCATGCGCACGCAGAACAGCGCGGCGTTCGCGCCGGCGTTTACGCCCATAACTGCGACGGGCACGCCGCTCGGCATTGGCAATACGGAAAGCACGCTGTCGAGTCCGTCGAGGAACGACGTCGAAACGGGGAGCGCGATTACGGGAAGAGATGTCGCCGCGGCAAGCACTCCGCCGAGGTGCGCCGCTTTACCCGCGACGGCGATAATCGCCGCATACCCCGCGTCCGCAGCGCCGGCGGCAAACGCCGCCGCCTCTTCGGGCGTGCGGTGCGCAGACAGAACGCGCACGGTGTACTGCACTCCGAAACGCTTGAAAATATCGACCGCGGGTTTCACCTTGTCCGCGTCCGATTTCGAGCCCATTACCACAGCAATTCTTCGCATGTCGATACCTCTTGTTTAATTCACCGTCATTATACCACAAGCGATTTTTTTCGTCAAGAAAAACAATCAATCTTTCGCAATCAGTAATGCTAAATCCGCAATCCGAACTGCCGTTCGCTTTGCGAAACTTTTAAAAAGCGGCAAGCCTTTTCAAAAAACATTCGGCCGCGTCCGACGCTTTACGTTTCGACCGCCCGCGATTTCCGCCGCGCCCCGTCGGACGAACCGATAATCGAAAATGGAAGATTTCAATCGAAAATAATTATTGACAAACGTCCGAATCGGTGTTATAATCACCGTATATATAAAGGAAAGGTCAACAAAGACTGCATAGGGAGTTACAATGAACAAAGCGTTTCGCGGTTTATGCGCGGTTTTGGCTGTAATAATGTCCACGATATGCCTTGCGGCGTGCTCGCTGTTCGACGGCGACGACGACCCGCCCCCCGACGACGAAATCGAAGTCGTGCTTTCCGACGATTCCGACCCTTTTGTTATCGAGGTAGGTCAAACAATAAAAGTATCGGTGCTCTCGCCTATCGGCGACCCCGTATGGGAGTCCGTGGATTCGACAATCGCGACGGTAAACAACGACGGAGAAATAACGGGGGTTTCTCGGGGCAGTACCGTACTCGCCGTAATGGTCGGCGAGCATTACACGACGCGAACAGTCGTGGTTACTCCCGCTTCCGAACCCGAAAATCCGGACAATCCCGACAATCCGGACAATCCCGACAATCCGCCCGAGCAAAAGGAAACGGTAAATATTTCGCAAACGTCCGCTACGGTGGAAATCGGCGAAACGCTCCGTCTCACCGCAACGTCGTCGGCAGGCTCCGAAATAACCTGGCGGTCGCTCAATCAATCGTATGCGGTCGTGGACGATAACGGCGCGGTTACGGGCTTAAACGTCGGTTCTACCACGATAATCGCGCGCTCATCCACGGGCGCGGCGGCTTCGTGCAACGTAACGGTGGTTACGCCCGAAACGATAAAACTCAACCGCAGTAAACTTCTCGTATATCTCGGCGACACCGCAGAACTTAAAGCGACGGCGTCCAACGGTTCCAAAGTAACTTGGGCAAGCTCAAAACCGACCGTCGCGACGGTCGAAAACGGAATAATCACGCCCAAAGCGACCGGCACGACAGTGATTTCGGCAAAAATTCCAAACGGCAAGACTGCGGAATGCGAAGTTACCGTACTCAAATCCGCGGCGGACATACCGCAAAAGAACGGCTACACACTGACTTGGAACGACGAGTTCGACGGTTCCGCTCTCGATTCCGACAAGTGGAACTATCAAACGGGCGTGCGCGACGAATATAACGGCGTCGGCTCGGACGCTTGGTTCTGGGGCAACGGCGAGCTTCAATACTACACTGACAATACGCGCAACGTCAGCGTTTCGGGCGGGGCGCTCAGCATTACGGCAATCAAGGAAAACATGGAGTACGAGCGCACCTACTCGTCCGGACGCATAGTTACGCGCGACAATTTCTCGCAAACGTTCGGCTGGTTCGAGGCGCGAATGAAAACGCCGACGGGCAGCGGCATGTGGCCGGCGTTCTGGCTTCTCCCCCAGCCCGACGGGTCGTACGGCATGAACAACGGCTACGGCGGCTGGCCGCACAGCGGAGAAATCGACATCATGGAAGCCAAAGGTCGGCTCAACAACAAGACCGACCACACCTTGCATTTTTCGGACAACGCATCGGGCGACCACCGCTATCTCGGCACGACGTTCACGATGGAAACCGACACCGACGAGTGGCACGTCTACGCCGTCGATTGGACGCCCGAATACATAATTTGGTACGTCGACGGCGAAGAGGCATACCGCCTCAACGCCCGCGCCTGGTCGACACAAGCGTCGACCTCCCCCGCCGCGCCGTTCGACAAACCGTTCTATATCCTGCTCAACCTCGCCGTCGGCGGACAGTACGACGGGTATAACAAACCCGACGACGGATTCACGTCGGCGACCATGCAGGTGGACTACGTTCGCGTTTGGCAAAACAACAGCTATCTTTGATTTCAGGCTCTAATGCCGCCGCGGCTTTTTCCGCTTAACGACGGAAGCGCGGCGAAAAAATAAACTCGTTAATAATTCCCATACGGAGGTAAATGATGAAAAAAGGCAAAAAACTGCTTGCATTGCTGCTCTGCTTTGCGCTCGTTCTTTCGATGTGCGCGCTCGGCTTAACGGCATGCAACGACGACGGCAAAAGCGTCGGCAAGAGCGGTGTACTCGACAAAACGTCCATTTCCGTCGAAATCGGCAGAACGGGGAACCTCACATATAAAGGTTCGGGCGTTGCGACATGGTCTGTCGAGGACGACGGCATAGCGACGGTAAAAGCCCTGATTGGCGGCAAAATGTGCGCCGTAACTGGCGTTTCCGAAGGCACAACCACGGTTACAGCCACATACAGCGGCGGCAAAAAGGCAAAAGCTACCGTAACCGTAACAAAGCGCAACGTACTTACGGTAACGTCCGGCGGACAAAGCGTAACACGGCTGGAAATCGAGAAGGACGCGACGGCACAGCTCGCGGTTTCATCCAACATCGGCAGCAAAAGGTTCAAATGGACGACGGGCAACAAGAACGTCGCAACCGTTACCGACAAAGGACTCGTTAAGGGCGTGTTCCCCGGCAAGACGACTGTCAAAGTCGAAGTGGACGGCGACGCGGACACCTACGTTTCCATACCCGTAACTGTCAATGCCAAAGCGGGCGCGACGGAGTACATACTCAAATACGGCGAGGAAGCTGGAACTCAGGAATGGGTGGAGGCGGACAACGCTTTCTCGGGCGATGAAATTCCCGCCGACCAGTTCTATATGTGGCACGCGCGAGCGGGCTGGGGTCAGCAGACCGTAGAGTTCTCGAAAGAACCGACATACAGCAACGGGCTTATATCTTTCGCATACACGAGCGACTGGAACCCCGGCATGTGGTTCGGCATGAACATCATATATAAGCATCCCGACCACACCGTAGGCGACACATATAAACTCAACTGCAAGATTAACGTAAAAGGCGCGTCGCTCGTAGACGACGCGACACAGGAAAAGACCGAGCTTGACAGTTTCACCGTCAACCTCAACGGCAATAACATAGTACTTAACAAAGGCATGAACAACGTCGAAGTGTTCTATGTTTACACCGCGCCCCGCGGTCAAGGCGGAATATCGTCGTTCGACCTTCAAATGGGCTGGGAAGACCCGTCCCACAACAACGGCTGGTTCTTGCAAAACGGCGATATAGAAATCTCGGACATAAGCTGGACGCACGACACGCCCGTACAGCTTCAAGTTCCCTCTTTCACGTACGCCGACAACAAGATTTCGGTAACGGACCCCAACGAAGAAGGCGTGGGCAGCTACCGCGCGCTGTTCTATAAAGACGGCAAACCCGTCGGCTCTTCGATGCTTAACAACGGCGAGCCGTTCAACACCAAAATGCTCAACAAGGGCACGTACACCGTAAAAATTCAAGCGGTGGGCAAAAACGCGCACTATCTCGATTCCGCGGAATCGACGAGCGAGGTAACTATCGAAGTTACGACCGACGCGAGCTACACGCTCACCAAAAACGGCGCGATAGCCGAAGCTCTCGCCAAACCCGGCACGTGGTCGTACTGGGCGCAGACGTGGGTTACGATTACCACCGCCGAGCACAGCGCGGGCACGACTACTCTCGAATTCGGCAACAACGCGGGAACGTTCGACGCGCTTCAACTGTACTACAAGAACCCCGACAACGTGGCGGGCAAGAAATACAAACTCACCGTCGACATCGAACTTACGGGCGACGACGACGGCGGCTTGGTAATATTCAACGGGCACAACATCATGCTCGAACCCGACAAACACACCTATGAACTCGGCTACATCGAAGACGCGAAAGCCGCGTCGTTCACCATGCTCGTCGCAACGGTATCGGACGGCAACCAGATTCCCGACGGAAAACTCGTAATAAGCAATCTTTCCTGGACGGAAATTTCCTCGCCTACTCCGCTCGGCACTCCGACGGGCGTAACGGCGACGGTAACGGACGACGTTGCCACAGTCAAGTTCAATGCGGACGTAAAGGGCGCAAACCTCGGCTACGAAATCGGCTTCTTCAAAGACGCATCTTCTCAAACGCCTACCATAAAGGCAACGGCGAGAACGGGCGAAGCCGAAGTCAGTTTGGAATTCCTCGGAACGGGCACTTACGTAGTTAAAGTGCGCGCCAAGGGCGACGGCATACTTTACGCCGCAGACTCCGCATGGAGCCAGCCTTCCGCTTCGTTCGATTACACCAACGCCAAAGGCGACGTCTACGAACTTCCCGACAATGCGGACACTCCCGCTACGAGCGTTCCCGGCACGTGGACGTACTACGCGCAAGCGTGGGTAAACAACAAAGGCACGCAAAACCATCTTCAACCCACGCACAGCGATGGCAAAGTCAACGCGTCGTTCGAAAACAACGTAGGCGCTTTCGACGCACTGCTCTTCTGCTACGACCACCCCGAAGCCGTAAACGGTAAAACGTATACGGTCAAAATGACCATCACCGTCGAAAACGCCGTGATTACAAACGACGGCAACAAGGGCGGCGAGGATTACGTCGGCGCAGACCACGCAGTGGAAGGCGCGACGGACTTCTGCGTCATCGTGAGCGGAAACAATTACGAGCTCGAAACAGGCACGCATACTTACACATTCGAGCTTACCAAGGGCGCGAGCGAACTGTTCGTTATACTGTTCTCGCAATGGGATGACACCGCCACCAAGAAGTTCAATCGTCTTATTTCGGCTGACATTGCCATAGAAGACCTCGTAATAACGGCGAAATAATATCAAAGTTGCCCTCTCGGAGAGAGTCTATTGCGAAGAGAGGGTTACATTTTAAAAACGGAGAAATATTTATATGGGTAAAAAAGCAAAAAAACCGCTCTCGAAGACTCGGCGCATCGTAACTATATCGGTTTGCGCCGCAGTCATCGGCATTTGCATTGCGGCGCTCATCGTGGCGAACTTCTTTCTCAACACCTATTCGCTTATTGCGCACAGGTTTTTCGCCGGCGACACAATAGGCGCGAACGAATCCAACTCGGTATTCGAAGAGGCCGACAACGTTGTTCGGGAAACAGCCGCCGAGAGCATGGTGCTTCTCGAAAACAAAGACGGCTATCTCCCCATCACCGAGAAAAAAGTCAATCTTTTCGGCTGGGGCTCTACCGAATACGGCTTCCTCTTGACGGGCGGCGGCTCGGGCGGCACGTCCATCACCAACGACAAAGATTATAAATTAGACCCCGACGACGCGTTTAAGGAAGAAGGGTTTACAATCAACAAAACGCTGTACAATGCGTACACGGGCTTTTCAAAGTTCGACGCGGACTACCGCGGAACGGACGGCACGACCAACGCCTACGTCGCCGAAAGTCTGAAAAACCCCGGCGCATCGTTTTACAGCGACTCGCGCATGAATCAAGCCAAAGAATTTTCGGACGTAGCTGTCGCGTTTATTTCGCGCTGGGGCGCGGAGAACGTCAACATGAGCGGGTCGGACGAGCTTCGCAACGTCGACAAATACAAGAACGGAACATTCCTCGAACTCACGACGGAAGAAATCGCAATGTTCGACGCGCTTCAAGCCAATAATTTCAACGTAATAGTCGTTCTCAACGTCTGCAACAACATCGAGCTCGGCTTTGTCGAAGATTACTCCTGCATCAAGGCGTGCATACACGCGGGCATACCCGGACAAACGGGCGCCGTCGCCATTCCGCAAATCATTTCCGGCAAGGTCAATCCGTCGGGCAGAATGAGCGACACCCTGCCCTACGATTATCAATCCAACAACCCCACATACGCCAACGCCGCGAAAAGCAACAACAACCTCGTCTATCAAGAAGGCATATACTTCGGCTATAAGTGGTACGAAACCGCCGACGCCGAAGGCTTTTTCGACAGCGTGAGCAATAAATACGGCACGGGTTACGACGGCGTTGTTCAATATCCGTTCGGGCACGGACTTTCCTACACCGATTTCGAATGGACGACCGACTGGTCGAGAGTGGGCAAGACGCTCGGCAAAGACGGCGTATACGACGTAAACGTAACGGTCAAAAACGTCGGGGATACGGCGGGCAAAGACGTCGTTCAGCTTTACGGTCATACGGATTACATTGACGGCGGTATCGAAAAACCCGAACGCACTCTGCTCGACTTTGCCAAGACCAAACTTTTACAGCCCGGCGAAGAAGATACGGTAACGCTCACTTTTTCCACATACGACCTCGCGTCATACGACGAATACAACAAAAACAAGGACGCCTACACCGGCTATGAAGTCGAAAAAGGCGAAGTGCTTATAAGCGTTCAGCGCGACGCGCACGATACGACGAGCGCAAACTATGCGGCCGAGACGTTCAACGTTCCCGCCGTTATCGGCTACACCGAAGACCCCGTTTCGGGCAACGAAGTAAAGAACCGTTTTACAGGCGCGACCGCCTATGCCGATATGCCCATCGACGGTTCCAAAGTCTATACGGACGAAAAAGCGTTCGAATACCTCTCGCGCAAAGGCCATTTCGCCAACTTCACGGGACTGCGCCAAATGGGTACGCCGACAAAGACCGCGCTTGCGGATAAAGCGGCGACGTACCGCCATCACGACTACGACAATAAAGACACCTCCGCTTACAAATACGGCGAGCATATGGGCTTGCATCTCGTCGAGGCTCAGTCCGGCAGCGGCGATGCCGCCGTCGTTTCACGCGCGTCGCTTGCCAACCTGACCGGCGAAGAACCGACCGAACTCGCGTTCAGCACGTACGTAATGGAAGCGCTCGCCGACTATGACGACGAAGAGACGTGGGATTTGTTCCTCAATCAGCTCACGCAAGCGGAAATCAAAACGCTCATAGGTCAGGGAGGGTTCACCACCGCCGCGCTTTACAGCGTAGGCAAACCGCGTTGCACCGATAAAGACGGTCCCGCAGGCTACAACGACAACGTAACAAACCCCGGCAAATCGTCGGTATACACGCTCTACCCTTCCGAATCTCTGACGGGTTGCAGTTTCAGCAAGGAAATCGCTTACAAAATCGGCGAAGCCCAAGGCAAGATAGGACAGGAATTCGGCATTAACGGTTGGTACGGTCCGGGCGTCAACCTGCACCGCACGGTCTACACCTCGCGCAACTACGAGTATTACAGCGAAGACGCGACGCTGTCGGGACTTCTCGCCGCCGAAACCATACGCGGCGCAAAAGAAAACCACGTCTACTGCTACCTCAAACACATGGCGGTAAGCGAAGCCGGCATCAACCCCAAAGACGTCAATACGTGGCTCACAGAACAGGCGTTCCGCGAAGCGTACCTCCGTCCGTTCGAGATAGCCGTCAAAAAAGGCGGAGCAAACGCAATGATGAGCGCGTTCAACCGCATCGGTTCGGTGCTGTCCGCTTACAACAAAGCTATGCTCACCGACGTTCTCCGCACGGAATGGGGCTTTAAAGGCTCGGTCATTACCGACTGGTACACGGGTCAGGGTTATGCCGACAACCACACGCTCGGCGTTCTCGCCGGCAACGATTTGTGGCTGTGCGGGTCCATGGCTCAGGACGCAAAAATCGACCTCGGCAACAACGCGGTCAAATACGCGGCTCGCCAATCTGCAAAGAACATACTCTATACCTACGTCGACACCAACCTCGGCAACGATTCCGTCAAAGTCAATCCCGAAGCGGAGTCGGGGCTTTTCATCTTCCTCTGGACTTTTATAAACTTAATATTCGGCATAGGTATTCTCATCTGCATTTGGTTCATACTCATTTCCATTCCGCCGATAAGACGGCATATCCCCTTCCTCGCTAACAAGGATAAGCGCCGCGCGGAAGCGTACGCCGCTTACATCGGCGAAAGCGCGCCTGCGGCGGAGACCGACGAAACGGCAACGCAAATCGAAGCGGCGCCCGACGCGACTGCGGAAGATTCGGAAAACGCGCAAACCGACGTAAGTTCGGAATCCGACATTGCCGCCCCGTCCGAAGAACAGCCGACGGAAGAGCCTGTCGGTCAGGCCGCGGAACGCGAAGAACCCGCGGAAAACGAGCATGCCGACGAAACGCCCGAAAAGCCCGAAACGGCAGAGACCGAAAAAACCGAAGAACTCGCAGAATCGGCGGAACCCTCGGAATCGGCGGAACCCTCGGAATCGGCGGAACCCTCGGAATCGGCGGAACCCTCGGAATCGGCGGAACCCTCGGAATCGGCGGAACCCTCGGAATCGGCGGAACCCTCGG
>CATLGX010000051.1 GCA_949948785.1 uncultured Christensenella sp. | reverse complement strand
TCATAGACGACATAAATAACGCGTTGCGCGCAGTCAAGTAATGGACGCTCTCGAAATCGCAAAAAAGCTTTACGAACTTTCGGGGCTTCAAATAAGACCGATAGACAAGGCGTGCGCTCCGTCCGTCGGCATTGTTCGAGACGAAATTGCGGGTAAAACCGTGTTTTCGGCGGTTTGCGGCGCGAATTCGTACGTTTTCGAGATTGACGGCGCAGGTGAGGACAGAGAGGTAACCGCCGCGCTCGCGCGCGAGCTTATATACGGATTTTCGCAAAAAACAGGCGATAATACTACGCGCGACTTCTTAAACGGACGCGGCGTTCCGCCCGTTTCTCTCGGCAAAACAGACTATTATGTTTTCGCTGTTTATTGCCGTATTCCCGACCGTGTACGCGAATATCTTTCCGCTATGGCGTGCGCGGAAGATTTTGTAGCCGATATGGGCGACGGGAAGACTGCGTTTTGTAAAAAAGTGGACGACGATTACCGTTCGGCAGGCGAGTTCGGCACGGTTCTGCACGAAAACCTTGCGGAAGAAATAGACGCAGGCGTGAAAATAGGCGTCGGCGGAATAGCGCACGGAACGAGCGAGCTTCCGACGTATTATGCGTATGCCAATTCCGCTCTCGCAAGCGGTGCGGAATTCGACCCGCAAAGCGACGTATATTCGTACAAAGAATACGCGCTTATAAAAATGCTTTCGTCGCTTCCGTATACGGAAACCGAAAAATTCGTTAAAACCGCGCTCGGCAGAAATTACCGCGCAGTGCTCGGAGACGAAGAATTGATGACTGCCGCAGACGCGTTTATACGCCGCTCGTTAAATATTTCGGAAGCGAGCCGCAGTATGTACGTACACAGAAACACGCTCATATACCGTTTGGACAAAATAGAAAAATCGACGGGGCTTAATATCCGCAATTTTAACGATGCAATGACGTTTCGGGTTGCGTATCTCATATATAAGCGTGCCGAAGACGAAATGAAAAAACCGTAACAGTGTTTTAACGAGCTTGTTTTGCGGCATCGAAGTATTTGATTATCCTGCCGAGGAGTTCTGCGGGAATGATTTTTTTAAACGTCGCGTATACGTCTGTGCGCGGCGGTTTTTTATCGTACATTTCCGTCAAGAGCGAGCCGAGCGCGGACGGGTCCGGGTTTTCGGTCAGCTTTAACAGCGTTTTTTCGCGTTCGCCGAGCTTGCCTTTTAAGAGAAGAGGAAGTAATTGTTTGAAGTCCATATCTGCCTCCGAGGAACTTTTTTGTTTCTTTCGACATACATTTATCGAAAGAGGTGAAAGGGTATGCGACAACTTAAAAATTACAGAGCGGCGGACAAGACGGCCGACGCGTCTAAGTACGACGGTATGAGCGAAGGCGAGCTTATGAGCGAGCTTATGAAAAACGTCGCGGACGCCAAAGAGAACGGGTCGTTTTCGGCAGAGCAGTTGGACGAGTTTATGGGATTCGTGTCTCCAAACCTCGACGAAAAATCGCGAAAAAAACTTGCCGAGCTTATTAACATGATAAAGAGATAATCGCTTGTTATTTTGCGATTTCCGTTATGGCTTTTAAAAAGAATTCCACTTCCTGTGCGGTGTTGTGATATGAAAGCGAAGCGCGCACCGCGCCGGTAGAGAGCGTGCCGAGGTATCTGTGGCAGAGCGGCGCGCAGTGCAGTCCGCAACGAACTGCCGTATCGTACTGTTCGTTGAGTATATCGCCGACTATTGCCGCGTTTACCGAGTCGAGATTAAAGCACGCGACGTTTGGCATAACGTTATATTTGCCGTATAAACGCACCCCCGCAATTTTGGAAAGCCCCGAGCGGAGCATTTCACCGAGTGCGGCGAGCGCGCGCACATCGTGCGCGTGGTTTTTGCGGTAGTTTATCGCCGCTATAAGCGAAAAAGCGCCTGCGACGGAGATTGTGCCGCACTCGAATCCCTCGGGAATATCGGTGGGCTGTTCGGTGGTGTTTGACGCCGTTCCCGTGCCGCCGAACTTGAACGGGCGCAATGGCGCGCCGCCTTTGACGCACAGACATCCGATGCCCTGCGTGCCGTGCAAGCCCTTGTGCGGAGAAAAGCATAAATAATCGCAACCTATTTCGCGCATATCGACGTCCATGTATCCGACGGACTGCGCGCCGTCGACGAGGTAAAGCACGCCGTGCCGCCGTGCCGCCGCGCCTATTTGCGCGACAGGCGCGACCGTGCCGGTAACGTTCGATACGTGATTTACAGCAATCAAGTACGTGTCGGGACGGAGCGCGCGCTCTACGTCGCGCGGGTCTATAACGCCGTGCTTATCGGGTTCTACTGCGGTAAAAGAAATTACGCCGCGGTTTTTCAGTTCCTGCAACGGGCGCAGAACGCTGTTGTGTTCGTATACCGTCGTAACCACGTGTCCGCGCCGCGCCGTGCCGAATATTGCGGTATTGAGCGCGTCGGTGCAGTTTGACGTAAAAATAACTTCGTCGCAACCGATGTATCCGCGTACCGCTTTTCGCGCTTGATAAATAATGGACGCGGCTTTGACAGACGCGGAGTGGCTGCCGCGTCCCGCATTTGCCGAAAGATTGCGCGTGGCGTAATCGTTGGCTTTAAGCACGCATTCCGGCTTGAACATAGTTGTTGCGGCATTGTCTAAATAAATCATGACGGCGGACTCCCAAATTTCATATAACGGAATAAGACCGTTAATATTTAATTGCGAATTTTGGCGGTTTAGAACCTAAAAGAGGAAATTATAGGGTAATATGAGCTACATTTTTGCGTTTACGTCGAGAAACAGCGCAATGCGCTTTTGCGACGCGGTAACTGATTACGGCGGAGTTGCGCGGCTTGTCAATACGCCTCAGAGCACAGGCAGCGGTTGCGGACTGTCCGTTAAGTGCGACGACTACGAGCTTTGCAGCGGAATACTTAACCGCGGATACTATACGGGACTCCGCGCGGTATATTCTTTCGACGGAACAGACTACGTTACGCTGTATAAGCAGTAACGTTCGCCGCGAATGAGTAATTCTTAAAAAACAGCGTACGGTTTGCGGTGCGAAAATTATGCGGCAGTGTTTTTACGAAAGCAACACAACAAGCTGATAATGTACAGCCGTTGCCGACTGCGATAAAGTTTTATTGCCTGCTTCTTTTTTAAAAGGAGCAGGTTCTTTTACAAAAGGAGCGGGAAATAATTTACTTTTCGAGGACATTATGATAAAATGATTGTATGGAGCTTCTGGAAGAACTCAAAAACGCATATCCCGATGCGACGTGCGAGCTTGAATACGGCAACGAATTCGAGCTGCTGATAAGCGTAATATTGAGCGCGCAGTGCACGGACAAGCGTGTTAATACCGTTACGAAAGAATTATTCAAAGTCGCAAACACTCCGCAAGCGTTTCGCGCGCTCGACATAGCGGAGCTTGAACGGCTTATAAAATCGTGCGGATTGTACAAAAATAAAGCTGCGAATATAAAATCGTGTTGCCGTGAACTTACCGATAAATACGGCGGGCGCGTTCCCGACACTATGGAAGAACTTATTACGCTCTCTGGCGTCGGCAGAAAAACGGCTAACGTAATGCTGTCGGTCGCGTTCGGCAAGCCTGCGATAGCGGTGGACACGCATGTTTTCCGAGTGGCGCATAGGCTGGGATTGTCCGACGGAAAGACTCCGAACGACGTAGAACGCGATTTGAACGCCGCATTCAGACAAGAGGACTACCGCGACGCACATTTTCTTTTGATACGGCACGGCAGAGACTGCTGTCATGCGAGAAAACCGAATTGCGAGGCGTGTCCCGTGCGCGTAATGTGCGCAACGGCAAGTCGGGCAGAGTAAATAAGATGTTTATAGACAGAGCGAAAATATATATAAAAGCCGGTAACGGCGGCGACGGTTGTACCTCGTTTTATACCGAAAAATACGTGCCGAACGGCGGACCCGACGGCGGCGACGGCGGCGACGGCGGCAGCGTTATCATCACTGCTTCGGGCAGTCTCGCATCGCTTTCCGAATATCGTTTCGGCAAGCATTACCGTGCCGAAAGCGGCGGCGCAGGCTCGGGAAAGAACAGGCACGGCAAGCGCGGTGCGGATTTGGTGTTGCGCGTTCCCCGCGGTACTGTCGTGCGCGACGAAGAAAGCGGGAATATACTCGCGGATTTGTTTTACGACGGAGACAGCGTTACCGCGCTAATCGGCGGAAAAGGCGGAAAGGGCAATGCGCGGTTTAAATCGTCGCGCCGTCAAGCGCCGGGTTTCTCGCAGAAAGGCGAGCCGACAAAAGAACATGCCGTAATACTCGAACTCAAAACAATCGCCGACGTGGGGCTTGTCGGATTTCCTAACGCGGGTAAATCGACGTTGTTGTCCGTGCTTACCCGCGCCAACCCCAAAATAGCGAATTATCCGTTCACGACGCTTTCCCCCAATCTCGGCGTATGTGCGAAAGACGATTTTTCTTTCACGATAGCCGACATTCCCGGGCTTATAGAAGGCGCGAGCGACGGCGCAGGTCTGGGGCACAAGTTCCTCCGCCACGTCGAGCGCACGCGGCTGTTCGTTCATGTCGTCGACGTGTCTGCGGCGGACGGCAGAAACCCCATAGACGATTACAATACGGTAAACGCCGAACTTTATAAGTACAATGCAGAATTGAAGGACGTGCCGCAGATAATAGCGCTTAATAAATGCGACAGCGCGCCGCGTGAGAGCGTCGAAGCGTTTAAAACGGCAGTAAAAGGCGAGATATGCGAAATAAGCGCAATAACGCACGGCGGGCTCGACGCGCTGATAACCGCGATAGCGCGCACGCTCGAAGCGTTGCCGCCGTCCGCGCCGCTCGAATACGAACCGTATAAATTCCCCGATGCAGACCCCGACGCTTTTACCGTAACGCGCGCTGACGACGGGGCGTTCGTTCTCGGCGGGGAGTTTATAGAACGGTTAGCCCGTACCGTCGTGCTGGAAGACAGAGACAGTTTTGCTTACTTTCAAAAAAGGCTCGACGACGGCGGCGTAACCAAAGCCTTGAAAAGAGCCGGTATAAAGAACGGCGATACCGTCAGAATTTTAGATACGGAGTTCGATTATGAATGCTGATAAACCCATAAAGATAGCCGTTTACGGCGGAAGTTTCGACCCGCCTCATTACGGACACTACGATATTGTTAAAAACCTCGAAAAAAAGTTCGACCGCGTAATAGTCGTGCCGTCGTATATATCTCCGTTCAAAACGGCGGACGGCGCGGAGGAAAACGCAAAAGTTCGTTTGAAACTGTGCAGAAAGTTTTTCGTATCCGAAAAGACGGAAGTTCTCGCGCGCGAAATAAACAAAAAATGCGTCAGCTACTCGGTAGATACGGCGAGCTACCTTGCCAAGAAAAACCCGAACGCTAAATTGTTCTGGGTAATCGGAAGCGAAGAAATGAAAAAGCTCTCCGAATGGCACGATATAGACCGACTGAAAAAACTCGTTACGTTTTTCGTCGTGCCGCGTCCTGGATTCGCTATAACCGACGAGCTTAAAAAACAAGTAAAAGCCCGCGGTATAAAATTTAAGCTCGCGTCCTTCGACGGGCTTGACATAAGCTCGTCGCGTATCGAGATAGATACGGCGTTCGGAAAGCCCAATAGCTATGTTCCCGATTTCGTGCGTAAAACGGCGGACAGGTACGGTTTGTTCAATCCGTACAAGAAATACGTTTCTGCGTTGTATAAATATAATCTGTCCGACAAACGTCTTGCGCACACGCACGGCGTTGCCGTGCGCGGCGCGGAACTTTCCAAGATGTTCGGCTATCCCGTACGCACCGCGATAGTCGCGTGCATACTGCACGACATAGCAAAATCGGTCAATCCCGAAGACTACATCGGAAAAGTGGATGTCTCCGGTTTTCCCGCGCCTACCGTTCACGGCGCAATAGGCGCGTACATCGCGCGGCGCGAATTCGGTATAGGCGACGATATTTATCACGCCATACGTTATCATTCGACCGGCGACGGCGATATGAGCCCTCTCGACGAGATTGTATATCTCGCCGACAAGACGGAAGAGGGGCGCTCGTATAACGACGTGTATTATTTTCGCTATCTGTGTTCGGTCGACCGCAACTATGCAATGTACAAAGCGTTAAACGCTGTAAACGAATATAACGACCACCATCCTTGCGAATATACGTCTCGCGCACTCGCGCTGTACGAAACGCGATGCAAGGGCGTCGTCGCGCCGGCAATGCCTGAGCGCGCCGTTATGCTCGCGCCGGAAAAACAGGCGCGGCTCCCGATAGCGCGAGGCAAACAGGAAGTCGCGGAAATCAAATCGAAAGAGGTGCGGGCTGTTCCGAATACGCCGAAGGATATTTGTATCTCGCCCGAAAAGATTAAAAGCATAGTTGCGGTTGACGAGCGTCGAAGTCGCGACGACGACGGCATGTACGAAATCGCAGTTGCAGTCGCAGACGAGCTTAATCTTCATAAAGCGCGCGAAATCGATATAGTCGACCTCGGCGGAAAAACTATAATCGCGGACTATTTCGTAATAGCGTCGGTGTCGTCGTCTACGGCGGTTAAGGCGCAAACCGGATATGTCGAGGACATAATGACTAAAAAGTTCGGCATGGACCCGCTTCGCCGCGATGTGGACAGCGAGTGGGCTGCGCTCGATTACGGCGGCGTTATCGTTCATATCTTTACCGATAAAACTCGGGAGTTTTATAATATAGAACGTCTTTGGTCGGACGGAAGTAACGTTACGAGGATTGGCGAATAGTCGGTATGGATTTCGAAGTCGACTTAATACGCATACTTCAAGCAAAGTCCAATGATTTTTTGGACGTATTGAACCATATATTTTCGTTTTTCGGTACCGAACTGTTTTTCATGATGGTAGCGGTAGTGTTGTATTGGTGTATAGACAAGAAATTTGCTTATAGACTTTTCAACGCATACATACTCGGCGTGGCGCTTACAAATGTTATGAAAATAAGTTTCAAGCGTACCCGTCCTTTTAACGCGTATCCCGAAGTAAAGAGTATAGGCGATGGCGAAGAGAGTTTTTCGTTCCCGTCGGGACATACGGAAACCGTGTCGTCGTTGTCCACGCTTATTTCCATAAAGTACGGCAAGCGTTTTCGCATAATACCCGTAATCGGAATATTGCTTACTCTGCTCGTAATGATATCGAGAATGTATCTCGGTCAGCATTATTTATCGGACGTGTTCTGCGGACTTACTGCCGGCATATTCTTTGCTGTATCGTTCAATTTTCTGTTATCGTTGTTCAAAGATAAAGAGGAATGGTTTGTAATTCCCGCCGTAGTACTCGCAGTTATTCTGCTTGCCGTGCTCGGCGGATTGGGTATGCTCGATGCGAGCGAGGATATGCTTAAAGGCGTGGGCGCATTTATTGCGTTTGACGTCGGATATTTCATCGAAAAAAAATGGGTCAGGTACGATATTCGCAAAAATTCAAAGTGGTGGCACTATGCGTTGAGAATACTGATAGGCGGCGGCGTTACGGTCGCGTTACAGTACGGACTTAAACCTTTGCTGCCCGAAAGCATCCCCATGCTGCACTGTTTTTTACGGTATTTCATAATGGCGTTGTGGGCGGCGCTTGCGGCTCCGACAATATTCAAAGGAGTTAAAATTTAATGGCAGAGACAACGTATGAGATACGCTCGCCCGACGCAATGTATAGGCTCGGCGAAAAAATAGCGAGTTCTCTGTCCGGCGGCGCAGTCGTGCTTTTGACAGGCGAACTCGGAGCAGGGAAAACAGTGTTTTGCAAAGGCATGGCAAAAGGACTCGGTATGAACGCCGAAGTTTCGTCGCCGACTTTTACCATAATGAACGAGTACGTAGGCGAGAGCATTGTTTTCCGTCATATAGACGCGTACAGACTGTCGAGCGCGGAGGAAGCGTACGCATCCGGCATATGCGAATATATAGCGGACCAAGACAGCGTTTGCGCCGTCGAATGGTGGGAGAATATAGCCGACGCGTTTGACGGCATCGACGCGATAACGGTTAATATCGAAAAGTGCGCGGAAGAAAACGCGCGAAAAGTAACGGTGGTAAAATGAGTTATTTGTTCATCGATACGGCGGAAGGCACGCGCGCTTTGCTTTTTGCGCGCGACAAGTATTATTACGACGAGAACATGAAAAGCGCCGGTTCGGAAATACTTTTGCCGTTGATTGACGGAATGATTTCCCGTGCGGATATAAAGCTCGCCGATATTGATATATTCGGCGCGTGCATCGGTCCCGGTTCGTTTACGGGGCTTCGCATCGGGCTTACGACAATCAAAACGTTTTGCTATGCGACGGGAAAGCCGTGCTTTGCCGTAAACAATCTTCGGCTCAATTCATATAATAACGATAGCGGTAAAGTTGTGTCCGTTGCCGATGCTGGCAACCGCGTTTGTTACATCGCGCGGTATTGCGGCGAAAGCGAGCTGTCGGCGGCGACGTGCGTAACTATTGACGACGCGCGGCAAATAATCGCCGACAATCCCGATTTTTCGGTGTCTACGGACAAAAAGCTCGCCTCGGTGTTTAACGGTGTAAGCGGCGTCGGCGAGCGTGAAATGCGTATCGCCGCCGAACGTCATATTAAAAACGCGATTTCGCAGTCGGAATTATTGCCGCTGTACATAAGAAAACCTCAACCGGAACGCGGCGTCGGCGATTTGTAATGATAGAGTTCCGCGAAGCATTGCTCTCAGATGCGGCGAAAATCGCCGAAATCATGTCGCGCTCAATCGATTGTGCGTGGACGACCGAGCAGGTGTGCGAAGAAATAGAAAATCCCGCCGCGCCGTTTTTTGTCGCGGTAGACGGCGGAATGCCCGTCGGATTCCTTTCTGGCGTTTGTGCCGCCGACGAGTGCGAAATATCCGACATCGCAGTGGACGCGGCGTATCGGCGGCAAAATATCGCGTCGCGGCTTTTTGCTCTGATGTTTGACAATATAGTCTCGCGCGGAGTGCGGACCGCATACCTGCTCGTAAGAGCCGACAACGCGCCTGCGCTTGCGTTGTACGGAAAACTCGGCTTTTTGCGCACGGGCGTTCGGCGGGGGTATTACGGCGGCGGCGCCGATGCGGTCGTCATGCGAAAAGAACTTTAAAAAAACAAAACGGGAGCGATTTGCCATGCTGGACGAAATAGACGGCGTTCGATTTGAATACGAGATAAATCGGCATTTTGAAATCGGCGCGGACGTCTTGCTGTTTATGCACGGCTGGGGCGGAGATTTGCGTTCGTTTGCAGGCGCTTTCCGCGCGGTGTCCGACCTCGGAATACCCGCTGTCAATTTTGCGTTCCCGATTGAAGTGCCGCCCGATTGGGGCGTTTACGATTACGCGGCATTTGTACAAAAGTTTCTGCGGCGCGAGGAAGTAGGCGGAGTAACCGCGGTAGGACACAGTTTCGGCGGACGCGTAGCTATAATTCTCGCCGCACAAAAGTGTTTGAAAAAATTGGTGCTTGTAGATGCGGCGGGCATGAAGCCGCATCCTAATTTAAAAAAGAAAATTAAGATTTTACGGTATAAGCGTTCGGTCAAACGCGGAAAACCGCTTGACGGAATGGGTTCGGCGGATTATAATAATACGAGCGGAGACGGGCGCAAAGTGTTTGTGCGCATCGTCAATACGCACCTCGAAAAACTTTTGCCGTATATAGATTGCGAAACCCTTATCGTGTGGGGCAGAAACGACGCCGATACTCCGCCTTACATGGCGAAACGGCTTTGCCGAGGGATAAAGAACAGCAGACTTTGTTTTTTGGACGGCGGACATTATTGCTATACGCAGTCCGACCACGGATTTATACGACTGCTCAAAAATTTCATTGCGGAATAGGTGATATGGATTTTTACATCTCTGTCGGGCTGATAGCCGTTGCGGCACTTTTGTCGAGTATGGTCAGCCTGCCGATATTGAAAATATTGCAACTTTCGGGTTATAAAGCGTCGGGAGTGTTTGCGTGGTGGAAGTCGACAGGTTACGATACTCTGATACGCTATATTGCACTCACGATGTTCGGCTTTATCGCAATGATAGTGTACGTCGGCTGTTTCGGCACGTTTGTATACGCGCGGTATTGCGCAGTCGCGTTGTACTTGATTTTGAGCGGAGTGTTTATATTCTCCGTTTTCAGAAACGGCAATGCCGCCGTTAAGTTTACCGCACGCGTAAAACGGCTTTTTGCCGTAATTCTGTTGTTTAATCTTATACTCGGTGCTGGCGCGGCGTGGGCAGCATGCGCGCACCCGTATTGTCAAACCGTTACAGCCGCGCTCGGCGTGTTGTCTCCGTTTGCG
>CATLGX010000050.1 GCA_949948785.1 uncultured Christensenella sp. | reverse complement strand
TATAAAAGGCTTATATTACACGCTGGACACGCAACGCAACTATCCGTACGGTACGGCGCTGTCGCAGATTATCGGCTTTACCAACATAGATAACGAGGGACAGTCGGGGCTTGAAAGCTATTACGACAAGTATCTGACCGGAGTCGACGGCTATGCCTATACGTCTACCGATATCGCGGGGCGAGAGATAGAGGGTGGCACGACGAAATACGTTCCCGGAATACCGGGCTGTAATTTGACGCTTTCCGTCGACGCGGAAATACAGAGTTTTGCGGAAAACGCCGTCAATGCGGCGGCTGCCGAGTTCAAATCCAAAAGTGCGTCGATGATAGTAATGGACGCGTCGACAGGCGGCATACTCGCAATGGCGAAAAGTCCGGCGTTCGATTTGAACGACCCGCCGCGCAACGACCTCGATTTGTTGAACGAGCTTTCGCGCAATACTCTTATAGTGGATATGTACGAGCCGGGGTCGACTTTTAAGATTTTTACGACTGCCGCGGCGCTCGAAGCCGGCGTGGTCGGAGACTCGGACACGTTTTTCTGCGCGGGTTCGCGCACTGTCGACGGACAGCGTATTCGTTGTTGGCGGTCGAAAGGACACGGCAGTCAACATCTTGCCGAGGGCGTGAAAAATTCGTGCAACTGCGTGTTTATGGATTTGGCGGCTCGGCTCGGCACGGAAAGGTTTTATTCCGCGCTCGACAGATTCGGGTTAGGCAAAAAGACGGGCGTGGACTTTGCCGGAGAGAGCGGCGGCATGCTTATGAAAAAGGATAATGTCAAGCCCGTCGACCTTGCGCGCATAGGGTTCGGTCAGGCGGTGGCGGTTACGCCGTTGCAGTTGATTACGGGCGTATGTTCCGTCATAAACGGCGGTACTCTGTATAAGCCGTATTTGGTTGCGTCCGTCGATTCTTACGACGGCATCAATCTTGCCTCGCGGTTGCCGGAAGCCGTCGGTCGAACGGTCGGCGAAGAGACTTCGCGGAAAATGCGCGAGTATCTTGTCGGCGTTGTGGAAAACGGCGGCGGAAGCAAGGCGGGCGTCGCAGGCTATGCGATAGGCGGAAAGACCGGCACTGCACAAAAGTATTCGGGCGGCGCGATTGCGCAAGGCAAATACATATCGTCGTTTATAGGCTTTGCGCCCGCGAATAATCCGAAGTATGCCGTGCTCATGATAGTAGATGAACCGCAGGGATATATGTATTACGGCAGTCTCGTCGCCGCGCCGTATGCGGGCGGAGTTTTTGCAAAGATTTTCGACTATACGGGGTTGGCGCCGACGCAAACGCCCGAAACGGAATTTACGTTTATGCCCGACGTTATGGGTATGAGCATGGAAGAAGCAACCGCGGCGTTGGAGGCGGCGGGGCTTGCCGTGGAAACTGTCGGCGAGGGCAACGTGGTAGGGCAGACGCCCGTACCGCAAACGCGCATAGCCGTAAACGATACCGTGCTTATACGGGGCGGCGACGGGACATAAATGTCGAATAATACGAATGTTTGCAAAAGCGCCCCGCGAGGGTGTTTGACGTACTAAAATAAACGTATACTAACTGCGGAGGTAAGGACTTTATGCGCCTTAGCGAACTCGGATTCGACGTTGCGGAAGAAAACGACGTTCAAATATACGGACTTGCGTGCGACAGCGCCAAGGTGGAGCGCGGCTATTTGTTTTTTTGTCTTGTCGGAAAGGAAAACGACGGGCATACTTTTGCGGCAGACGCGCTTTCGCGCGGTGCGGCGGCAGTCGTCGTGGAACGCAGGCTGGCTTTGGACTGTATTCAGATAGAGGTCGGCGACACGCGCGAAGCCGTGGCGCGCGCCGCCGCCGCGTTTTACGGTTATCCGTCCAAGAATCTGAAAATGATAGGCGTAACCGGCACAAACGGAAAGACGACCACTACCTATATAATAAAAAGCATAATAGAGGCGGCGGGGCATACTTGCGGGCTTATCGGCACCAATGCGGTAGAGTATGCAGGTGAAAAGCTGCCGCCGACGCTCACTACGCCCGACCCGATAGACTTGCATCGCATTTTGTCCGATATGGTCAATGCGGGCGTCAAGTACGTGGTTATGGAAGTATCCGCGCATGCGCTCGCGCTTAAAAAAGCCGACGGAATAATATTCGAAGTTGCGGCGTTTACAAATTTTTCACGCGACCATCTCGACTTTTTCGGCGATATGAACTCGTACGCCGCCGCAAAAAAATCGTTCTTTTCACAGGAACACGCCCGCACCGCCGTCGTAAACGTGGACGACTCGCTCGGCGCGGATATAGTCCGCGACGTAAAACTCAATACCGTAACTTACGGCGTGGACAATCCGTCGGATGTGTTCGGAATAGACTTGAACATGAGCGCTTACGGATTGAGTTACGTCATAAACGTTTTTGACCGCGTGGGAAGCGTCAAGTTCAATCTTACGGGGCGATTCAATATGTACAATACTCTGTGCGCGGCGGCTGTCGCCGAGGCGCTCGAACTGCCGTTCGATGCCATGATACAGGGTATACGCGACGTCAAAAAAATCGACGGACGATTTAATATTATCAACACGGCGAAATGTAACGTTATAATAGATTTCGCGCACACCGACGACGGCATAGCCAATATTTTGCGCGCGGTGCGCGAGTTCGCGCCCGCGCGTATCATAACGGTATTCGGTTGCGGCGGAAACCGCGATAAGACAAAGCGCGCCGTCATGGGCAAGATTGTCGCGACGTTGAGCGACTACTGTTTTGTAACAAGCGACAATCCGCGTTTCGAGCCGCCCGTCGATATTATCTTGCAGATAGAGAGCGGAATCAAGGAAATAGGCAAGACAAACTATACGCCTATTGTGGACAGAAAAGAGGCGATACGCGCCGCGCTCGACATGGCGGAGAAAGACGATATTGTTCTTATTGCCGGCAAGGGCGCGGAACAGTATAACGACGTAATGGGCAGAAAACAGCCGTACAACGACGAGAAGTACGTGCTCGAAGTGGCGGGGGAAAACGGATTTTGATAGCCGTACTGTGCGGATTTTTAACGGCGTTTGCGGTCGCTCTTTTGATTTTGCCGTTAAATATAAAGCTCGTAAGAAGGTTAAAAGCGGGACAGCCCATACTTTCGTATGTGGACAACCATAAGAAAAAAGCGGGTACGCCGACAATGGGCGGCATTTCGATAGTCCTCGCGCTTTTGACCGCGCTGTTCTTCACCTCCCACAACGACAGAATTGCGTATATAATAGTTATAGTTACTTTCGGTTCCGCGTTAATAGGCTTGATCGACGATTTGATAAAAGTCAAGTTTAAGGATAACAAAGGTCTGTCCGCGGCGCAAAAATTGATATTTCAGGCGCTTCTCGCAGTCATAGTGTCGGTATACGCTTATTACGACCCCAACGTCGGTTCGACGGTGTACGCGCCGTTCGCCCCGAAAGCGCTGGAACTCGGCAGGCTTGCGCCTCTGTATTATATATTCATTTTCGCGGCGTTTACTAATTCGGTAAACCTGACTGACGGGCTTGATGGACTTGCCGCGTCCGTAACAGCTACCGACGCGTTGTTTTGTTGCGCGGTAATGGGTATCGCAATGTCCGCCGGTGTGCTTACGGGCGCTTCCGTATCCGACATGATAGTGCTGTGCGCGGCGCTGTGCGGGTGTCTTTGCGCGTTTTTGTGTTACAATACTCACCCCGCAAAAATCTTTATGGGCGATACAGGCTCCATGGCGCTCGGAGGTTTTTTGGCGTGCATAGCCATATTCAATAAAATGTCGCTCAGCATGCTTTTAATAGGAATAATGTATATCGCGTCAAGTCTGTCCGTGATAATACAGGTGATAGCGTTTAAAACGACGGGTAAGCGCGTTTTCCTGATGTCGCCGTTGCATCACCACTTCGAGCGCAAGGGCGTTTTCGAGGGCAAGATAGCCGTAGTCTATACGCTTGTAACCTTTGTTTGCGGTATAGTTACCGTTATGCTCATGCTGATGCTGTATTAAAACGACGAAGTGCGCGTGTATTCTAATAATCCGTTTTCCGTCATACAATACCGTATGGGAATTTTCGACGGGAAGCGGATTTTTGTTTACGGAGGCGGCGTGTCGGGAAAGTCGGCTTGCCGTGCCGTCAAAAAGCGCGGCGGCAAGGCTAAGATTTACGAGGACGATGACGGAAAGTTCACTCCGCCCAAGGCGGCGGAGTACGATTTTGCAATTGTCAGCCCGGGATTAAAGCACGACCATGCTGTTTACGCTTACTGTGCAGAGCGTAAAATACCGACAATGGGCGAGGCAGAACTCGGATTCAGGCTTGCAAAGTGTCCGACTGTGGGCGTTACCGGTACCAACGGCAAGACCACTACCACTCGGCTGATTGCGTCGATGCTGGGCGGAACGGCATGCGGCAATATAGGCTATCCCATAACTGCGGCTGTAGATACCGAAAAAAAGGCGCTCGTTTGCGAGCTTTCGAGTTTTCAGTTAAAAGACGCGCATATTTCTCCCGACGTCGCCGTAATAACCAATATCTCCGCCGACCACTTGGATTGGCACGGCGGCGCAGACGACTACTATAAATGCAAATGCAATATAGCGTCCGAGACCGACGGCGCGCTCGTGCTGGGCGAGGATATAACAGTCGGCGCGCTCAAAAGTCTCGATACGGACGCACGGCTCGTTCGGTGTTCGACGACGCGCGCGGTCGACGGCGCGTACATAGAAAACGGTTATTTCAAGTTTTACGGCGAGCGCGTTTGTCCCGTCGAATATCTGCGTTTGCCGGGCAGGCACAATTTAAAAAACGCGCTGTGCGCAGTGGCGGCGGCTAAGTGCATGAATGCGTCCAATATCGATATATTGAAAGCCATGTCGACTGCGAATTGCGACCCCCATCGCATCTCCGACATAGGCACGGCGCGCGGTAAACGCTGGATAGACGACAGCAAAGCGACCAATGTTTCGGCATGTCTTGCCGCCGTCGATACTCTCGAAGGCAAGATATGCCTAATAGTTGGCGGGCGAGACAAAGCACTCGATTTCGACGAGCTGTTTTCGGCATTGCCCGAATCGGTCGCGGAGGTGATTGCGATGGGCGAGAGTGCGGACAGCATAAGGAAAAGCGCCGAAAATTTGCGATATAACGGAGAGTTTTATGCGGTTGCGGGACTTAAAGACGCGGTTTGTCTCGCGGCCGATTCAAAAGCCGACACCGTGTTGCTCTCGCCGTGCTGTGCGTCTTTCGACGAGTTCAAAAACTACGCCGAACGCGGCGAACGGTTTAAAGCGGAGGTCGATGCGTTAAGGAGCGGAAAATGAAAGGCAAAAGCAAGAGCGGTGGTATCGGTCGGGATATTAACAGATACAATAAATCGGACATGCCGCTGATTTTAATAACGCTTGCGCTCGTCGCGCTCGGCGTTGTAATGGTGTATTCGGCGGGGTCGTACAGCGGCGAACGGCTTTACGGCACTAAATTCTATTATGTGTACAAACAGCTTCTCGGCGCGGGTCTCGGCGCGGCGTCAATGTTTATGCTGTCGCGCACAGACTATCATGTGCTTAAAAAACTGCGTTACGTGATTCTCGCCGTATCGGTCGTGTTGCTCGCCATAGTGTTTATTCCCGGCGTAGGCATAGAAAACTACGGTGCGCGGCGGTGGATAAATCTTCCGTTTTTTACGATACAGGCAAGTGAAATCGCAAAGTTCGGATTTATCGTTTTTGCGGCGGCGTACATAGGCTCCCGCGAGGATAAGATAACTACTTTTAGAGGAATACTGCCGGTTGTCGGAGTCGGCGCTGTTATATGCGTGCTTATAATTTTGGAGCCGAACATGTCGGTTACGGTGTGTATGGCTGTGTTGATGATTGCCATGCTCTTTCTCGGCGGCGCGAGGATAAAACATCTTTTGATGATTATAATTCCGCTGATTGTCGCGGCGGTGGTGCTGATACTCATAGAACCGTACAGGTTTAAGCGTTTGATGGCGTTCATCGACCCGTGGGACAGTCCGCTTGCCGAGGGCTATCAGCTTATTCAATCGTATTACGGCTTGGGCGCGGGCGGATTTTTCGGTGTGGGTCTGTTCAATTCGCGGCAGAAATATTTGTTTTTGCCGTTTTCGGAAAGCGACTTCATATTCAGCGTCATCGGCGAGGAGTTGGGATTGTTCGGCTGTCTCGCGGTTATGACGGCGTATATAATAATGATTCGCCGCGCACTCAAAATCGCGCTTGCCGCGTCGGACAGGTTCGGCTCGCTGCTCGCGTCGGGCATCGCGGCTATAATAGCGATACAGGTAACCGTCAATATCGCGGTGGTAACCGGCAGTATACCGCCTACAGGCTTGCCGTTGCCGTTTATAAGCAGCGGAAGCTCGGGTCTTATCGTATTCATGTCGGGTATAGGCGTGCTGAACTCGGTAAAACGCCGAAGCCACGCGAGCGCGGCGCTGATGTTCGAGCACCAGAACCGAAAAAAAGCGGGAACTACGAAAGCAAAACGGGAAACAAAACGCGCAGAAAAACGTTCGCTTCGTAAAAAACTGTTGCAAAAGCGCGCTTAAAGCTGTATAATAGCGGTGTGAAATATCTTAAAAAGACATTTTCATACCTTAAAAAGAACTTCTGGCTGCCTGTCGCGGTCATGATTATCCCCGCAATAGCGGCGTGTTTTTTGTCCACGCCGTATTGGGAAGTCTCGTTCGTTTCGGCGTTCGACTTGTCGAACATGTCGATAAAATCGACGTGGCATATAATGTTCGGCGATTCGTGGCAATATATATGGCCTGTCGTCGTAATCGCCGTTTGTCAAATCGTCGGCACAACGCTCATCATGTCGGCGATAGACAAGCATTTCAAAACGGGCAAGCTGTCTATTCGCATGCCGTTGAGGCTTGTCAATAACACGGTATTCCCGATAGCGGCGGGCGTAGTCGTCATGAGCGTTATTTCGATTTTGTGGCGGTTCGCGGAGTTTGGATTGGTTTCGCTCGTTCAGGTCGTATGCGAAGCGTTCGATTTCGTGCCGCAGGCGACGGTAGCGTTAATCGGCATACTTGCGGTTGTGCTGTTCTTTTTTCATGTGCTGATAATAATGCCCATACTGTTTTGGGCGCCTACGATGTTCGTGTACGGTTACGGTTTCCGCGATGCGGCGGCGACGTCGTTTAAATTGATTTCGGGTAAAAAAGTTTTTCGGGGACTGTTCGTTCCGCTTGTCGCATGCGTCGCGGTGCAGATGCTCGTCGGATTTTTGAACCCGTACTACGCCGTGGCGTGCGTTGTCGGGTTTATCGTGTTTCTTGCAACAAACGTGTTTGTGCCCGTGTACGTCATGGTGTCGTTCTACGGGATAAGCGAACTTGACAGACGCGATTTAAAGCCGTACGAGAACGTTCCGTTGCCTTCCGTCGAGCCTAAAAAACAGAACGGCGTGAAAAATTACAAAACCGAAAAGCGCGCGAAATCCGAAAAGCACGTCGCTAAAACGGACGCCGAAGCGAAAAAAGGCGGGGAGGATAACGATGTCGTTTAAAAACGCGCTTAAAAACCTCGTCGCGCACTTCGGTACGGTTTGGGCGGTTCTGCTGTATATATTGATTTTTATTGCGCTGATAGCGGGCGTAAGTCTGCCGTTCATATTGCCTATAACGCGCGCGCTCGGCAGAGCAGGCGTGTTTGCCGATATAAAATCGGGAATTTCGGCGCTGTTCGGCGGCGGCGGTTTCGGCGGATTATGGAAAGGTCTGTCGGCGGCGTATGCTTCGACATTGGCGGTGTTCGACGGAAACGGCGCAATTGCATCGCTTGCCATAGCGTTCGTGTTTTCGATTGTAGTCGTTGCGTTTCGGTTTTTTCTCGGGCTGTATGAAATTCCGCTTACGACCGTGCTTGACGGGCGCATGTCGTGCAACGCAAAGTACGGACTGTGCGGCAAGTTCTTTTCCACGCTGTGGCTGTCCGTGCGTTACTCGTTTGCGAAAATGCTGTATACAGTTCTTTTCGACGGTTTGCTCGGATTGATAATATACGGAATATCTTGCGCGGTCGGCGTGAGCTGGGCGTTGCTTTTTATATCGGTGCCGATAGTGTTGATTCTGTACGCGTTCAGATTTTCGATTGTCGCGTGCTGGGCGCCCTGCGTCGTAAACGGCGAATGCGGAGTGGCGGCGGGATTTTTCCGTTCCGCGAAACTGTTTTTCAAAAATTTCGCGACGTTCTATTCGAGTTATTTCGTATCGCTTATTTTGATATTTGCGCTCGGCTCGTTTATAACGCTGTTTACATTGGGCGTCGGGCTGTTGATTGTTCTGCCAATCGCGGTTAACTATATAAGCTACCTCAATATTACCGAATATTACAATAAGCGCGGAAAGCGATATTATGTCGACGGAAAGGTCTTCACGCCGCCGCAGGATAACTTTTCGGCTCAATCGGAAGAAACCGAATAATAATAAAAGGCGTTGCGGGAAAACGAATCCCGCAACGCCTTTTCATTTAATATATACGCGCGTTAGACTATTTTGCGCACTTTCAGAATATTGTCGCCCGATTCGATTTTTTCGACGAGCGAAGAGTCTATGTCCGACGCGCTGTCGATGATGGTGTAGGCGTAATCGCCGCGCGACTGCGAAACGAGATTTTCGATATTGATGCCTTCGTGCGACAGGGCTTCGGTGAGCGAGCTGAGAACTTTTTTGACGTTTCGATGCACTATCGTTACGCGGCACGCGCCGGCGCGCGGCGCGGAGCATGCGGGGAAGTTGACCGAGTTCGAAATATTGCCGTTTGCCAAAAAGTCGGTGAGTTGCCGCGCCGCCATGACTGCGCAGTTGTCCTCCGCTTCTTCCGTGGACGCGCCGAGATGGGGAAGTACCGTTATGCCCTTGACTCCTATGAGTTCGGGCGCGGCGAAATCGGTGATGTACGCGCCGATTTTGCCGGATTTGACGGCGCTGATTATCGCGGAGTTGTCGCAAAGCTCGCCGCGCGAAAGATTGATGATTTTTACGCCGTCTTTCATTTTGGAAATTGCGTCGGCGTTTATCGTGTGGCGCGTGCCGTCGGTAAGCGGAACGTGCAGCGTGATATAATCGGATTCTGCGAAAAGCTCCGATAAATTATCTATCTTGGAAATGTTATGGTTCAGTTTCCACGCCGAGTCGATGGAAATATAGGGGTCGTAGCCGAGCACGTTCATTCCGAGACGTACGGCGTTATTTCCGACTTGAACGCCTATCGCGCCCAAGCCGACTACGCCCAGCGTTTTACCCATGATTTCGCAGCCGGCAAAGTTCTTTTTGCCTTTTTCGATTTGTTTTGCCACGTCGTCGCCCGAAAGTGTTTTTACCCAATCGATACCGTCGACAATACCGCGCGAAGAGAGTAGAAGCGCGCAGATAGCAAGCTCTTTGACTGCGTTTGCGTTTGCGCCCGGGGTGTTGAACACAACTACGCCGCGTTCGGCGTAGTCGCTCACGGGTATATTGTTGGTGCCTGCGCCCGCGCGCGCGACGGCGAGAACGCTGTCGGGCAGAGCGTAATCGTGCATAGAGAACGAGCGGAGCATTACCGCGACGGGCGCGTTTGACTTTTCGACGAGCGCATACTCTTTTCCGAGCGCTTTGTCGGCGAGCGGGGATATTGCGTTGAGCTTTAATATTTCTTTCATGTTCGATATAACTCCCTTATGCGTTTTCTTTTTTAAACTTTTCCATAAACGCGATTAGCGCGTCGACGCCGCTTTCCGGCATGGCATTGTATATAGAAGCGCGCATGCCGCCGACGAGTCGGTGTCCTTTTAGCGATACAAGCCCGTTTTCCGCAGCTTGCTTTACGAACAGCTCGTCAAGTTCCTTGCTCGGGCTGACGAACGGCACGTTCATAAGCGAACGGTATTTTTTATCTACGGAATTGGAGTAGAAGTTTGACGAGTCGATATAATCGTACAATTTTTTCGCCTTGCGCTCGTTTATCTTTTGCATTTCGCAAATGCCGCCGCGCTCTTTGAGATAACGCAGAACTTCCATTACGACGTAAGTCGAAAAGCAGGGCGGGGTATTGTAAAGGCTCTTGTTTTTAATTTGGTTGTCGTAGCGAAGCATGACGGGACACTTGTCGTCGGGCGAGAGCGCGAGAGCATGCTTTACTATGACGACGGTAACGCCTGCCGGACCGATATTTTTTTGCGCGCCGGCGTAGATTAGCGCAAAATCGTTCACGTTAATCGTTTGACTGAGTATCATGGACGACATGTCGGCAACGAGCGGAACGCCGTTCATATCGGGCGTCGCGGTATACCGAGTTCCGAAAATAGTGTTGTTATAGCAGATATGCGCGTAGTCG
>CATLGX010000049.1 GCA_949948785.1 uncultured Christensenella sp. | reverse complement strand
ATACGCATGCGCACGGGACTTATCATAAACCACCTCGACGGCAAGACGGAAGCGTACTGCGACCTCGTTTCTAATCGCAAGTATGCCGCTTACGACAAGGCGTTGTTGATTGATATAGGCGGCGGAAGCGTCGAGCTTTGCGACCTCAAAAAAGCCGATAAAAGCGACATGGTGTGCATGGAGTTCGGACCTATAAAACTCCGCAACAAATATGTTGACGACATATATCCCACCGAGGACGAGGCGAAGCGCATAAAAAAATACATGCGTAAAAAATCGGACGAAGCGGGGCTTCCCGGCAAAGGCAAATACCGCACGGTCGTTCTCGTCGGTTCGATAAACGACGCGCTGTGCGCGGCGACGCGGGAATTTTGCGAAAAGAAAAAGCTGGGAGCCGATTTTACGTACGACAAGTACGGTAAGTTCGTTAAAATGCTGCTCACGTCGTCGGACAGAACGCGGCTTATTATGAAAGTCGCGCCCGAAAAGATAAACGTTTTACCCGTAGCCGCCATAATATTGAAAGAACTGTTAAAGCGGTTTAAGCCCGACGACGTAGTTATCAGCGATTGCGGCGTAAAAGAAGGGTATCTCGCACTCGTGGCGACGGGCGCGGAGGAGGGCGCGTCGGTCAGGCTCGACGGACAAATCCCTGTCTATGAACCCGCCGCGCCGCAAAAACCGACGCGAAAACGCGACGGCGGCAAAAAGGCTGAGTAGCGCGTTGTTCGGAGCAAAATCATGTCGGAAAACAAAATCAAGTTTATCAGAGATATTTACGTAAATCGCGAGCACAGTTGGATGCTGTTTAATAAGCGCGTGCTCGACCAAGCGTCGGATGCGGGCAACCCTCTACTCGAACGCTGTAAATTCCTGTCGATTTTTCATTCGAATTTCGACGAGTTCTTTATGGTGCGCGTCGGCAGTCTTATAAACGACGGCAAGCTCGATTCCGCGGCGAAAGACAATAAGACGCTTCTCACCGCCAAACAACAGATTGACGGTATACTCTTCGAAGCGAAAAAGCATTACCGCGCCGCAGACGGCGTTTTCGTCAAGCTCAAACGCGAGCTTTCCAAAAACGGATTGAAAATCAAAACCGGCGTCGAGCTGTCGCAAAAACAGCGGCAAAAATGCAAGGCGTATTTCGAGGCGCAAATTCTTCCGCTGTTGTCGCCCATGGTACTCGACGCGAAGCACCCCATGATACGCTTCGAAAACATGAACTGTTATATGATGTTCGAACTTGAAAAGTCGGACAGGTCCATGTACGGCGTCATGGCAATCAGTCCCAAGCTCCCGCGAATTTACAAAATAGACGGCGGTAAAAAGACGAGCGTCATCACAGTGGAAGAACTTGTCCGCACTTTCGGCGGCGCGGCGTTCGAGGGTTACGCAATCAAGAGTCAAGCTATGCTCCGCCTGACGCGCAACGCCGATTTCGACGCAAGCCTCGACGACGCCGATGTCGAACGCGATTTCGATTTTTCCAAGTTTTTAAAGCGCAAAGTCGAGTTGCGCGGCACGCAGGACGCCGTGCGCCTTCAAATCGACGGAGGTTCCGACGGAATACGCGCGTTTGTGCTCAAAACTTCGGGACTGAAAAAACAGAGCTGTTTCGAGGTGAAGCATTGCTTCGACTATAAATTCATGATGTCGCTCGCGGGCTATTTGCCGCCCGACGTTTTGCCTGCGATGAAGTATAAGCCGTCCAGACCGCTGTCCGCGCCGGTGCCGGAAGGTGCGTCGGTTACGGAAGCGGCGCTCGTAGGCGATATTTTTCTCGCGTATCCTTTCGACGGCATGGACACTTTGGTGCGGCTTTTGTTCGAGTGCGCAGACGACCCGCGCGTCGCGGCGATTAAGATAACGATATACAGGCTCGACCACCGCTCGCGCATAGTCGAAGCGCTCAAAAAGGCGAGCGAGAACGGAAAAGAGGTAACTGTCGTAATCGAGTTGTGTGCGCGGTTCGACGAGGAGAACAACCTGTATTTTTCCGAAGTACTGAAAGACGCGGGCTGTACCATTATTTACGGCATGGGCAATTATAAGGTTCATTCCAAAATAATTTCGATAGTGCTTACCGACGGCGAGAACTTGCGATATATCACTCATCTCGGCACGGGCAACTATAACGAGCAGACTTCCAAGCTGTATACAGACCTTAACATTATCACGAGCGACGAAAAGATTGGAAGAGACGCTGTGGCGTTTTTCCGCAATATCGCCATATGCAATACCGATTATAAATACGAACGGCTTTTGATTGCGCCGAAGACGCTTAAAAGCGGACTTATCGAATATATCGAGCGCGAAACCGAAAAAGCGAAAAGCGGAAAAGCCGCGAGCATTTCCGCAAAAATGAACAGTCTTACGGATAAAACCATTATAGATAAGCTGGTCGCCGCGGGCAAAGCGGGCGTAAAAATCCGACTTGTCGTTCGCGGCATATGCTGTCTGCTTCCCGAAGTAAAGGGTAAGACAGATAATATTTTGGTCGTCAGCATCGTCGGACGTTTGCTCGAACACTCGCGCATCTATTGCTTCGGCAACGGCGACGACCGAGTTATGTTCATCTCGTCCGCCGACCTCATGACGCGAAATACGGATAAGCGCGTCGAAATAGCTACCCCCGTACTCGACAAGCGCATAGAGCGAAGAATTTACGGTATGCTCGAAACGATGTTCGAGGACAACGTAAAAGCGCGTAAGCTCGGAGCGGACGGAACGTATTCCGCGCCCGAATCCGTCGGCGAGCCTGTAAACAGCCAAGAGCTTTTTCTAAAAGGCAAATTCTGATTTCGGCAAAACAAAAGCGGCGTAGCGCCGCTTTTTAATTATGAATTATTTTATCGCGGGGGATAGCAGTTTTTTGATTTGAGCATCGGAGAATGCGGACAGACCTTTTGCGGCGCGGCGTTTTATCTGTTCCGCGCACTCTTCCGCCGAAAGCGAGTAAGCGGAGCGCACGTAGTCCGCGCCGAACACCGTTTCGGGCTTGGACAACAGCGCCGTGCCCATCATGCTCTTTTTGAAAGTAACGCATAGATATGTTTTATTTTGCAAAGACGTGCTCGCCGCATCGAATCCTTTTATGCCGAGCGATTTGCCGAGCGCGTACGACGGCGCGGTTCCGTCGCCGACGGCGGTCATTATCAGCGTTTCGCGGTTGGGCGCAAGTCCTTCGTCGGCGAGCGAGTCGAAGTCGTATCCGTCGCGACGGAGCGCCGCGAGATAAGGAAAGACGTCGCGCGATACAAAGGTCGCTTTTTTATCGGCGTATTTGCCGTAAACGACTTCGAGCGAGTTGACGGCTTCTTCGCGTATTTTCCACAGCGAATTGAAATTTACGCCGGAGAGCGTCCACGCGGACAGCCGTTCTTCCGACCAGAATTGGAGAATTCCGTATTTGTCGACGGCGGATATGAGGTCGGCAATAGATTGAATTTCGGGTAAACGTGTCATGCCGATATTTTACATAATTACGCAATCTTTGTCAAATCGGGAAGCAAAGTTCGTCGTTTTTCGACAAAATGCGCGGCATGCGCGCGTTTCGGCGCCGCGCGCATTATTGCGATTTCTTGACAACGGGTAGTGTTTTGTTATATAATTTATCCATGTCCGATTTGTATCGCAGATACATGTCAATATCGTTGTTCAAGCATGCGGCGGAGCGGGCGTATCCGCTCGCGGCGGTTTTCGCATGCGACGACGAGCATAAAAAACTCGAATTTTGCGCCGACGTTTTCCGCGCCGTTGCGGAAAGCGGCGCGCGTTCGACGGGCGAATGGCTGACTTCGCTTGTCGAGTGCGACGACAATGCGTTCAGCCGCGCCGCTGCCGGCGGAGAGCGCATAAACGACTGTATCAAGCGTCAAGTCGAAAAAGAGCTTGCGACGTTCAAATTATTGTCGCGCGTGTCGCCCGCGGACTATGCGCCCGATGGGGCGGAGTACGTTCCTGCGTTCGAGACGGGCGGCTTCAACATGACGTACGGGAAACTGTGCGCGTTTTATCTTGCAAACGGTTGCGGCGCTCTTGCACTCGGCGACGCTTTTACGTATACCGAAAAAGGGTTTGCGTCGGTGCAGGCGGAGCCTGTCAGCCTTTCGGACTTGAAAAATTACGACGAAGAAAAAGCGGAAATCGTAAGAAATACGCAAAACTTCGCAGAAGGGTTGCCTGCGTTTCATGCTCTTTTGTACGGCGACCGCGGCACCGGGAAATCTACGACCGTTCGCGCCGTGTGCGCGCAGTTTAAGGGCAAACTCAAAACGGTACAGCTCGCCGCCGAGCGCATAGAGCTGTTGCCGGAGCTGCTCGAAAAACTCTCGCCGCTCAAACAGAAATTCATTGTTTTTATAGACGACCTCGTTTTCGACGAGAACGACGGGCGAGCCGAAGGCTTTAAAGCGGCGCTCGAAGGTTCGCTCGCCGGCAGGGGCAACGCTCTCATATACTGCACGTCCAACCGTCGGCATTTGTTTAAAGAGACGGACAAGCAGGGGCTTAAAAACCGCAACGACGAGGTGCAGGCGGAACTTGCGCTTTTCGACAGGTTCGGACTGGTAATCACGTACATTGCGCCCGACAAGGACGGATTCTTGGATATATTCAAGCAGATTTTGCTTTCGCGCGGAATAAAATGGCGGGACGAATATGCTTCCGTCGCCGAGCTTGCCGCGCTTAAAAAAGGCGGGCGCACGCCGCGCGCCGCAAAGCAGATAGCCGACCTTATACAGTCGACATACGCGGAGATGCGGTAATGGGCGACGTTTTTTTAGACGCGTTAATCGATACGCTGTGGGTCCTGCCGTTTCTGCTCGTAATGAATTTTCTTATTGAGCTTGTCGAGTATTGTTCCAAAGGATTCAAGGCGAACAAGGCGCTTTTAAGTCCTTTGGCGCCGCTCGTCGGCACGGCTGTGGGCGTGGTGCCGCAGTGTGGATTTTCGGTAGTTGCTACCGAGCTGTACTCGAAACGCCGCATTGCGCTCGGCACTCTTCTCGCCGTGTATCTTGCGACGAGCGACGAGGCTCTGCCAATCATGCTGTCAAGCCTCGACGGACTTACCAAAGTTTTGCCTGTCCTGATTATAAAAGTATGTTTCGCGCTTGTCGTCGGATACGTCGTGTTCGGAATAGAAAAGCTGTACGCCCGAAAGTTCAAGCGCGGAGAGTGTGAAAATTATGCCGCCGCGCCCGAGCGCGTGGAACACGAACGCGCCGAATGTCCCGAGCACGAACACGAAAAAGACGGCGAAAACGCAGTGCGCGACGAATGCGTACGCGAAAGCGAACATTGCGGCGGCGCGGACGATATAGAGCTTACCGCGCATATTCACGGTTGCCATCACCACGATTTGGAAGAACGTCGCGCTCTGCCGAAAAACGCGAGCAAAAAGCAAAAGGCGGCGTACGTTTGGAACGTTTATCTGAAACATCCGCTCATTCACACGGCAACCGTCATACTGTACATATTTGCAGTGAACGTCATATTCGGCACCGTCGTGCATTACGTCGGGCAAAAGCGGCTTGCCGAGTTCATGACTTCGACGGGATATTTACAGCCCGTTTTCGCCGCGCTCGTAGGACTTGTGCCCAATTGCGCGGGGTCGGTAGTCATTACCGAAATGTATATTGTCGAAGGGCTTAATCTCGGCGGCGCGGTTGCGGGACTGTGCGTTTCGGCGGGGATAGGTTATGCAGTGCTTGCCAAGCAGAACAGGCCGATAAAACATACCGCGCTAATCATATTGCTTATGTACACGCTTTCCGTCGGGCTCGGAATATGTATAACGGCATGCGGGTTTTGATATATGAGAAAAAACAAACAGCTGTATTACGAAATTCTGCCCGCCGACGAGTCGGAAGGCGCGAGTGAAAAGTCTGCCGATATTTCGGCGGAAAACGTCGGCGCGATAACGCCGGAGCGCGACCGTTATGCGGAGCTTATAGCCGCCGCGGACAGAATATCGCGCGTGCGTTTCCGCGTGCGTCCCGATTATAACGGCAGTATAAGCATGGCGACTATGTTCATAGCCGCCGTAGTAATAGCGGGCGGCGTTTTATTGTCTTTCGCAAAAAACAGGGGCGCGATAATAGCGATTTCCGTCGTATTGCTCGCGGCGGTCGCCGTAGGTATTTCGGTCATGATATACATGTCGGTCAAAGCGAAACGAGTTTATTACTGCTATTACGAAAAAACTGAGCGCGGCGTATTTTGCGCCGGCGCGGTAGACGATTGCGCCGTCGTGTACGCTTACGGCAACGCATACAGGATAAAAGGCGATGAATTTTACGTTCTCGACGAGGCGGCGTTTATCAAGTATCTCGACGGCGAGTGTTGCGGAATTTTATCGGTGCTCAGAGCGGCGCGCGAGGACGTCGAGTTCGAGGACGACGGATTTTGCTTTGTTAAAAATTCTGCCGGCGGCGGACACGCCGTAGTCGTCGAGGACGGGGAAATAGTCGAAATACAAAGCAAACAGCCTTATCGAACGGATGACGTGGATATTAAAACAGGCGAGGCTAAGGTTAAGACCAAAACTTTTATCAAGTCAGACCCGTCGTACGAATTCGAGTGGAAATTGCCCGAATTCGTAGCGCGTCGGCTCGCCGATAACGGCATAGACATAAGCGCGGTATCGCCCGAGGCCTAACCGTTTGTTGACAAACGCGCGTCAAAGTACTATAATTGTGTCATGGCAACTCTTTATAGGAAATACCGAAGCAAAAGTTTCGGCGATGTTATAGGTCAAGACCCTATTGTAACGACGCTGACAAACCAGATAAAAATGGGGCGCATAGGTCATGCGTACCTGTTTACGGGCAGTCGCGGAATAGGCAAAACGTCGTGCGCGCGTATTTTCGCGCGGGCGGTCAACTGCCTTTCGCCCGTTGACGGCAGTCCTTGCGGCGAGTGCGAGGTGTGTAAAAAGCTCGCGTCGCCCGACAACGTGGACATAATCGAGCTTGACGCGGCGTCCAACAACGGCGTCGACGACGCGCGCGATATACGCGAAAAAGTAAAGTATCTGCCGGTAAACGGCAAATACAAAGTTTATATTATCGACGAAGTGCATATGCTGACGGGCGGAGCGTTCAACGCGCTTTTAAAAACGATTGAAGAGCCGCCCGACCATGTTATATTCATACTCGCCACTACCGAACCGCAAAAACTGCCGCAGACAATTCTTTCGCGATGCGTGCGTTTCGATTTCAGGCTCGTGCCGACGGATATTCTCGCAAAGCATATTCGCAAGGTCTACGACGCGGAAGGCATACGTTATACGCCCGAAGCTACCGAGGATATAGCGCGGCTCGGCGAAGGCAGCGTGCGCGACGCGCTTTCCATTGCGGACATGCTCGGTTCCGCCGCCGAGGTCGTAACGCCCGAAGTCGTGCTGTCGCTGACGGGCGCGGGCGACTCCGCGGCTATATCGGATTTGTTCGACAGGGCGGCGGCGCGCGACGTCGCGGGATGTTTGCAAGCGGTGGACATATTGGCAAAGAGCGGAAAATCAATGAGCGCAGTCGTGCGCCAGCTCGAAGCGTATGCACGCAACGCGCTCGTAATCAAGTCGGTGGGCTATGAGAAAGCGCTTGCCGCAGGGCTTGTCAATCTCGACCGCGCGTCGGCGGAACGGCTTAAAGCGTCTGCCGACGGCTGTGAGCTTTCGGCTTGCGCACACATGTTGGAGAGTTTTTCGGAAACGGAAAACGGACTTAAATACTCCGTTAATCCGAGACTGTATTTGGAAACGTCGCTCGTAAAGCTCGTTTGCGGTGCAGACGAGCAAGACTTACGCAAGCGCATAGCCGCGCTCGAAAGAAAAGTATCCGCACCGCAGGGCGCGGAGCAAAAAAAAAATATAACGACCGACGCGCCGAAACGGATTGCCGAACCCGTTCCGATTCCGCCGCCGGCGCAAGAATACGTTGAAGCGCCGCCGCCGTCCTCGCCGGATTTCGAGCCGCCGCATTTCGACGGCAGTGTTCCCGACAAGAAAAACACAGAGCAAAAACCGCGTGCGGAAATAAAATATACGCCTGTAAAAATGCCGGAGTTTGTTCCGGAAAAAGCGGACGAGGGCGAATTTATGCATGTGAAGAGTTCTTCCGTGTCGGGGCTTGAACTGCTCGGCAAGATAGCGACGCGTCTGAGAAAAGCGGGAGACATGCAGTCGGCGCGGGTGCGCGAACTGCTTTCTCGCGGAGTTACGATAAAGGAACGCGACGATGTTTTCTCGTTTGTCGTGCCGGACGATAATTTCCTTTTGATGAGCGAAAAAAGCGTAACCGATGTTTTGGACGCCGCGCTCCAAGCGGTCGGCGCGAAAAAGCCCGCGCGCGTGGAAAAGACCGACGAGGACTTATATCACGACGACCTTGTGCGGGCGAAAGATTTGTTCGGCGGCGACAACGTAGTTTCGAGAGAGAGGAGATAAGATGGAAACGGATAACGCGCAAGCGTTGTTAAACGAACTGACCGAATGGTTGGAAAAGTATAAGCGCGATACCTCTTGCCGCGGCGTGGTTCTCGGCATTAGCGGAGGCAAGGACAGTACGACGGTCGCCATGCTTGCCAAAAAAATTTGGGGCGAAAACGTCGTGGGCGTTTTAATGCCCAACGGCATGCAGAACGATATCGATGATTCGCTCGATATAGTAAAGACGCTCGCTGTCGATTACCGCGTCGTAAACATCGAAGACGCGTATGGAGCGCTTATCGGCGCCGCGGAGAACTGCGGCGGGTCGGCGCGGAATGTAATTTCGGACAAAGCAAAGACGAATATCCCGCCGAGACTGCGCATGACAGTATTGTACGCGCTCGCGCAATCGCTCGGATATATGGTTATCGGAACGGGCAACGCGAGCGAATCATATATAGGCTGGACCACAAAATGGGGGGACGGAGCGTACGACTTCAATCCCATCGCGCACTTGACATGCACGGAAGTGATAGAAGTGGGACGCATTCTCGCAAAAGAGTTCGGCTTGGACGAAAAATATATAGTTAAGCCGCCGTCGGACGGGTTGTGCGGCAAGACCGACGAGGATAGTTTCGGCTTTACCTATGCCGCGCTCGACGCGTATATACGCGGAGAAAAAGCGGATACGGACGCCGAAACCGCCGCAGAAATAGAACGCATGCACCGCGCGTCGGAGCATAAACGCAGTATGCCCGCGCGCATGCAACGGCATTAAAATAACCTCGGATTAACGAGAGGGCGCGTGTTTTCGCGCCCTTTGATTTTTTAATGCAATTCTAATGATTACTATATTGTGTACTAATACTGTCGGTGATATAATGTAAATGTAAAATGTTGCAAGTAAGGTGCACAAACTGCGGCTCTTGTGCCGTAATACCCGACGGAACGGGCGACTTTTGCAAATGCGAAGCGTGCGGAAGCACGTTTTACGTAGCCAAAGCAACCGCGTTTTCCAAGGTGGAGCTTGACCACACGCACGACGTTCGGGCGTGGCGGGAATATCTTGCCAAGCAGTTGCGCCTGCAACAGGAAAGCAATAAAGCGCGCGATTACGGCGGCGTAAAACTGTTCGCGCAAAAGATACTGTCGGTGTTGCCCGACGATTTCTGCTCGACTTATTACGTAGCGCTTGCCGAGCGCTACGACGATAACGATACGGCGTTTACGCGGTTTTTGAGCGACGCGGATTTTTCCGACGTTACGCCCGACGAGCTGAAAGAAGTAGTCGAATCGCTCGTGGCGACTGTCGAGCCCAAATATGTCGACGACGTAAAAGCGTTTATCGCGCGTGCGTACGGCGACGGATGTACGACGTATGACCGCGCCGTAGACCGCAACGTAAAAAATTATATTCAAAAACTCAAATACGCGTCGGCAAGCGAGCGCGACGTTTTTATCTGCCACCGCACTGCCGCGCCCGACCAAGATATAGCCGACGCCATATGCACGCGGCTCGAAGAGCGCGGACTGCGTTGCTGGATAGCGCCGCGAAACATTTTGGCAGGCTCGCAAAACTACGAACGCGATATAATAAAGGGCGTGGAAAACTGCCGTCTGTTTCTTTTCGTATCCGGTTTTAAGTCCATATATTCGGAGGACTGCGAAAAAGAGCTTCGTGCGGCGGTTCTTTCCGACAAGGTGCTTTACAGTTACCGTATAGACGATACCGAGTACGACGGCACGTTCCGCCGCGCTCTTTCTCAGGTGCAGTGGCTGGACGCAACCGACGAGCAAGAGGCCCCTCTCGAACACCAGGCCACTGGCATACTAGGATGCCGTCCCCAGCTCGAAAAAAAAAAAGCGTTGCTCGAAGAAAAGCGGCTCGCCGCGCGCGAGCGCGAGCGCCGTCAGCTCGAACAGCAGCGCGAGCGCGAACGCGAGCGGCTCGAACGTCTCGAAAAAATCGTTTCGGGCGACGTCG
>CATLGX010000048.1 GCA_949948785.1 uncultured Christensenella sp. | reverse complement strand
AGGATTGTTGACTCCCGCCGGGTTTAGGCCGTTAATGATGCGCCCCGGCATTGCGGCGACGTAAGTGCGTCTGTGTCCGCGTATTTCCGCTTCGTCGCGCACGCCGCCGAGCGACATGGTTACAAGCTCTTTGCCCGCCGCGCGCGCTATCGAGCGCACGATTGACGTTTTGCCGACTCCGGGAGGGCCGACGAAACACAGTACGGGCGATTTGAGATTTTTGGTGAGTTTAAATACGGCAAGGTATTCGAGTATACGCTCTTTTACTTTGTCAAGTCCGTAATGGTCCTCCGCCAGCACTTTTCGCGCGCGGTCGAGAGATATGTCGTCGACAGTGGACTTGTTCCACGGCATGTCGAGCACGAGTTCTATATACGACCGAGACACCGTCGCCTCGGGCGTGGTCGGGTTCATTTTTTCAAAACGCGAAATCTCTTTTTCCACTTTAGAAAAAGCGATTTCGGGCATGACGTCTTTTAATGATTGGAGCTTTTCTTTAAGCTCGTCTATTTCGTCGGCGTCCTCGCCCAACTCTTCTTTAAGCGCGCGAATCTGCTCGCGCACGTAATATTCCTTTTGATTCTTGTCGATATTCTGTCTGACCTTTGCCGATATACGTTTTTCCATAGCGCGTATCTCGGTCTCGCGCACGAGCGCTTGCAAAATAAGCTCGTACTGCGCCGAAACGGTTTTGGTCTGCAATATGTTCTGTTTTTCCGCATCCGTCGAAAATATATATCCTGCAATCGTCGATACGAACCGCTCTCCGTCGTCTACGGACAGCGTGCTCAAAACGTCGCCGGGCATTTTCGTATCGATGCGGCGGTATTCCTTGAACTGCTCGTCGAGCCTGCGCTTTACCGCTTCGAAATATACGGGGTCGTCCGGCTCGTACTCATACTCTTTGAGCACGACTTCGAAATACGGCGTGATTGAAACATAGCTCTCAATCTGCATTCTCCGTCCCGCTATAAACACGACGCGCATTGCGTCGCCGGGCAGCCTTTGAACCTGCTTGATTGTGGCGAGCACGCCCACTCTGTGTATGTCTTGCGGCGCGGGATTAACCATGGTCGCACGCTTTTGCGTTACGAGAAACACGCTCTCGCCCGACTCCAACGCTTCGCTGATTGCGGAGTACGACTTGTCGCGCACCAAATCGAAGTGCACCGCCTGACCGGGGAACACCACTTTACCTCTGAACGCTATCATCTTGTACGTCTTGACAGGTCGTTCTATCTGCACGTCGTCGGTTGTAATATAAGCCTTATTTTCCATACCGTCCACCATAATGAAAACCGAGACACCGCAACTTTACGGTACCATTCTCCATAATAAGTATATCACAAACCCGAATATATTACAAGCGTTTTTCGGAGTCGGGTGAAAAACGGCGCGCCGAAGTTCGGCGCGCCGTTTGCAATATCGTTCTCGCTCAAATTCTCGCCGCGCCGCTTTCGCGCGCCGCACGGGCCACCGCATCCGCGACAGTGCCCGCCACACGCTTATCGAGCGGGTTCGGAATTATATAGTCGGCGCAAAGTTCTTTATCCGACACGAGCGACGCAAGCGCGGTCGCCGCCGCGCGCTTCATCGCGCCGTTTATATCCCGCGCTCTGCAATCGAGCGCTCCGCGGAATATTCCGGGGAAAATCAATACGTTGTTTATTTGGTTGGGCTGGTTGGACGCGCCCGTGCCGACAACCGCGGCGCCGGCCGCCAACGCGTCGGCACGCGTGATTTCGGGGACGGGATTTGCAAGCGGGAAAACTATCGGATTCTTTCCCATGCTTTTTATCATGTCCCCCGTTACGACGTTTGGAACAGACACGCCGAGAAAAACGTCCGCGCCGCGAATGGCGTCGGCGAGCGTGCCGCGAATACCCGATTTATTGGTAAAGCCCGCAAGCTCGGCGTGTCCTGCGTTTTCATAATGCTCGTTTGCTACGATTACGCCTTTACGGCACACGCAAACCACGTCGCCTGCGCCGAGTTCTTTAAAGAACTTTGCGATAGCCACGCCCGCGCTGCCCGCACCGTTTATTGCTACTCGTATATTTTTAATGTCTTTACCGACGACGCGAAGCGCGTTTATTAACGCCGCGCCCGCAACAATAGCGGTGCCGTGCTGGTCGTCGTGAAAAACGGGAATGTCGCACAGTTCTTTGAGCCTGCGCTCAACCTCGAAACAGCGCGGCGCGGAAATATCTTCCAAGTTTATTCCGCCGTAGCTTGTAGAAATAGCCGCCACGGTACGCACAATCTCGTCGGTATCTTTGGTGCACAGACAAACGGGCGTCGCGTCTATATTGCCGAACTTTTTAAAAAGCGCGCACTTGCCTTCCATGACGGGCATGGCGGCTTCGGGTCCGATATCGCCCAAACCGAGCACGGCGGTGCCGTCGGTTACAACTGCGACGGTATTATGTCTGTTTGTAAGCTCGTACACCTTTGACTTATCCTCGGCAATCACCGTACAAGCCCGTGAAACGCCGGGCGTATAGCACAGCGCAAGGTCGTCGAGCGTTTCTACGGGCGCACGGAGTTTAGTCTCCATTTTGCCCGCCCATTCATAGTGTTTTTCAAGCGATTTTTCGTAAACGTCCATCTTAAACATATCCCCGTAAATAAAAATAAGAACCGCGGGCGCATTACCGCCGCAGTTCGTATTTTATACCATCGCGCCGAATTAGTCAATCGTTTAAACGTCCGAAACGGTTTATCTTTTAGCTTCCCGCCTCGCCTCTCTTTTTGCCGCGCGGGCGCGGCTTGCGCCGTCGTACAAATTATGAAGCGCTCTGTTTAAAAACATGCTCGAAAACGAAATAACCGTAATGACGGCGACAGCCAAAAGCCCGAACATAACAAGTCTGCCCACCGACATGGCGTTTGTGTCGAATCGCTCGTATACGCTGTTGTGCGCGAAATACCCGAATGCTATCATAAACCCGTAATACGCCGACGGAAAAACGAGCGCAGTCGCCGCCATGCCGTACGACGAAACCCGGGCGTCGCAAAATATTAAGTAAAACGTAAGCATTATAATCGGATTTACGAGGTGCAACACAACGCCCGGCGAGCGGAAAGATGCGTCCGGCGCGAAAATAGTGCATACGCAAACGACGGTAAGCAGCAATGCGGTCGCGTCGAGATATAAAAAATGCGGCAGGTCTCTGCCCGTTGCCATGATTACGACGGCGGCGACGAGCATAAATATTCCCGTAGCGAAATTTGACAGAAACGTCATTTCGCAACAGCGCTCGAACTCGCCTATATAACTCATCACGACGAAAATAATAAAGCCCGTTCCGATAAATGCCGCCGTCAAAGCCTTTACAGTATTTGTTCCGCTCAGCCCGTGTCTCATACGAACTTAGCATTTGACGAATGCGTCGATAATATTCGCCTTTAACGACGGCGTATTTTATTATTTTCGACAAAATTTTTAATCTGTCTCATAAAGATTGCGTCATTCGCAACCGTTTTCCGCGTCGAACTCCGCGGCGCGCAAATCGGCGCCGCCGTCCGCGTTTCGCGGCGCGCGCTCCGCCACTTTTACGAGTTTACATTCGATTATTTCGCCCGTGTCCAACGCTTCCGCCGTAACCGAGCCTATTTCTTCAACGGTATCCGCTTCGTCGGCGGCTTGCGTCTTTTCAACCGAATCTTTTTTTCGAAGAACCGCAAAAACGATAACCCCGACGAGCGCAAGCACAGTAACGACTATAACGATAACGGCAGGTATCATTCGTTTCCCTCCGCTTTTTAATAATTACATTATATCAAACAGCGCGCGATTGCAGAAAGAATATACAAGGCAAATTCGTTATCTTCACAATTATTCACACTTTCGCATTGATTGTTTCGCGCGTGTGTGATATAATTACATTGATGAACAGGCTGGAATACAAAAATATTTTGATAGTGGAAGACAACGCCGAACTGCGCGGGTCTCTCACCGATTATTTCTCGCGTTTAAACAACGTAACGGCGTGCGGAGATTTGAAAAGCGCGACGGAAGCGCTCGCACGGGAAAAATTCGACATTGTGCTTTTAGACGTCGTACTTCCCGACGGCAGCGGCTTGAAACTGACCGAATACACCGACCAAACGCCCGTAGTTATACTCTCCGACCTAGGCGCGGACGGCAATATTCTCGACGGGTTTTCGTTCGGCGCCGCCGATTATATAGTCAAACCCGCCTCCCCGCAAATTATCGAAACGCGCATGAGCCTGCGCCTTTTGCCCGACGATAAAGCGAGCATAACGTCGCACAATCTCACGCTCAATACGGCAAAGCGCACTGCGGCGTACGGCGGCAAATCTCTCGATTTGACTTCGAGCGAGTTTAACATTCTGTCGTTTCTTATGCAAAACGCGGGCAAATACTACACCGCAAACGAAATATACGAAAGAGTGTGGAAAATGCCGCATCTGAATACCGTAACGATAAAAAAACACATTTCCAATCTGCGCAAGAAAATGTTCGCCGTAGCGGAAGATTGCGCGTCGCTCATTATTTCCGAGTTTGGAAAAGGTTATGCGTTTGTAGGCGGGCCCGATGATTAGCGCATACTTCAAAAAAATAATATGGGTGTGCGTATGCGCCGCCGTTTCCGCGCTGTTTATTGTCCTGGCTTTCTTTTTTCTGCCAGAAATAAAAAGCGTACCGCTCACTTCGTCGGGTACGATAATCGAATACGACCGTCTCCCCGACGGCACAAATAAGAAAACCGAGTATACAGCCGAAAAAGATTTCAACGCTTACTGCATAGAGGACTTGACGGAACTCGGTAAGCTGACGTCCGTAAATTACGTTCCGAACAGATTCGAACATCCCGGGCATTTATCCGACGGCATGATTAAAGTCGATTTGACAAAGCCTTTCGACTTTGCCGAACAAGGAACGCTGTTTTTCGTAATAATGAGCATCGACCCCGAAGATACGCAATTTAACGAGAAAGCGGAAAAGCTCGCGCCTTACAAAATAGGCAATTATTGGAATTTCACCGTCTCGCTGCCCAAGATTTTCGGCGCCGCAAACGTGTATTGCAATTCAAATCTAATAGCGCGCAACGGCGAAATAAAAGACTACAACTTCTCGGAATTCAACGACAACTACGACGTAACAACGAAAGAACACGTTACTTCCGTCGCTTTTACGGAAGTGCCGTTAAAGTTTTATACTAAGCACATAGCAGTCAACAATCAAATAGTAACCGTGCATTATCAATCCGGCGGGGGCGCGTACTCGGGCATTTCGGAATTTCCGCTGATTGGCACAGAATCCGCCGTAAGCCGAGTGAGAACGGCGTCGAACACTACGCTTATAATCGCCGCGATTCTCGCCGTTACGGTGCTTGCCGTACTCGTCGTAATGTCGGCGCTGGAACGCTCCAAAAAATTTACGCCCGCGATAGTATGGATATTCGGTATAGTCGCGCTCCTTCTTTCCCGCTTTTTCGCCATGAGCGAAACGGGCATACCGCTTTTTTGGTCTGCCGTAGCGCTCGCGTCGCCTTTTGTTATTCTCGTCGGCGCGCTCATGTACATGACAAGGCGTATAGGCAAGTTCCCGGCGCAACACGTTTTTCCGGCGATTGCCGCGGTCGGCGCGCTGTTGTCGTTTATCTGCCCTTTCGTCTCCTTTAATGCAAGTGCCGCATTAAAAATAGCGTGCATTGTCGTGAGAGCGCTCAGCGCCACAGCGCTTACGAGCATGATTGTGCTGTCGCTCGTAAAAAAGAACGGCGCCCAAGACGTGTTGCAGATTTCTTGCGCGACTATTATTGACGTTACGATTATCGCGTCGCTGTTCCTGCCGCAAATCTATCCTTCGTACGTAAACCCGATATTCTATCTGTGCATAGCGACGATGGCGTTTACGTTCGTTACGCTGTTCATTTTGTTCGGCAAAATGAAAAAATCAAACGCATACCTCACGGCAAACCTTCACAAAGAAGTCGAGCGTCAAGTCAAAGACATTAAAGACGTAATAACAGAACGCGACAATCTGTTGCAGTTCGTATCCCACGACATGAAAAAACCGCTTACTTCCGCAGTTAATCTTCTCGACACGGCAATCGAACGGGAAAAGGACGGAGAACAAATCAAAACGCTTGAAATTGTCAGACAAAACGGCATGCGCGTTATAAACAATCTTTCGGAAATAGCGATTTACGCCAAGTTCAATTATATAGCCGAACCTTCGCAAGTCGTAGACTTATGCGAAATGTGCACTCTCATATATAAGTATCATAAACTCGACTGCGACGCCAACGGTATAATACTGAAAAATACGGTAGACAGCAATATAAACGCTTTCGTAAAAAAGCAAGGGCTTGAAAACGTCATTTCAAACATTATCATAAACGCAGTCGAACACGCCGATTGCTCCGTCATTACGATTTCCGCAAAACCGGAAAAGGACAGGGTCGTGCTGATGATTGCCGATAACGGCAAAGGCGTAGACGCGGATATGGATGTCTTTAAGCCGTATATATCCGAAAACAACACCGAAGCGGGCGGAGTCGGTCTTTATATTTGTAAGAGCATAATGGAAAGTATGAACGGCGAACTGTCATACACGAGTAGCGTCGGCGACACTGTTTTCAGAATATCGCTTCCCAAAGCGTAAAACAGACACAACCCGTTTTTATTCGGCGTCCGCGTTTTCCGTTATCTCTTCGCCGTCGCACGCATCGGCTTTTTCTTGTTCGGCAGAGGTTTCTTTTTCACGAGTCTCCGAAACCGCGGAAGCCGCGGTTTCGGCTTTTCTCTTTCCGACGACCATGCCGTAAACGATATATCCGCCGAGAGCAACGGCTATTACAAGCAATACAATGAACGCGACTATCATTTTCCCGCCTCCGTATCTTTGTTTCCGCGCGTCTTGGTATAGACGATGTAACCGACCTCGCACAATATAATGACCGCCAGCACAACGATAAACACGAGCCATACGGCGGAAACTTCGTCGGGCGCCGCCGCGCTCTTCGGCTTATCGCCTATGAAAATAAATTCGGAAAGTTTATCCGTGGTAACTACGGCGTATTTGCCGTCCACCGTATATTCGACGTCTGTCGCTTCGCTTTCGTGCAAATGGAACAGCTTAAATTGTTTTCCCATCAATTTTTCGGGTATGCGCAGTTTGACCGTAATCTCTCCGTCGGGCTGTACCGAAACACCGTCGGACTTTAACGTTACGTCGTAAACAAGCCCGATTTTGCCGTTTACGCTTTCAGCGATTGCCTCGTAATCCGAATAATCATTCGTCCCTATTTCGATGACGACGAGTTGCACGTCATGCGCGAAACCGTTCGGCGCGAGTACGATAACCTCGTCAAGCTCACCGCCGTCCTTATCCGGTTCGACAAGCTGCGGCACGCGCTTCGGCGTTTGCCGTGTTTCGATGTGCGCGCCGTCGCGCGAGCACACCCGCTTTTGTTCACCGAACTCTTCGAGCGTCGCATGCTTGACAACCTGCCATTCGCCGTAAGCGTGCCCGAGCTGTTTCTTATCTACGCGTTTGCTCTGCTCGGCAAACTCCGTATTGGCAAAACTCGCCGTCAGCATATCGTAACCGTCCGTTGTGCAAGTAGGCGCAACCGAACTCGATACTTCCGCCGCAACGGTCTCGATTTCTTTATGACTTCCGTCGCGGGCGCAAACGCGGGTAGCCGTGCAATTGCCGTCGGACCAGCTGTAATCAGCCGCGCCGTAAGAGTGTCCCAACGCTGTTATTTCGGTTATATCGGTCTTATCGTCGCAATTCGCGCAATGCGTAGATTGGCTTCCCACGTCTTCGCACGTCGCGGCAATATCAACCTTTAATTCCGTATAATTGTGTTTATCTATATAAACTCCGCCGTCTTTTTGATATACGCAGTTTAATTTGGAATTATCAGATTTAAAAAAGTCTGTCGGGTTATCGTTCGGGTTGTGCTCGGAGAATCCAGTCGCTACCATCATAGCCCCGCTTAGGTCAAGCCGTATTTCCGCATTCTTCGACAATGTTCCGACAACGGAAACGGCGGAAGCAAGCCGCATATTTCCTTCCGTCGAGCCTGTTTTATTTCCCCTTACAATCGGCTCGCCGCTCAAAGATACCGAACAATCGGAATAAATATATATACCGCCGCCGTAAACGCCGCCGTTTGTAGCTATGTTATCGCAAACTTTTCCGCTCAAAACCAATTCGGCGCCCTCGTCCACAGATATTCCGCCGAATTGATAAGACTTATTGTTATTTATGCTTCCGCCGACAAATTCAAACGTTCCGCCCTGCATGGCTACGCCGCCGCCGATGCCGTTTTCATCGCTGCCTGCGTCGTTTAATTCAACCGAACCGCCCGACATGTTAAACCGCGCGCTTTCGCCGAACAAAAACACTCCGCCGCCCATTCCTCCGTAGCCTACTTTGTTATGCGCGATTGAAGCGCCGGCCGTCATATTCAGCGTGCCGCGAACGCATATTCCGCCGCCGTTCATCGCCGTATTGCCGAAGACCGTACCGCCGTTAAAATTAACCGTTGCGGTCTCCGCAATCGAAATGCCTCCGCCCAATCCGTAATCGTTTTTGCCGCCCGTTATCGCGCCGCCCGTTATGGTTACGGCTCCGCCGTCTGCGGCGCTTGTAACGGTATTGGACGTATCGGGCGCTCCGTCCTCGATATTCAGTATACCCTTTGCATTAATTACGGCCCCGCTCACATCGGCAGAAAGCGAGAGCACGCGTCCGTTCAAATCGAGCGTTACGCTTTTGTCCGCGTTTACCGTGAGCGCCGTTTCGACCGCGCAGTCGTCAAGCAGCTTCACTACGCCGCTGCCTTTCGCTTGGGCCGCATCGACTGCCGAACGCACGTCGTCGAAATAAAGAGTTTCATCGCCGGACGTCAATTGCGCAACCGCCGTCGAAACGTCCTCGGCATGCGCCGTCGGCATACTCGACAACAGCATCGCCGCGCATACTGCCGCCATCAGCGCGACCGCAACAGCTATCAATACCGCCGCCGATTTATTTTTAATGCGATAAATCATTATAGCTCCTTTTTCTCTTTGCTTATCAAAGAGAAAAGCCCCTGCAGGGGCTTTAAATTATTCCGTATCGATTGTATCAAACTTTGCCGAAAAAATAAATACATAAAAGAGACTATGACCGAATATTCACAATTCTTCACCATCTGCGGCTCCGTTATAACGCGTTCGAACTAAACGCGACTTCTCCGCTCAAAACACACAAGCGTTTCTACATGATGCGTTCCGACAAACATATCGTACAACTCGCAGGCGCACAAGTCGAACATCTTTCCGCACGCTTCCGCCGCGTCGAGAAAAACGCGTATATCCCGACACATGGTGGCGTGGTTACACGACACGTATATCAATCTCGACGTCGCGGCTTGCGCTATGGCGGTCATAACCGCGCCGCCGCAGCCCTTTCTCGGCGGGTCGACAAGAATATCGGCGTTGCCGAGTTCGTCCGCCACGGTCGGCAAAACGGTCTCTACTTCGCCGCAAACATTTCGTATTTTAGCGGCATTGCCGTTAAGCTCGGCCGTTCTGTCCGCATCGGCGACCGCTTGCGGAACGCACTCGATGGCGACGGTGCGCTTTAATTTTTTTGCCGCGAGATTTGTGGTAATGCCTATTCCGCTGTAAAGGTCGACAAGCGCGTCGGCGCGAATATGCTTTACTATGCTCGAATACAGCATGTCGCGCACCGCGTCGTTCACTTGAAAAAACGACAGCGGCGAAAGCTCGGTACGCACGCCGAGCACGTCGACTTGGAGACGCGGCTCGCCCCTTACGAGCCGAACTGAGTCGCCCATAATCACATTGTTTTTGCGCGTGTTCGGACAGATAAAAAAATCGACGTTATCTTTAAACCGCGCCGCAAGCTCTTTTTCGCAACAATCGGGAAGTCCCGTTCCGTTGACAACAAGCGTTACGGAAATTCGCGCACAGCCCGAAATTTCTCTTATTACGAGATGGCGGAGCAACCCCCGCCCCGTCCGTTCATCGTACACCGAAATCTTTTTTAGATTGCAAAACTCCAAAACGGTGCGCGCCGCATCGGCTGTCGCCTCACCCGCCATCATGCACTCGACGGGCACTATGTCGTGGGTGCTACGTCTATACATGCCGAGAACGATGTTACCGCCGCTAAGCCCGAACGGCATGGACAGCTTGTTGCGCTTTACTCCGTCTGCGGAGAAAAAACCGTTCGGAGTTACGTCCAATCCGGCTATTTTCTTGAAGTTGTTTTTTAGCTCGGCAATCAGCGCGGCGCGGCGGAAGTCCGCGCTCAAATGCTCCGTATCGCACCCTCCGCACTTGTAGTAGTGCGGGCATATGGGAGGAACTCTGTCGTCGGACGGCGAAAGAACCTTGATGACGTTTGCCTCCGCAATACTTTTACCCGTCTTTCGGACTACGGCGCGAACCCTTTCGCCTTTAAGCGTAAACGGAACAAAAACGACCTTGCCGTCGACGCGTCCCACGCCCTCTCCGTTCATTCCGTTATCCGTTATATCTATTTCGATTATATATTTGATTTTCATACCGTACCGAAGTCGAAGTTATAAGATAAATCCCGAAATCGCAAAGCGTTTCGGGAT
>CATLGX010000047.1 GCA_949948785.1 uncultured Christensenella sp. | reverse complement strand
CCGAGAACTCGTTGCCCGCATTTGAAAACGCAGTAAAACATAATCTGCCGGTAGAGTTGGATGTCAGACTTACCGACGACCAATCTATTATAGTATTCCACGACGAAACACTCAGCCGCATGACAAACAGCGACGGCTATGTTTCCAATATTAAATCGTCTGACCTCGAAAATATCAAACTGCAAAAGACAGATTACTGCATTCCGACATTCGAGCGCGTTCTCGAAACGATAAACGAGCGCGTTCCTATACTCATTGAGATAAAAAAATCCGAAACGTCTTTTGCCCTCGAAGAAAAATTGATAGAAATGCTTAAAAGCTATAACGGCGAATATGCGGTACAGTCTTTCGACCCTTACGCGCTTGAATTTTGTTATAAGAATGCGCCGCGAATAATGCGCGGTCAGCTTTCTTCCTACTTCCACCATGCAGATATAGAAGCGTCGCATCGAGATAAAGTACGGTTGAAAAAACTCAAATACAACGATATATCCCACCCCGATTTCATTTCTTACAAAATAACGAATCTTCCCAATAAATACGTTAAAAATACGGGTCTCCCCGTACTCGGCTGGACTGTAAAAAGCGCGCTCCAAGCGCAAAAAGCAGCGGCGCTTTGCGACAATATTATTTTCGAAGGCTTTATTCCCCAGATTTTAAACGACGACACCCGAGAATAAATCAACTATTTCCAAATCCATATATGCAACAAAAAAGCCGCGAAAATTCGCGGCTTTTTGATTTGTTTTCGCAATTATTCGAAAATGTGTTTTATGTCGTATTCGAGTTTTTTGAATATATAATTTACGTCCGGGTCGGACTTGAAAAAATACGCTACGGCATATTTGACACCGATAAACGACGATATTGTGCCGTCGCCGTTTTCCGCTTTGATATTTCGCACAAGCCCGTTCAAACAAGCATTATATTCCGCTCGGTCAATCATGCCCGTAATAGCAGTATCTGCGTGCTCGATAAGCGCGGCGACGCACGCCAACGCGTCGTCTTTAAGGTCGTTTTTGCGCTTTTCGTTCATATCGTCGTAACGCACCGAAATGTCCCCGCCCTCTTTTTCCGACTGCGATATAAACATACGGCAATATGACTCAAACGGCGAAATCACTTCAAGTCCGAAGTGCGCGTACGACTCGTTGATAGATTCATTGTAGAAATACGCTTCCAAAAAATTTCTGAGCGGCATTTTTCCGCTGTCAATATCCATGAGAATACGGAAAACAAGCGCAATTGCCGTTTTCGGGTCGGTCGGAAGCGCGAACATATTTCCCTCTACGCATTCCGAAAAAGTAGTTTTATAATCAAAGCCGTACAGCGCCGCGCCGAACATCGAGTATAATTGTCTATTATCGGCAATGGACTTTAACAATGCGGCGATTTTGTTTTCGGCCAAGATATATTTACTGTTCCGCAGGTTTTCGCAAGCAGTCAAAAACTCACCGAACCCGTCGGCTGTCATACTTTCAAGGTATTCGCGGCGCATATCTCTCCTATAATACAGCTTATTTAGCTATATACTTGGTTATATCTTTCAAAAGCTCTTCGCAATTGTCGTTATAGATTTCGCAAACAATGGGTTTAGCCAAATCGAGCGAGTAAATACCGAGCAGGGACTTGGCGTCCACTACATATCTTCCGTTGTGCAAATCTACGTCGTACGGATAGCGCGAAACCGCATTAACGAAGTCTTTTACGCTTTCCGTAGTGGGAAAATACACTTTTACCGATTTCATATTCGACACTCCTTTTTAGCCGATTTTGTGATATTTTTATTGCGACGCGAAAGATACGCGCCTGTTAAAGCCTTTATCAGCAGATAATATAATCGTCGCTCTTGATTGCGGCGTTTACTTCGGCAAGTTTTTGCTCGTAGCCCGCTCTGCCTATCATAGCAAACGTTGCTTTTTTGCCTTCTTCCACTCCCGGCTGATTGAACGTATCTATACCGAGATATGCACCCGCAAACGCCGTTACGTACATGAAATACATTAACAGTTCGCCCACCGTTTCAGCGTCCACATGAGGCAAAAGAATTGTGTAGTTGGAACGCCCCGCCTTTGTGAGCGCAAACTCCGTCGCTTTGCGTTCGGCATTGATAAGTTCGTTAAGCGTATGCCCTTTAAGGAAATCGCCTATTTCGGCGGTTTCGGCAGCGGGAATTTCCACACTGTCGCCGAAAGTTTCCACGCCTATAAACGTAACGACTTTATCGAACGGACCTTCCGTATAAAGTTGTACCTGACTGTGCTGGTCGGTAACGCCGAGCGATTTTGCGGGAGTTTGACCGCAATTAACCGTCTTCCCTTTTTTATTGACGGCTTTGCCGAGCGATTCTGCCCAAATTTGGCAGTAAAAGTCGGACATCGTCCTAAGTCCGTCCGCATACGGCATCATTACGGACACGTTCTTACCGTCTTTCATGCTTTTAACTTGCAAAAACGCAGTCATAAGCGCGGGATTGGAACGAACGTCGGGACGCTCGCACGCTTCGCGCATTGCGCGCGCGCCGTAAAGCAAGCCGGAAATATCGATTCCCATCACTGCAAACGGCACAAGTCCGACATTGGAAAGCACGGAGAATCTTCCGCCTACGCCCCCGGGTATACCGAATATTTTAAAGCCCTCTTTCTGAGCGACGGCATACAGCGAACCTTTTCCTATCGTCGTGGTGACGAATATATGCTCTTTTGCGGCGGCTTCGCCCACTGCCTTTTTGAGCGCGTTGTAAAGTATGAGAAACTGCGAAAGCGTTTCGCTCGTCTCGCCTGATTTCGTTATAACGTTAAAATACGTCGTCTTAACGTCGATAACGTCAAACAGCGCAGCCATGCGCTCGGGGTCGATATTGTCCTCTACGTACAACTTTGGCGCTTTACGCTGTTTTTCCGGAAGTTCGTTATGATGCAAATGCAACAAGGCGTTGCACACGCTTATAGGACCGAGCGCCGAACCGCCGATTCCGAGCACAACAAAACTCGACGCTTTATCGCGTATCGATTTGCCGAACGCGGACAGCTCTGCGATTTGCTCGTCCGAAATCATGGGCGTTTCCGTCCATTCCTGCCAGCCCTTTCCGCTGTTGTCAATAACTTCTTTGTATGCGGCGGTATGTAACGCCGCCGCTTTATCTATCTCCGACGGTTTAACGCCGTGTGCGCCGACGGCGCTTGCCATCATGTTGTTGTAATCGAATTTCAGCTTCATCTACGTATCTCCTTTAACGTTGCGCCGAACATATGCCGACGTTTTACACACATATTATACAGCGAGGATATGATAAATGCAAGCGAAAGTAATTGATTTTTCCCGACCGTTACGAAAAAACGGAACTAAACAACAGTTTCTATAAGACCGTAGTTGCCGTCGTTACGGACATACAATACATTAATGGAGCTTGTCGCTTTATTCAAAAACACGTAGAAGTTATGCCCGACGAGTTCAAGCTCCTCGATGGCATCGTCAATCGACATGGGAACAAGCGTATAGCATTTGGAACGCACAAGCGATTTTTGCTCTTGCGGTTCTTCCGGCAAATCCGCATCCAAAGAATAATCCTTCACACGGAACTTTTTGGACTTGGTTTCTATCTTTTTGTGATGGCGGATGATTTGCTTTTCGAGCTTGGGAATAGCGAGGTCTATGTTTGAGTACATATTGTCGCTCGTAACTTCCGCGCGCATTACCACTCCGTCGAGGACAATTGTAAGTTCGAGCGTGTATAAATCGTCAGTATTGCGTGTATTGCCCTTTTTGAGGACTATCTTAATACGCGTGTCATCCTCGAAAAACTTATCGAGCTTTTGCACTTTTTTGTCAACTATGCCCTTGAGTTTTTCGCTCGCGTCGTAATTTTTGCATAAGTACTCTATTTTCATGTTTCCCTCCGATGTTGTTGTATTGGTACTGATTGAATTATAGCAGATTTAAAGGCGTTTGTAAATGGGGTTTTTGAAATTTCTTGTAATTTAGGAAAGAAAAAGCATTGCGCATATTTCGCAACGCAAAGCGCCGCCTGCAAAACATCAAGAAATTACTATGCCGTCGTCATTGCAATCGACGCGGACTTTACTGTTTTCGGATATTCGCCCGTCGATAATCGCTTCGGCGATTTCGTCTTCGACGTGCTGCTCGATAACCCTTCTAAGCGGGCGCGCGCCGTATTCGGCGTCGTAACCTTTTTCGATTAGCCAGTCGAGCGCCGTTTGCGTAACCGAAAGCGTGATATTCTTGTCTTTAAGCGTGTTTTCCACTTTTTGCAACATGATTTGCGCAATCTTGCCCACATCTTCTTTGGTGAGCTTGTCGAATACGCAAATAACGTCGATGCGGTTTAGAAACTCAGGCTTAAACATTCCGCGAAGAGCCTTCATGTATACGTCGTCGCGCACTTCGGAATCCTTTTTACCTACGGCGTTAAATCCGATTTCGCGCTTGACGCTCGCTTCGCTCGCTCCGACATTGCTCGTCATAATGATTATCGTGTTTTTGAAAGACACCGTGCGACCTTGCGAATCGGTAAGTCTTCCGTCGTCGAGTATTTGAAGTAAAGCGTTGAAAACGTCGGGATGCGCTTTTTCTATCTCGTCGAACAGTACTACGGAATACGGATGGCGGCGCACTTTTTCGGTAAGCTGTCCGCCGTCGTCGAAGCCCACATATCCCGGAGGAGCGCCTATAAGTTTGGATACGGAGTGCGCTTCCATGAATTCACTCATATCGAGACGTATTATGGAATTTTCGTTGTCGAACATCGCCTCGGCAAGCGCCTTGGTAAGCTCGGTCTTTCCAACGCCCGTCGGACCGAGGAATATAAACGAGCCGATAGGTCTTCCGTCGCTCTTTAATCCCGCACGCGCGCGGCGTATGGCTTTCGAAACGGCTTCGACGGCACGGTCTTGCCCTATTACGCGCTTATGAAGCAGAACCTCCATGTTTTTGAGACGCTCGCTCTCCGTTTCGGTCAATTTATTTACGGGGATTTTTGTCCAACGCGACACAACGTCCGCGATAGCCTCTGCGTAAATCGTCGTAGCGGCACGCTCTGTCTCGGCGGCGTTTTTAAGCGATTTATCCTTTATTTGCTTATCGAGTTCTTCGCTCTTTTGCTTGTATATTTCAGCCTGCGCGTACTCATGCCGCGCGGCGTACTCGTTCATTTTTTTGATGTAACCGTCGCGTTCGTCGGACAACGCTTTTATGTCCGACGGGTCGGTACTTACGCTTACTTTCGCGCAACTCATAGCTTCGTCGATAAGGTCAATCGCTTTGTCAGGCAAAAATCTGTCGGCAATATATTTGTCGGACAGTTTAGCCGCCGCTTCGATTGCTTCGTCGGACAATTTGACTTTGTGGTAATTTTCGTAATTCTGACGCAAACCTTTCAGTATTTCTATTGTTTGCTCGACGGTGGGCGGTTCTACCGTTATAGGCTGAAAACGTCGTTCCATCGCCTTATCTTTTTCTATATATTTGCGGTACTCGTCGGTGGTCGTCGCGCCGATTGTCTGCATTTCTCCGCGAGCGAGATACGGTTTTAAAATATCTGCGGGCGTAACTTCGCCCTCTTTCGAACCCGCCTGCATAAGCGTATGAAGCTCGTCGATAAAAACAATTATGTCGCCGCGACTTATAATAAGGTCGATAGCGTCTTTGAGTTTTTCTTCAAGCTGACCGCGGTATTTTGTGCCTGCCATAAGCGAGCCGATATTGAGAGAAAATACAATATGGTTTTGGAGCTGGCGCGGAACTTTTCCTTCGATTATGGCGCGGGCAAGTCCGTCGACTATCGCGCTTTTCCCGACGCCGGGTTCGCCGATTAGTACGGGATTGTTCTTTGTTTTGCGGCAAAGGATTTCGATAATGCGAGCAACCTCGCCCTCTCTGCCGATAACAGGGTCGAGCTTATTGTCGCGCGCGCGCTGCGTAACGTCCACGCCCAATTCCGCAAGTTGCGCGGGCAATGTCGGAACAGCCGAAGCGCCGCTTCTGCCGCCTTGATTGGATTGGTGCATGCCCATACTGCCGTTCGATTGCAAAAAACCTATAATATTGCGCTTAAAGAGATTGAAATCGACGCTGAATATCTGATAAAGCGCGGTAACAGCAAAACTGAACGGTTCTTCGAGTATTGCGAGCATGAGGTGGTCGGGCGAAATGAGCGACGCATTAAACCGCATCGCTATATTGTACGCCGCGAACGGAATGTTGGAAATACGCGGCGAATCCGCCGGCGCCTGCAATACTTTATTCTCTTGCTCGAAAAGCTGTTTCAGCCTCTGCGGGTCGAGATTATTGGATTTGAAAATTTTGGCGGCTACACAGTCGGTATTGAGTATCCCGTACAGTAGATGCTCCGTGCCGGTAAATTCGTTGGAATATTCTTCGGCGGTTTTCCGCGCTATATCGAATGCTTTTTGCGCATTCTCGTCCATAGGATAAGTAGACATATTATATTCTCCTTTAAAATTTTATTCCGATTTTTGAGCTAAGCTCTTAATATTGGCGGAAAGGAATTTTGCGCGCAAAACGTCGCGCTCTTCTATGCTCAAATTTTTTCCGCTGAGTTTTTGCATGTTTGCGGGACGGCAACGCGTCGTCAGGTCTGTTAAAGCGTCAACGTTATTTACATTTATATATCCGTAATACGCGCCGAGCCTTATCATGGCAAGCACGTACATCGCTTCCGCCGTCGACAGTTTATACGCATTTGTCGCAAGCCCGTACGCCCTGTAAATTTTATCTTTAAGTTCTGTTTCGTTTCGCAATAACAACCCGCGCGCGCGATTTTCAGCGTCAACAATATGGTTTATAGCGCCGCCCACGGAATCGAGTATTTCGCGCTCCGTTACGCCGAGCGTACGTTGATTGCTTATTTGATATAAATATCCTTCCGCCTCACTGCCCTCGCCGTACACGCCGCGAACCGTCATATTAAGCCGCCCGACGTCCGTTATGCAGGCGTCGATAAGTTTTTTAAGCGTAAGCCCCGGCAAAAACATCATAACCGACGCGCGCATCCCCGTTCCAAGATTTGTAACGCACGAAGTGAGATAACCGTAACGCGGCGAAAACGCAAGTTTCATATTGGAAGCTATGGCATCGTCGATTTTTTGTATACGCTCGTATGCCGCGTCGAGCGACAATCCCGGCAATATGACCTGCTCGCGTATATGGTCTTCTTCGTTGACCATAACCGACGCCGTTTCGTCGGCGCCGATTAACACGGAACCGAAACGGCTGTCTGTCAAAAGGTCGGGACTAATCAAATGCTTTTCCTGCAAAATCGTACCGTCGAGCCGAGATATACCGTTCATATCGTATCGCGTAAAGCGGGAAACGCCGCTTAGTGCACGTTCAACGCCGTCCGTTATCTGCCGTGCGCCCAGCTCGTTTAGCTTGTGCGGAAAAGGCAATCCGTCAACGTTTCGCGCAAGCCTGATTCTCGTTGATATTATGGTGTTGTCAGACATGTTGTCAAACCTCCCCGTTGCCTTCGAGCTTGCGAAGTTTGTCGCTTATTGCTGAGATGCGCGCATAATCGCGACTATCGACTGCTTCTTGAAGTTCCTCTTTTAATCTTGCGGCGTCGGAACCGCCCACATCAGCGCCTTGCGGCTTCTTACCGACGTGTCTGTCGGACTGTTGAATTTTTTTGACAGTCCGCGCTATGAGCGGTTCAAACACCTCGTAACAGCGAGTACATCCGACAAAACCTGTATTCAAAAATTCGTCGGCAGTTGTTCGGCAGTTGGGACAAATCAGCTTTTTTGTCTCTTTTTCATCGCCGAAAAACGAACTTAGTCCCGATAGCAAACTTATGGGCGAATTTTCCATGAGCTTGTCGAGGACACAGAAATCGTCGAAGCCGACATTGGGTTTGTAATCTTTCGCGCACTCGTCGCAAAGGAACATCTTTTCGGTACGGTCGTTATACCGTTGCCATATTTCGGTTGTCGCGGGACGCAAGCCGCACTTTGTACAAACCATTTTAATATTTACCTCCGCCGTCATTTATGTCGCTCTGCATTTTGAGCGTTTCCAATAATATGTTTTTCAGCACCGCGCCGCGCAAACGCGGTTTGGCAACCGTAGGCGCGACAAGCGCCTTATCCGCAATCGCCGCCTTGATTAGCGCCGCTTCGTTCGCCGTGTAAACTCCGTCGTCCGACAGTCTGTCTATTATCTGACAGGCTTTGCAGTACTCTATGCCCGCCGACAGCGTTTCTTCGATATATTTTACAAGAACGTCGTCCGCATCCTCGCTCACGCGTATGAGCTTGACAGAACCTCCGCCGCCGCGCCTGCTCTCGATGATATACCCTCGTTCGGGCGTAAATCTCGTACTGAGCACATAGTTTATTTGACTCGGCGCAACCGAAAAATACGTAGCAAGCTCGTTTCTGTTGAAATTAACGGAAAGCTCGTCTCCGAGCGTATCTATCAAAAATCTTTCGATAATGTCGCTGACCGTCATTCGCGCCTCCTTGGTTCGATTTGAAATTAGTCAAAGGTCAAAGAAAGTCTAATTTCAATTACGAGTATATACCTGTATTCTATGCTTGTCAAGTATTTTTAAAAGATTTTTCGAATTTTATCGGAGAAACGAATATCCCCGACGCGATACAGCCGTCGGGGATATAAATATACTTTTAATTATGTTTTGAGGTTTATCTCAATAGCTCGCGCGGAGCACGGCGCGAATATCGTTTTTATCCAAAGTCTTATATCCTCCCGTCATAATGCGGGTGCTGTCTACTATTCCGTCAAGCATGTCAGCCGTCGCGCCGAGGTCTGTAATATTCATCACAAGCCCTATTTTTTTCATCCAGTTTTCCATGGCGAGCAAGCCCTCTTCGGCGATTTGTTTCTCACTCTTATCGGAAGGCGCGACATCCCACACGTTGACGGCGTAACGAGCAAACTTTGCGGTGCCGTAAGGCAGTATATATCTGTAATACGGCATAGACACCGCCGAAAGCGTCATGCCGTGAGTTGCGTCCGTATGGGCGCCGACTGCCTGACCGAGCATGTGGACTTCCCAATCCGTCGTTTTCCCCTTTGCAACAAGCGTATTTAGCGCCCAGGTAGCAATCCACATTATATTGCTTCGCGCCTCGTAATCTTTCGGATTTTGCACGGCGATGTTCGCGCTGTGAATCAGCGAACGCAAAAGACCTTCCATGATGTAATCGCTCGTGTTGTCGTCCGTACCCGAAAAATACTGTTCGAGAATATGCGACATGATGTCGTAAATACCGGAAATCATTTGGTATTTCGGAAGCGTAAATGTATATTCGGGATTGAGTATCGAAAACTTCGGAAACACGTTTTCGCCGAACACGTGTCCTATCTTCAACTTCTGTTCGCGGTTGGTAATTACAGACCCTCCGTTCATTTCGCTGCCCGTGCCGACCATTGTAAGCACGCATCCTACGGGAACGATATCGCACGTAACGTCGTCGAACCGAATAAAATATTTATCCCAAGCGTCGTCGTCGCAGTTTACGGATACGGAAACGGCTTTTGCGTAATCGCAAACAGAGCCGCCGCCGACGGCGAGAATCAAATCGGCTTTTGCGGCGCGGGCGCGAGCTATACCCTCTTTCAGTTTTTCGCTCGTCGGATTCGGCATGACGCCGCCGTCTTCGAAAACCGTTTTGCCATTGGCTTTGAGCGCGGCAAGCACTTTGTCGTAAATGCCGTTCTTTTTCACCGAACCGCCGCCATAGACGAGCAATACGTTTTTGCCATATTTAGGCAGTTCTTCGTTAAGCCCATTGAGCGCATCTTTTCCGAAATAGAGTTTTGTCGGATTGCAGTATGTAAAATTTCCTATCATAACGGTATCACCTCGATATATATTTATCTGATAAAATTAGTGCGCGCGGAACGCTCCGCCTGCGGCGCGACTATTCCGACGCGTTTTCCCGCTTCTATACATTTTATAAGCCACGCCATATTTCTCGCGAGATTTCGCATTGTCTGCATACCTTCAAAATCTTTTACGGTTTCTTCGGGTACGTTGCCGTGAACCATATTCCAATACGTGGAAGAAACTACGGGCATTTGATTGATTGTCAAATGCTTGACAATCGCGTCGAGTGCAGCCGTCGTACCGCCGCGGCGCGCCGACGCGATGACGGCGGCGGGCTTTTGCGCAAATTTCTCGCCGGCAGAATAAAACAGCCTATCCATTACGGAAAGTATCCGTCCCGACGGATGCGCGTAATATACGGGTGTGCCGAAAACAAATCCGTCCGCAGATTGGGCTTTGACCGCCCATTCGTTGATAAAATCGTCTTCGAATACGCACTTACGCTTTTCCGCGCAACCGCGACAAGCTATGCAATCGCGGATGGGCTTATTCCCGACCTGCAAAATTTCCGTTTCTATATTCTCTTCTGAAAGAATTTTCGCAATTTCGGTCAGCGCGGTAAACGTGCACCCGTTCGGCTTAGGACTTCCGTTAAACAGCAGTACCTTCATTTCAAAGTATCTCCTTATAATAAAAGCGCGCGAACGAACCGCGCGCTTATTATGTCGAATTTTATGCCGCGAACAAAGCAATGCAGCCGAGCAAAACGGCAACGAACAAAATAATGCCTACGGCAAAACATATGTTGTTTCGCACTGCGTGCTTTGCCTTTTGCTGTTCGTCAGCCGAAAGCGAAAGAACCTTATTGACAATTCCTACCGCGCAAAATCCCGCCGCCGTGAGTATTGCAAATACAGCAAGAACAATGCTGAATCCTCTCGACGTCAAAATAAACATTCC
>CATLGX010000046.1 GCA_949948785.1 uncultured Christensenella sp. | reverse complement strand
GGCGTGCCCGTAATATTGAGCCGAATTTCTTTCCCGTTCGTTATGACGGTTGTAGAAGATTTCAATACCACTATCACGCCGAGCGACGCCGCAAGTTCTTTCGCGTTTTGCACTGTTGCGTCCATGCCTGTCATGCGCTTAAACTCGCCTACGTGCGGCGTGAGAATTACTTTTGCTTTTGCATCGCGCAAAAACCCGTAATCTCCTTTCAAGGCATTAAGACCGTCTGCATCTATTACTAACGTCTTATCGTAATGCGAGCATAAATACTCGATAATGCGCTTTAAATCGGGCGCGGCGCCCATACCCATGCCGATGTCTACGGCATCGGCTTTTTCTATTATTTCGTTCAGCGTTTGCGCATCGAATCCGATAAATCCGTCGGCTGTGTCCGGCATAAACTTCATCATGGAAAGAACGCTTCTCGCAGTGAGCGCGACGCGATTTATTGCGGGAACGCACACCGTCGCGGTGCCTGCGCCGTTAAGGTTTGCGGCATGCGCCGCCGCTGCCGCAAGCACGGGCGCGCCTACCATTGTCGCACAACCGCCGATAACGAAAATTCTACCGTTTGTACCTTTGTGCGAGTTTTTCGGACGCCGTATCCGTTTAAAATCCACGTCTTCGCAAACGCACCAATCGGACGAGACTTTTACGCCGATGTCCTCTACCGTTATCCGTCCACAATACTCGCGCCCCTCGCCGATAAGCATTCCGCGCTTATAACACGAAAATGTAACGGTCGCATCCGCGCGGAAAGCTACTCCGCGCACTTTTCCGCAATCGGGGTCAAGCCCGGACGGCAAATCCACCGCAACTTTCAATGCGCCGTTCTGCGCATTTAGCTTTTTTATAAGTTCGGCCGTTTTACCCGTAATATCTCTGTTCAACCCGAACCCGAAAATCGCGTCCGCTATTATATCCGCGTCGAACGCGTATTCGTCCGCCTGCGATACAGAAAGCCCGAACGCTTTTGCGGCGTCAAGTTCTTCGCTTATAGCGGCAAAGTCGGAGCCTACGAGATATACCTTTACGTCGCAGCCTATTGACTGCAACCGCATTGCGGCGAGCAAACCGTCCGCACCGTTATTTCCGCCGCCGCAAAATACCGCGGTAACGACGCCGCTTTTCGACGCCCGTTCCGTCAAAACGTCGGCAACGGCGAGCGCGGCGCGCATTTTCAACAACGGCAAACTCGCGCCGCCGTCAATCGCGTTGCGTTCCGCTTCCCTCACTTGTTCCGCCGTAAGCACATACTTCATGTCATTTATCCTCGATTTGCCGTTCTGTCAGCATTACCGCGGCGACCGCATAATCTCCGTCGTGCGAAATGGAAACATCGACATTAAATCCGCTCAGCAAAATAGCGGCTTTTCCGCACGCTTTAAATACGGGAGTACCGCGCTTATCGTGGTCGATTTCTATGTCGCTCGGCATGATTCCTCCGCCGAACCCGCGTTTTAAAGCCTTTACTGCCGCTTCCTTGGCGCAGAATATACCCGCAAAGCTCGCGGCGGGGTGCGCTCTGCCCTCGCAATACGCGCGCTCCGTCTCCGTAAAAACGCGCTCTTTAAACGCCGTGCTCTTTACTGCTTTTTCGATTCTCGGAATATAAACGGTATCTATGCCTATCATATGTCAAATCCCGCGCACCGCATTTTCTATGGCAAATGCCGTTGCCTCCGCGCCGAGCGCCGCGACAATGCTGTAATCGAGCTGTTTTTCGCCGCAACTCAGCGCGAACATCGTATCGCCGTCGGCGTCGGTATGCACGGGGCGTATCGACATGGCAAGCCCGTCGTGCGCCACTTCCGCCAGTTTGTTGACATGCGTTTTATCGAGTTTAGCATTGGTTATAACACAGCCTATCGTCGTATTTGTTCCGCTTTGCTTTTGCATTTGCGCCGCCGCCTGCGCCGCGAATATTCCGCCCGTAAGGCATTCCACCGCGTTGACGAACTTGCCGTCGGCGCCGCGCGCGCCCGCTATTATCTCGCCCGTACGGTGGTCGTAAACATCGCCGAGCGCGTTGACCGCGACTACCGCGGTTACAAATACGTCGTTGAATTTGAGCGTTGCCGCGCCGATGCCGCTTTTATGACAGCAATTAAAGCCGAGCAGTTTACCCACAGTAGCGCCGCGCCCCGCGCCCACGTTACCGAACGCAACGCCGCTCGATTGAGCGTTTTCGGCGGCGCGCCGCCCCATTGCTTTATCGGGAAAAAGATATTCGCCAGGAACGATCAAGTCGAACAGTATTGCCTGCGCGACAAGCGGCACGACCTTATCGCCGACACAATAACCTATTCCGCGCTCTTTGAGAAATTCGGATACCCCGCACGACGCTTCGAGTCCGTACGCAGACCCTCCGGACAAAACAATCGCATCGACGTGTCCCTGAGACTTATCTGCGCGGAGCATATCGGTTTCACGCGTACCGGGCGCGCCGCCGCGCACCGAAACACCGCCAACGGCATGCGCTGCGAGTATACACGTTACGCCGGTGTAATCGTCTTCGGCATGACCTATTTTCACGCCTTCGGGTAAAAGTATTTCGTCCATGGTTTCTCCTATCTACTGTTCTTCGTCGAAATCGACGGCACGCAATAGCGAACCCTCTTCGTCGAGTACGCGTACTGCCGCATTAATACTGTCCCAGGTAAAGCCGCGCCCTGCCAAATAACGTTTCAGCTTGGGCGTTTCCGCATATTTATGAGAGCGCAAATATCGGCGCGCCGTCTCGATTGCTCCGTCGTCCTCGTCGTAACGGCTCTCTTCGAATTCGTCTGACGGCTCCCCGTCGAGCGCTTGCGAAATAATATCCAACGAAACGCCTTTCTTGCGAAGTTCTGCCGCGAGCCTTATTCTTCCGTACTTACGCGACTTGGACTTAACGTAACTTTTCGCATATGCCGCGTCGTCGATGTAACGATACTGTTCGAGCCTGTCGACCGTCTCGCACACGACTACTGCGTCATAGCCCTTGTCTTTCAAATACCTTTTTATCTCGCTCGCCGCGCGCGGCGACGCCGAAAGATAACCCACGGCACGCTCGAACGCCGAATTTACTTCGCTCTTATGCGACACTTCTTTCAACTGCTCTGCCGACACTTCGTCGCCTATCTTTATGCGCGCGGCGACCGCGGTAACGGCATCCAATCCGAGCGCAAACTCACCGTCGATAAATACGCTTACGCGCGACGGGTTTCGCTTCTGCCTGGATATGTCGGTAATCTTTCCCATGCCCGTATTATACACCGCGAATAAAAATAAATCAAGCCTCACATATTATTTTTACAAAAAGAGAAAACCGCACGCGCCGATTTTCCGTACGCATAGCGGTCTCAATCAATCAAGGAGAAAAAAATGACGACCAAAAGCCTTCAAGAACTCAGCGAACTTTGCCGCAGTGAAAAACTCGCGTACAAAAAATGCTGCAATTACGTTTCGGAAACGGACAACGCAGACCTTCAATGCGCGCTCGGCAAACTTGCAAACGGACACCGCACCCGCTACGAATCGCTCAGAACCTATCTCGACAAAAATTAAGGAGACACACCCATGGAAAACGAATTTGAAATGAACGGATACGACAGCGACCCCGCCGACTGCAACGGCTACCGCAGCGGCTCGGACGTAAACACCGAAGCCTCGGACGAAATAGCGCCTCATCCGACCGAGTTCTCAAACGCCGATAATATGAAGAGCGCCGAAAACGCCCGAGACGAAGCGCAAGACGTATTCAATGCGCCCGGTATTATCGCTCCGCTCGGAATATCCGACGAGCGCACCGACCTCGGCAGTCTTTACGACACGCAAAACGACGGACAGAACACGATAGAAAGCGGTTGCGGCTCGGACGACGGCGACTGCCGCACCGGCAGAGACGGTTGCGGCTGCGGTTGCGGATACAACGAAAGCAACAGCGAAGCAGCGGAAGAATTCGGCACGACGCCCGAAGACGAAACCGCCGCAACGCATGACGAATTATACAACAATTCCACCGTCGACGCCCGTCAAAAATGCGAACTCGACGACTATGAAATCATTTCGGACGTGCTCGGCGGCGAAAAACAACTCGTTAAACTGTATTCCACGGCGCTCTGCGAAAGTGCGGAAGAATCGCTTCGCGGCGTAATACGCGACAACCTCATCGAGTGCGCGAAAGACCAATACGCGACATTCGAATATATGGAAAAGCGCGGGCTGTATCAGACCGAAGAAGCCCCCGAAGACAAAATAGCGCAAGCAAAACAGCAATTCCGTCCGCTCGCATGCACGGGCGATTGCGACTGCGATTAACCGTTAATCAAATCAACTCGAAAACGCGGCGCGTAGAATAACGCGCCGCGTTTTACATATGAGAAATCGCATTACTTTATAAGCGGTATTTCCGCCAAGTACTCTATATCCCCGCGATTTTTCGCATCGCCTTCCGCAAGTACAAACGCACGGCACACGACCGTTCCACCGGCGGCTATAACAAGCTTTTCCATTGCGGCTACCGCCGCGCCGGTACTGACTACGTCGTCTATCACTGCAACTTTTTTACCGCGCAACAGTTCGACGTCGTGCGCTGAAAGATACAGTTTTTGCACGGTTTCTGTCGTGATTGTCTTGACGTCCACGGACATTACGTCTTGCATATACAGCTTTTTGCTTTTGCGCGCCACAGCGTAAAACGGAAGACCAAGCTCGCGCGCAAGACAGTGCGTAAGCTGTAAACCTTTGCTTTCCGCCGTCAACAACGCTTGCGCGCCGTATTTTTCAACGCGTTCCGCAAGTTTATGCGCGCAATATTCCGTCAGCTCGACGTTGCCGTGCAAGTTGAAAAAACATATAGAGACGCCGGACGGCAGGTTTATAATCGGCAGGTTTTCTTTTCTTCCGCAAATATCTACGGTATATAATTCGTTTTCCGTTTTTGCGCTGTCCATTGTTTTAAGATAACTCGGCGGGAGGATTGTCTTCGCCTGTTACAGGCGGGACTTCGGGTATTTCTTCCGCATCTGTCGCTTCCCATTGAGCGTACAGCGTCGAATACGGAAGAGTTTGAGAGCTTGCTTCAAACTCTATTTCCGTAACCATTTCAGCTCCGACATCCGCGGTAAACCAACCGACAAACGTCTTGCCTACGGGCGCATTAGTAGGCGCGTCGAGCGTCGGATATGCGTCGCCGTAAGCAAACGTCAGCGTTTTAGTATCGCCGTCGGCGAAAGAGCCGCCGTTTGCGTCGAGAGTTACTTTATACGTCGGAACGAACTTGGCAAAAAGCGCGCCGTAAAGGAGATTTCCGTTACTATCGAACGCTATGCTTGACGAGGTAATCTCCGTAGCGTAATCGGACGCAGTATACCAGCCCTTAAACGCATAACCCGATTTAACGGGCGCGGGCAACGTTCCGAACGTTCTGCCGTCCGAATATGTTACCGTGTGGTTTTGCGTCGTAATGTCCGTACCGACAGCTGTAATGAGCACGACGTTATGCGTTTTCGCCGTCCAACGCGCATACAGAGTAGCGTACGTAAGCTCTCCCGCACCGTCGAACGCAACAAGTTCGCCGCTCGTTACGCGAGAGCCGCTTACCGTCGCAGTGTACCAGCCGTCGAATACATAACCGATTCTTTCGGGCGTGGGCATTACTCCGTACTTGCCGCCGAATTCCACCGTAATTTCCGTATTTGCGCCGCCGTTACGCGCATCAAGCGTAATTTCGTACGTTTTCGCTTTCCATACGGCAGTGAGAGCCGCATCTGCGGTTATCGATACCTTGGTATCCTTCGTTACGACGTTGCCTCGGGCGTCGCGCCACTCTACAAAGACATAACCGATTTTTTCGGGCGTCGCTATGCCGCCGAGTTCGGCATAAGTCTCGCCGTAAGTAACGGTAATCGACGAAGGAGTAACATCGGCGCCGTTAAAAGTGATTTCGTACGTATTCGCCTGCCACGCAGCATACAGCGTATGGTCTGCGGCGACCGTAACTTTCTTGTTTTCGAAGTTCGCACCAGTAGCGTCGGCAACCATTTCGCCGCCGCCTGCGGGGGCGGTATACCACCCTATAAACGTATAGCCGGGTTTTGTGGGAACCGACAATGCGGGATAGTCAGCTTTGTAAGTAACTGCCGTCGTGCCAGTGCCGCCGAGCGCTCCGCCGTCGGCGTTAAGCGTTACGTTATACGAAATCGGCGTCCACTTGGCATACAGGCTATGATTTGCGGCGATGCTGACCGTCGTATTTGCTGTAACCTTTTTATCGTCGGCAAAACCGTTATCGGTATACCAGCCGTTGAACGTATAGCCGAGTTTGGAAGGTTCGGGCAAAATTCCGTACTTGGCGGCAAACGTTACCGTTTTTCCGTTGGAGAAGTCGTCAAGCCCAGCGCCGACAAATGTAACTTGATAATCGTTCGGCGTCCAACGCGCGTACAAAGTAACGGGATTTACGGGAACTTTGGTGCCCGACGTTACCACATTGCCGCCGCTCGCCGCGCTCGTATTATACCATCCCGCAAAACTATATCCGCTTCGCGTGGGATTTGTCGACGGCAATACATACTCGTTGTCGAACGTCTGCGTGATAGTAGTAGATGTAGAACTGCCTACCTTGCCGTTGTTGTAGTCGAACTTGACAGAATATTTAATCTTCTCCCATTTGGCGTATACCGTGTGAGAGTAGCCGAGAACCGCGCCGCTCGCTATCTGCGTGCACTCTTTATCGAAATACCACGCATTTGTCGTGTAGCCGTCGCGCGTCGGCTTGACGGTTATGCTCGAATAGGTGTTGCCGTTCGCCATGTAAACGACGTTTTGCGATATAGACGCGTCGGGCGCGTTGACGTCGAGCGTTACGGGCAAAGTATTATTAAACGTAAAACGGTAAGTTTTGCTCGTCGTCGAAGCGTAACCGCTTGAATTTTTCGTCTGATATTGCACGATAAACTGACTGTTGTTGCTCGCACGACCGCTCATGCCGAAAGTCATTTTAACTCTGTGCGCTTCCAAGCCGTTGGATATATTGCTCAAATTGATGTTTGTTTGATAGGAGTAACCGTCTATTACGTAAGTTGCGGGGCTTCCGAGCAAACTTCCGTCCTTACCGTACGCCTCCACTTTAACATACGCAAGCGTATATGAGACGGCGCTGCTGTAACCGCGAACATACAGACTCGCGGGGATTTTATAGCGATTGCTTTCGGAAGACGTCCATTCGGACACAAAGCCGTAAGTAGTTTCCGTGCCGTAATTGCCGTTATAACTTATCCATTCGTTGTTTTTGGAAATAGTAGCCGTTTCGTTTGTTACGGAGAACGCGCTCGAATCGCCGCGCGGCGAAATATTCACGGTAAACGAATAGTTATAGGCAAGTCCGTTTACATTGTATGTTATTTTTACATCGGTGGAAGACGACGACGAAACATCGGCCGCGGAAATTACGATACTGCTTCCGCTCGCGACCGAAGAAAGACTTTCTCCGAGACTGCCGGTAGAAACGTCTGTTATATCGAGTCCGTGGCTCTCATTCATGGACACGCTGAGAGACTCGCCCGATGAAAGGTCGACGTAATTGACTCCGCCTTCCGTACGCACCGCCGGTGTGAGCGTTACCGTTACGTCGGGTGTTATCGAAGCGACGGAAAGACTGCCCTTTCCGTAATATTCCTTTCCGCTTGACGCAAACGAAACTATAAATTCGAGTTCGACGGTTTTAGCCGCGCCGCTTGCCGACAAGACGTTTATATTCTTATCGACGGAAAGAATCGGATTGGCTGTGCCGTCGCCGTCAACCATAATATACGATGCGGAAGAAAGTGCGCGAACCTCTATTACGGGCGTACCGACCGCCATAACCGACGAAGGAATAATGTCGGCTATATTGACGTCGGGATAAGCGTTAACGCCTTCGGAATTCTTCCAACCTACGGACTGCGTCGGAACGCCAAAACCGTCGAGCGCGACCGAAGTATTGACACCGCCGAAAGATATGCCGGCATATGCGCCGCTCTTCATGGTAATCGTCGGAATCAGTTCTACGGTAATTCCGTCTGCGGGCACGTTATCTTTGAGCGTTATCACACTTCCCGACACCGAAACGAGGTCGGACAATTTTACATTGCCGCCGCCGACTACGACGGTCGTGTTGCCGTTGGCAAGCGCGTACGACACCGCATACTCGTCATCGGACGATATCTGACTGTCGTCGGAACCGACCGCCGTCGCTACCGCGTTTTTGACGTCGTAACTGCCCTTGCGCGCCGATACGGACACACCGTTTACAGCGACGGAGCGAGGCGTTATATCTATATAGAATGTACGGATTATCTTCCTGCCCGTATTCACGTTACCGCCGACGGTAGCCGTTACGTTGAGTTCGAACCGGCCGCCCGCGCGGGTGTTGTTTGTCAATTTGATTGTGAGCCTGCTTCCGCTCACCGAGTAATCGGCGGTCGTAAATCCGTTCGGCGCGGTGAATGCGTAAGCATACGTCGCATTTGCGGCATAGTCGTAAGTTGCCGCGCCAACCTTAACTTGGGATAATGTAAATTCGCGCGAGAAATCGATTGCCGTGCCGTTCGCGTCGACGGAGGTCGCGGAGCCGTTCCACGACTGCTGCGCAGATGCGGAAATCACCATTTCGGGCAGCGGCACGCCGAGAACGACAATGCTCTTTTCCATGGTGTATTCCATTCCGGCAAACACGCGGTCCGTTATTCTGACGGTAACACCGACGACAATGCGCCTGTCTTCGGTATTATTCTTTTTGGGCGTGAGCGTTCCGTCTGACGAAATATCTGCGATGTCGGAGCCGTCCGCTATGGCGTACGTAACTTCATAATTACCGATAAATCCGTTATCGGCGACAGACACTCCGAACTTCGCCGTCTTATCGGGCAGTATTTCGGAAGCCGCGGCGCCGTCCGAAGTCGCGGTAACCGTAAGCGACGGCGCGGTTGCTGTCAGGTCGAGCGTTATCGCGTCTTTATAATATGTTCTGCCGCCTACTATTACGGCACTGCTTACGGTAAAGCGCGTAACGTCTTCCGCAACGAATATGACGTAAAATTTGTTTGCGGCATCGCTTCTGACAATGTTGCCGCCAACCGATTCCGCCCTGACGTCGCCGCCGAACATGACCTTGACGTCCGAAACATTGACGGTGATACCGACGCCCGTCGCGTCAATTTCGTAACGGAACTTGCGCGCCGCAGTTGCGCTTGCGTCTTTCGCGCCGAAATCTATCGCCACTTCCGCCGCGCCTTCGGTAAGAGAAATGGGAGTATAGCTCGCGCCGTTGTCCGTGGAAACGCCGATTGAAACCGTTGTTTTGTCGCCGTAATTGAACGCGACGTTCTTGGTTACGGTAATGCCGTTGCCGTACGCCGAAGCCGTTACTTTTAACGCCGCCGTGCCGAAAGCATCGTTAAACGCGATTCGAGCCAAGTTATCGGAGTCGAAGTTGCCGACGGAAACTATGCCGTTGCCGTCGCTCGCCGAATACTTCCACGCCGCAGCGTCGTACCACGCCGCGTCCTGCACTTTGGTATTGTCGAGTCCGATGTAATACGCCGTTCCGTCGTTGTACGAAACGCTTACGGTACCTTCGTCGTCGCTTCTGCCGAGAACGGTTTTCACGCCGTCCTTTTCGGCGTACACTATAAACTCGGGAGCGTAGCGTTCCCATTTAAGTTTAAGCATAGCGTTTCTCTTTACGGCAAAGGCGTCGCCGCCGACAACCGTGGCGCTCATTCCGTCAGCCGAATACCTCACGCCTACCGTTACGGGATAAGTCTTGCCCAACGCATATTCCGTGCCGTTAAAGGCGTAACTTTCACGGTTGACGGAAACCTTGACGGCTTCCGAGCCGCTTGCGCCCTGCTTAACAGCCGTAAAGATATTCGTGTCGAAGCCCTCGACATAGTACTCGTATTTGAGTCCGTCGTATGCAACTATATTCGTCGATATTACTGCGTCGTTGTTTTCCACTACGTTGATTTCCGTAGCGCCCGTAAGCGTGGGCGGAACTATCGTTTTTATGAGAACGTAATATTTTGCGGTTAAACTCGATACGCCGTCGCTTACTATTATTTCAAACGGAACTTTAGCTTCAATAGAGCCGATGGGATACAGCGTCATGCCGTTTACGGTGAGCTTATTCTCGTTTTTGGATACAACGTTAATCGACGTTTCCGACGGAATATCCACGCCGTCGAAAGCCGTGCGCACTTTTATAAATTCGGTAAGGTCGAGCTGAGAGTACAAGCCGTTGCCTATATAATACAACGTCAAAGTATCGCCTGTCATTACGCCCTGTACGCCTTCAATCGCAACCGACGAAACGGCAACCGAATACTCTATATCCACGTCGATGTACCGTTTTTCGCCGCGTCCGCCGTCGGTAAAGTATGCACGGTAGTAAATATATCGGTCGGAAACGGTCTTCTGCGGTTTAACAAACTTGAACGTGCCGTTGGCGTCGATAACCGCGATTGCGTTTTCTCCCGTCATGGCGTTTACGTCCGCCGCACGGTCCGAAGCGCTCGCATACAGCTTGTATGTTACGGCGCTTCCGCTTTTTACGAGAGTGCCGCGATTAAACGCGTACGCCGCGAGAGCGAACAAATCGTCTTTTGTCTGTACCGCTACACGCGCAGTACCGGCTTTGCCGTTAACGACAGCGCCTGCGACCGAAATATTATCGCCGTTATCGCCGCGGTCGACGCCGAGCGCTATTTCTTCCGATGCGGTGGCTATAACTATCGGCTCGTAAACCGTATTTTTGCCGTACGTAACGCCGAGATAATAAAGCTGACGTCCATCGGCCGCAGTGCTTGTAAGCACTCCGTTATTTACTGTCAGCGAAAAACTTCCGTTTTTACCCGAAACAACTATATCGCCTATATATTCGTTATAATTATTGCCGTCATAAGTATAAACCTTTGCCGTAACGGCGTCGATT
>CATLGX010000045.1 GCA_949948785.1 uncultured Christensenella sp. | reverse complement strand
GAGTCAACGGAAAAGGTAGTTTACTTTTCGACAGGCGCGATTGCGATATGCGTTGTCGTCGGGTATTTTTCCGTATTGCTTGCGAGCGCGGTTAAATTCGTGTCGTCCGTAAATACGCAGATAAACGCCGTCGCGCCTGTTCTTATGACACTAATGACGGCGTCGGGCGCAAGCGCGTCCGCGGGAGTATACACTCCGTCTGTCGCTATACTCGGAAGCGGTATGACAAATGCGGTAACGTATCTTGCGTTCCCTGCGCTGCTGATGGGGTTGGTTTTCGATATAATAGGCTCGGTATCCACGTCTGTAAAGCTCGGAAAGACCGCTGAATTTTTTCGTTCGGCGTGTAAATGGTTTTTGGGCACCGCATTTTTTCTGTTCATTGCCGTGATAGGCGTGTCGGGCATAACCGCGTCCGTGCGCGACGGCGTTTCTGTGCGTGCGGCAAAGTTCGCCGTTTCGAAGTATGTGCCTGTAATCGGCGGATATTTGTCGCAGGGCTTCGATTTTATAATGGCGGGCAACGTGCTCATAAAAAACGCTCTCGGCAGCAGTGCGGTCATTCTTATCGTTTTGACCGTCGCTCCGATTGCCGCGGAACTTGCTGTGTTTACGCTTACGTTGAAATTTACGGCGGCGGTCGCAGAACCGCTCGGCGGCGAAAAGTTTTCGAACGTGCTTACTTCGATAGCCAAATCCTCGTCAATGGTTGCGGCTGTAGTCATGGCGATGGCGTTTTTATATATCCTTTTTCTTTCAATGATTATTTGCACGGGGAATATCGGTCTATGAACTCTTTTGCGGCTTGGGGACTTACCGTACTCGGTCTTGCGACGGTTACAACCGTTGCGGAAATGTTGCTTCCGCGCGGGAAAATGAGAAAAGCCATCGGCTCCGTTTTCGCAACCGTTACCGTTTTCGTAATAATCACGCCTATACCGAATCTCATTAAAAACGGGATAAACTTCGATTTTGCGACGGACAGTGTGGAAACGGACGGAGGGTATATCGATTATATGAACGACGTGCGCGGCGCGATGTTTGCCGATTCGTGCACAAAGTATTTGGAGAGCAAAGGTTATTCGGAAGGTTATGAGATTAGCGTGGAAAGCGACGTATACAATGTTAAAAAAGTGCGCGTGGATTTTGTCGATTCAGGCATGACCGAAAACGGCGGGCATATAAATAAGAGTGAAATCGTAGCGCTGATTGCCGAGTATTTCGGCATAGGCAAGGAGGCGGTTATGACTTATGGGTAAGGCATCGGATTTATTGGCTAAGCTCAAAAGCGTTAAGCATATTCATCTTATCGCCGGCGCGGCCGTCATAGTTATCGTATTGGTCGTTTACTTCTCGTTCGCGTCGTGCTCGTCGGGCGGCAAAGCGTCGGACAGCGCGGATGCGAATGCCGACAACCTCGATTATTGTTCCGCAATGCGCGTTCGATTGGAAAAGATAGTGTCGCAAATAGACGGCGTGGGCGACGCTTCCGTAATTATCAATTGGGACAGGAGCGTTTCGTCGTCTCTTGTTGGCGGAGGAACGGAAAATCCGCAGGCGACGGGTGCCGTGGTAGTTTGCAAAGGCGGAAACAGTACGAAAGTCAAGCTGGACGTAATGTACGCGGTGTCGACGCTTTTAAATCTTTCGATAGAAAAAATCATGGTATATCCAAAATCATAATCAGGAGGCAATATAATACATGAGCAAGAAAAAAAAGGTAATAGTGCTTGCGAGCATGGTCGCGCTTCTCGTTTTGACGGGGTGCTTAAACTATTTTCTTAACCGTCCCGACGGCGCGCAAGACGTGAACGCCGGCAATAATACGACTTACGCCGATTATTTCGCGGCACAGCATGCCGACCGGTCAAGCTCCCGTTCGGAGACGATTATGTACTACAATGCGATAATAAGCAGTGAGTCAAGCTCCGCAAGCGCGAAAGCCGACGCGGAAAAGGCGCTCGAAACTCTCGTCGAAAACATGAAAGTCGAACAGCAACTCGAATCGCTCATAAAGTCGCTTGGATACGAAGACTGTCTCGTAACTATCGGAAACGAAAACATAAACGTAATATTAAAGTCGGACGCAATGACCGAACCCGAAGTGGGAAGAGTTGTGGAAATTATAGAATCGACGACAGGCAAGGATGCGCCGTATATACGCGTTAAGCCCATAGACGCGTAAGGCGCGAGCATAAAAATCGACGGGTTCTTTAAGAACCCGTCGATTTTTTATTCAAAAGAATTGTATTTTGTCGGGCGCTGTGTTATAATGTGTAAAAAGGAGCAGTGTATGAACGCGAAGCGAAACGACTCATCATCAATCGGCGACGTAACTTACGGGCACAATGTTTTGCGTTCCATAATTCGTCTTGCGGCGCAAGAGATAAGCGGCGTCGAGGCGGTTAGCGGACGGGGCGTGCGTTGTTACATTTCCGACCGTACAATAGATGCTGACGTTTATCTCGAAGTGAACAGCGAAGTCAGCTGTTCGGATATTGCTTATAAAGTGCAGGATAACATAAAAAAATCCGTTGAGACAATGACCGATTATAAAATGGGTTTTATAAACGTCAATATAATATCCGTTAAATTTTCCAAGCATTGACCTTTTCCCGAGTTTAAGAACCGCTGCATTTTCGATATTATTTCGGAGGATATTTTTTTCATGAAACGTCGCGCCGCACGCGAACTTGCGTTTAAATTAACATATGAAATGGTTATGACCGGCTCTTTCAACACCGAAACCCGCAGAGAACTGTTGTCCGACGCCGACGGCGATTCGCGCAAGTTTGTAGATGCGGCTGTTTCTGGAATCGAATTGCATAAATCCGAAATAAAGTCGGCGATAATCAAGTACGCGAGAGGCTACGAGCTTGACAGAATATATAAAACAGACCTTGCGGTACTGTTTCTCGCATGCTACGAACTTATGTATACGGACACGCCCAAGGCAGTAGTCGTCAACGAGGCTGTCGAAATTGCAAAAGCGTACTCCGATTCGCAGAGTTATTCGTTTGTGAACGGAATTCTTGCGTCGGTCATCAAGGGGGAATAATGCGCATAATCGACGGTAAAAAAACAGCGGCCGATTTTAAAGCGGAAATACGCGCGCGTGCCGTTGCTTTCGAAAAAGCGCGCGGACGCAAGGTAGGACTTGCCGTTATCAAAGCAGGCGACGACCCCGCTTCGGCGATATACGTGCGAAATAAAATAAAAGCGTGCGAGGAATGCAATATCGCTTCGTTTTCGTATTATTTTGACGACAAGGTTGACGAATCCGCGCTCATAGAGCTTGTTTCGGCGTTGAACGACGATAAAAACGTCGACGGCATACTTGTTCAGCTCCCGCTTCCTCGAGGCATCGACGAACGCAGAGTCCTTTCCGCAATCGCACCCGAAAAAGACGCCGACGGTTTTCACGCCGTCAACGCGGGTAAGCTGTTTTTGGGCGAACGTACGGGGTCCGTCGCGTGTACGCCGCGCGGCATTATAGAGCTTATTAAATCGACGGGCGTTGATATTTGCGGCAAACACGCGGTAGTCGTCGGGAGGTCGAATATAGTAGGAAAACCCGTGGCGGCGCTTCTTTTGCAAAACGACGCTACCGTAACCGTGTGCCACAGTAAGACGCGCAACCTCGGAGAGATAACGCGTACCGCAGATATTCTCGTTGCGGCTGTCGGCAAGAAAAAGTTTATTACCGCGGACATGGTAAAACGCGGCGCGGTTGTTATAGACGTCGGCATGAACAGAGACGACGAGGGACTGTTCGGCGACGTGGATTTCGAATCGGTAAAAGACGTTGCGGAGTATATTACGCCCGTGCCGGGCGGCGTCGGACCTATGACAATTGCAATGCTGTTGCTCAATACCGTCGACGGAGCGTGCGCATGACGCGCGAAATGACGGTAACGCAACTTGCGACATATCTCGACGGCGTGTTCGACGACGAGGAACTTTTGCACGACGTAACGCTTTCCGGCGAAGTCGCCGAGGTGTCATACTCTGATAAGCACACGTTTCTGACGCTTGCGGACGGAAAGTATTCCGTTAGATGCGCACATTTTTGCGCGCGCGACAGAGTGGAAAAAGGCGCTAAAATAGCGCTTCGCGGCAGTGTGTCTTTCTATGCGAGACGTACCTCGGTTACGTTTGTTTACAATGAGTTTTTTGTTTGCGGCGACGGAATAAAGAGCGCCGAGTTTGCGCGTCTTAAAGAAAAATTGCGTACCGAAGGACTTTTCGAAAACCGCAAAAAACTGCCGAAATACGTACTGTCGGTTGCCGTTGTTACAAGTCCCGACGGCGCGGCTGTGCGCGATTTTATACGTGTAGTAGGCGATTATTGCGATTATGTCGACATTCGAGTTGTTCCCGCGCGCGTTCAAGGCGACGGCGCGGCGGAAATAATTGCGGAAGCTATTTCGAAACTGCAAACGAGCGACTGCGACGCGATTGTGCTTTGCAGAGGCGGCGGCAGCGATGAGGACCTTGACTGTTTTAATGACGAGCGGCTGGCGAGAGCAGTTGCAAACTCGCAAAAACCGATTATATCGGCGGTGGGGCACGAGATAGATTACACATTGTGCGATTTTTGCGCGGGTACGCGCGCGGGCACTCCGTCAATTGCGGGACAAATAGTCGGCGCTTCGGCGGCTTTGCTTTTTACGGATATTCGAGCGTTGTGCGGCGCGGCTGAAACGGCGCTGTGCGCAAAGTATAAAACACGAAAAAACGCGCTCGACAGGCTTGGTCTGCGCATCGTCGGTGCTATGGAAAAACGTTCCGCGGCATATATCGACAAACCCGAACTTTTGGCGCGGCGCGGACTTTATTCGCTCGAAAAAAAGTTCGAACGGCAAAAAACCGCGCTGTATGCGATTGCACGTTCGCTTGAAAACGCCATGACGCGAATGATGACAAGAAAGACGTCGCGCATCGAAAAACTTTCCGCCGTGCTTTGCGCGCTCGACCCCAATAAAGTGCGACGCGGTTTTGCTGCCGTATACCGCGACGGAAAGACGGTCGTCGGCGCGGAAGCGCTTAAATGCGGCGACGACGTTAAACTCGTTTTTGCCGACGGTTCGGCGGAAGCACATATTATCGGCGTGGAAAACTACGGGAGATAGAAAATGGAAAAAGAAAAACCTGATTTCGAAATTAAGCTCAACGAACTTAAAACCGTTGTGGAAAAACTTGAATCGGATATTCCGCTCGAAGACGGTATGAAGCTGTTCGAATACGGAATTAAGCTGACAAAGGAATGTATAGCCGCGCTCGACAACACGCAGGAGAAAATAGTCGCGCTCAAAAAACAGCTTGACGACGTGCTTGAAGGTGCGTCGGGAGACGAAATATGAGCGCAGGTTTCGACGCACGTATGCGCGATTGGCGCGAACAGATTGATGCCAAGCTGAAAAAGACGATAGATTTTTCCGCTTATCCGTCGGATTTTCGAGAGATTCTCGATTATGCCGTATTTCCTGGCGGTAAAAGATTGAGACCGATACTGTTTCTCGAATGGCACAGTCTTTATGCTCCGCCGCACGACGCGGCGCTCGACTTTGCGTGCGGATTGGAACTTATGCATTGTTTTTCGCTCATACACGACGACATGCCGTGTATAGACAACGACGACATGCGGCGAGGGAAACCGACCGTACATAAAAAGTACGGCGAAGCCAAAGCGCTTCTTGCCGGCGACGCGCTTTTGGATATGGCGTACAACTGTATGTTGCATGCGTGCCATGAGGCGGGGAATTTCAATCCGTTTTTCTTTTTCAAACTGTGCGGCGAAAACGGAATTATTCACGGCGAATATCTCGATATTTACGGGAAGTGCCGCAGTCTCGAAGATTTGATTTCCGTGTACAAACTGAAAACCGCGTCGATAATCGAATGCGCATGCTCGGTAGGGTATATGTTTTCGCAAGAGTTCGACGTGTCGCGCTTATTGCCGTCCGTCGGCTCCGAAGGCGGCAAATCGATTGTCGAATTTGTCGACGGTATGTCGGAAATGGACAGAAAGAGAGCCGAGCTTATCGGCGGCGCGTTTGTTTACGGCGAGGCGTTCGGCATAGCTTTTCAGTTATACGACGATTTATCGGAGTATATTGCAGGCGAAAAATCGGACGGCACCACAGTAATGGACTATATAGATTTGGAAGAAGCTAAAAAATTGCTCAATCATTATTTGAATAACGCAATAACGGCTCTCGATTGCGGGTACGAAGGCAGTACCGATACTTTACGAGAGCTTGCGGAAAAATTCGTGATAGTATAGCGTTTTGGAAAAGTACGATATCAGAACGCCGCTCGACTTGAAGCGGCTTAAAATTTCAGAACTTGACGGCGTGGCGGAAAGTATCCGCACCCGCATCGTTTCCGTCGTGGAATCCAACGGCGGACATTTGTCGTCGAACCTCGGCGCGGTCGAACTTACTGTCGCGCTTCATTACGTGTTCGATTGTCCTAACGATAGGTTTGTCTTCGACGTCGGACATCAATCTTATGCGCACAAATTACTGACGGGACGCGACGATAAATTCGACTTATTGCGCAAAAACGGCGGGATTTCCGGATTCCCGAAACCCGCAGAAAGCGAGTACGACTCGTTCGGCACAGGACACGCGTCGACGTCGTTGTCCGTTGCGCTCGGTTTTGCGGAAGCCGCGCGATGCCGAGGCGAGAACAGAAAAACCGTTGCGGTTATTGGCGACGGCGCGCTTACTGGCGGGCTTGCTTACGAGGCGCTCAATGCAATAGGCAGCGAACAGCTCCCCGTAATCATAGTGCTTAACGATAACGAGATGTCAATAAGCAAGAACGTCGGCGCAATGAGTAAGTACTTGACAAGGCTTCGCGTCAGTAAAAAGTATGCGCGCATGAAAACCGAATTAAAGCGAGCGGTATCTGTTATTCCGCTGTTCGGCGACGGCGCGATTAGACTTATGGAGCGCGGCAAGCATCTGCTTAAACGCATACTTTTATCCAATAAAATGTTCGAGGACATGGGCATAAGCTATTACGGTCCGTTTGACGGGCATAATATGCGCGAGTTGGTGGACGTTTTTTCGCAATTGAAAGATAAAAAATCGCCTGTGCTCGTTCATGTAATCACGGACAAGGGACACGGCAATAAGAGCGCGGCTACCGACCCCGAGCACTCGCACGGCGTGCCGGGCGAAAAAACTTCCGAACAAAACGGGAAATCGTTTTCTGATATTCTCGGTGCTTTTCTGACTGACGCGGCGGCGCGCGACGGGAGAGTAATGGGCATAACCGCGGCGATGGCGATAGGCACGGGACTTGAAGCATTTTCGCAAAAGTTTCCGGAACGCTTTAAGGACGTCGGCATTGCCGAAGAGCATGCGGTTACTTACTGTGCGGCGCTTGCGGCAGGCGGCATGAAACCGTATTTCGCGGTGTATTCGACATTTTTACAACGCGGCTTCGACGAGCTTTTGCATGACGTTTGCATAGGAAATTATCCGGTTACTTTGTGCGTCGACCGCGCGGGCGCGGTAGGTTCGGACGGCGTAACGCATCAGGGCGTTTTCGATTTGAGTTATCTTACGGTAATGCCCAACATGACGGTTATGTGCCCGACCGACGGCGCGGAGTTTAACGACATGCTTTTGTTTTCTCTCGGATACAACGCGCCGATAGCAATAAGGTATCCCAAGACGTATGCCGCGGAGCGTGTTCACGCGCCGATAGAATACGGCAAGTGGGAGATTGTTAAACAATCCAAATCGAAAACTTACGCGCTTTGTGCAGGACCGCGCGCGCTTGACGTTGCGTTCGAGGCGAGCGAATATATCGATTTGAACATAGTTAATTGCAGGTTTGTAAAGCCTATCGACGACGCGTTCTTGGACGATATAAATAAACGCGGATATAAAATAATAACAATAGAAGATAACGTTCGGCGCGGCGGATTCGGCGAGAGCGTGCTTTCGTATCTCAATTCCAAAAATACAAACGCCGCTGTTGCTATTTTGGCGCATCCCGACGCATTTATAGACAACCGCGACGTACGTTCCACGCTCGTGGATTCCGGATTGACGTGTGAAAATTTGATTTCGACGGCAAAAAACCTTGAATAATTTTGTCGATTGAGGTATAATCGTAGACATGAAGATTGGCGTTTATGCAAATACGGATAAAGACCCGCACGGCGAAGCGAAGCAGGCGGTTTTATCTGCCGCGCGAAATAGCGGAATAACCGCCACGGATTATATTCGCGGCGAGTATTTCGATTTCATAGTTTCAATCGGCGGGGACGGAACTATTTTGCGCATTGCGGAGGACAGCGCCAAAGCGGGTATTCCAATACTCGGCGTAAACAGAGGCACTGTCGGATTTTTGACCGAAACAGAGCCGCGCAAGCTTTGCGACGTTTTCGAAAAACTTGTAAAGAGAGAGTATGTTTTGGAGCGGCGCGCAATGCTGGACGTAACGGTGCGCGGCACGCATTATTATGCGCTAAACGACGCGGTGGTCATGCGCAGTAACGGCGGCAGGGTTATTTCGGTAGCCATAGATATTGACGGCGAACACGCGCTTAAAACGGCTTGCGACGGATATATAGCGAGCACGCCGACAGGTTCTACCGCGTATTCGCTTTCGGCAGGCGGAGCTATAGTCGCGCCTGCCGCTGCGGTTATCGCGTTGACGCCTGTTAATCCTCACTCGTTGCATGCACGGTCTATCATTGTCTCTTCCGGTTCGGAAATCACCATGAATTATGCGTCGGGCGCGGGCGCGTCGCTGTTTATCGACGGCGATACTGCGTTGAAGCTCGATGAGGGCGAAAGCGTTTCTGTTACCGGTTGGAACATGAGCGCGCTGTTCGTAAGGCTCAAACAAAAAAGTTTCTATTCGAGACTTACCGACAAACTCAATATTTGAAAACAGTATGCTTCAACGGATTATAATACATAATTTGGCGCTTATACGCGACCTCGAAATAGATTTTTCACCCGAGCTTAACGTTTTGAGCGGCGAGACGGGTGCCGGCAAGTCGATAATTGTCGACTCGCTTATGTTGTTAATCGGCGCGCGTTACGATAAATCGCTTTTAAAGTACGGCGAGGACAAAGGATTTGTCGAGGGCGTGTTTACATGTTCTGAAATATCTCCGCTCGAAGAACTCGGCATCGAATGCGACGACGGTCTTGTCATAGTTTCGCGCAAATTTTTTAAGGACGGCAGAAACGATATTCGCGTTAACGGCAAACAGGTTACGACGGCTATGTTGCGCGAACTCATGCAAAACTTCGTCGACATCTACGGTCAGAACGAATACCAATCGCTTTTGAAAATCACGGAACAACGCAAGATTTTGGACGGATGCGTTTTTAAGAACGACGACGAACCTTTAAAACGAAATCGAGCGCTGTACGACGAGTATAAAGATGTTTGCGCGAAAATGCGTTCGCTCGGAGACGAACAGGCGCGCGCGCAAAAGATAGACATATTGAAATATCAAATAGAAGAAATAGAAAACGCGCATATCGAACCCGACGAAGAGCAAAAACTTGTCGAGCGTCGGCATATTCTTATGTCCGCCGAGCGTATTAAAACCGCGCTTGCGGAAAGTTACGACAGGCTGGACGGCGAGGGCGGCGCGACGGACGGCATAGCGGATGCAATACGCGCGATTTCTTACGTCGGAGCGTTCGGGGATAATTATGCGTCGCTGCATGAGCGATTGCGCTCGGTGTCCATAGAACTTGACGATATTGCCGAAAGCGTCAAAGACGAGCTTGACGGCATGGACGCGGGCGAGCGTGAACTCGACGGCATTATAGACAGATTGGATAAAATACGCGCCGTTAAAAACAAGTACGGTCCTTATGATAAAATGTTGGAGTTCTTGCGCGACGCAAAAAAAGAACTTGACGAAGCGGAGAACGGCGCGGAACTTTACGATGAGCTTTGTAAGAAAGAAACCGATATAAAGGCTCGACTTTACGAGTCATGTAAAAAACTTTCGGAACTGCGCCGCACGGGCGCGCGTGAAATCGAACGGCAAATTCTGTGCGAGCTTGCCGACCTCGGCATGGCAAAATCCAAGTTCGAAGTTGTATTCACCGACTTGCCGCAACCAGATGCGTTTGTCAAAAATGTAACGCCTGTCGGTTTTGACGAATTCGAGTTTTATCTCAGCCCCAACGCAGGTATGCCGCTCATGCCGCTTGCAAAGATTATATCCGGCGGTGAAATGTCGCGATTCATGCTTGCAATCAAACTCGTCGCGGGTAACGGCGGAAGCATAGACACAATGATTTTCGATGAGATAGATACGGGAATCAGCGGCGACGTCGGGCTGTCCGTAGCGAAAAAGCTGTGCAGGCTCGCGCGCGGACGGCAGGTGCTTTGCGTTACGCACCTTGCGCAAATCGCGGCAATGGCGGACGCACATTTTTATATAGATAAGTACGACGACGATAAAGGTACGGTTACGCGGGTAACGGAGCTTAATCGCGACGGACAGATAGACGAAGTATCTCGGCTTTCGGGCACGCGCGGTGTTTCGGGCACTTCGGATAAGAATGCGGCGGAACTAAAAGCTTGGTGCGATGCGTTTAAAAAAGAATTGAATTGATTAAACAAGTCGGCGGCGGAATATGCGTCGCCGATATGTGTTTTTACGGTATATAATTCGACTTTTTAAGTATATATTCGCGTTGCGCGCAAAAACTAATCGGGTATGAAAAAATTGCGTGCATGTTTACTTACGGTTATCGCCGTGCTGCTGTGCATGGCGTTTGTTTCGCTAAGCCCGTCGTATTCGTCTCAGCCTGCTGCGGTAACGGGCGGCGATAAAGTGTATGTCGGCGGATTTCCGATAGGAATATCGCTTGATGTGGGGGGAGTGCTTGTGGACGGCGTAACGGGCGTTGAGACCGAATACGGCAACGCCAAAGTCGACGGTTTTAAAAAGGGCGATATTATTAAAAAGATAAACGGAAACGATATTCGCAGTGCGGATGACGTTCAACGCGCTCTCGACGGCGAGAGCGTAACCGTCGAGTTTTTGCGCGACGGCAGAACCGAGACGGTCGAGATTCATCCGCTAATTGAAGCGTACAGCGGAAAACCGCGTCTCGGCGTGC
>CATLGX010000044.1 GCA_949948785.1 uncultured Christensenella sp. | reverse complement strand
CCGCGTTGTTATCGGTAAGTTCGACCGTACCCGGAATAACCGCGACATACGGACTTCTTCCGCTGACCGTAGCGCCCTCTATCGAAAGCTCGCCGGGACAGTCGTAACACGGATAAAATATTACGCGCACACGCAGTTTTTTGCGCGACGACGCGGCAAGAACGAGCGACCGATTGCCGTGTCTCACCCACTTAACGCTGAGCGGTCCCGACGTGAAATGCGCATAACTTCCGTCCGCGGTATTCGAGCTCGACGAACCGATATGCCCTACAAAATCGTCGTTGTCGACCCACTTTTTTCCCGAATAGTAAAGCACGCGTATGCCCCACATCGACCCGTGCTTGCCGACGAGCATAGCGCCGTTTATAGCGCCGTAATCGTAACCGACGCCCGTAATATACTTTTGCGGATAATTATGCTCGCCTATCGCTGGACCGTTGTCAGTTACCTCGCAGAACTTGTCCGAAAACGGCGGGCGGAAAGTAAATCCGTATTCTTTATTGATGTACTTCATACCGCACTGCTCTACGTCAAAAGATACGCATTGTCCGGGAGAGAGAGAATAAGCGAACTTTGCGCGCCAATCTTAAACGAATTATGTCCGACGTCAGGCGAACTGACGAGATATACAAGCTTAGGCGCATACTTGCCGACCGTAAACTCTTTAAACCACTCGCCCTTTGCAAGGCTCTCGAAAACCGACGGATTGACCGTAACGACAGCCGCCGTTACGAAAGCGTCGCTGAAAACGTCGACAAGCTGCGCCTTGATTTTGCGCGCAATAAACGCCGGAGACTGCGTATGCGCAGTACCGCGACAGTGCGAACAAGGCGTAAGAAGCAAAGACTGTATTTCCGACCCCGTCTTTTTACGCGTCATTTGCACAAGACCAAGCTCGGTCATGGGCAATACTCTCGTACGCGTTCTGTCTTTTTGCGTTTCGGCTGTCAAAATGTTTACAACGTCCTCGTTGTGAAGCGGGTCCTGCATATCGATAAAATCAATAACAATCATACCGCCGATATTCCGAAGTCTCAATTGCCGCGCTATTTCACGAGCCGCCTCGCAGTTTATCTCGTAAACTGTGCGTTCGTGGTCGGTATCGCCGATAAATTTAGCCGTATTAACGTCTATGACGGTCAGCGCTTCGGTGTAATCGATAACGATAGAGCCGCCGTTTTTAAGCTCTACCTTGTGCCGCAACATTTTTTCAACGTCTGAAAGAACTCCGAACTTTTTTAAAACGTCAACATCTTCCATAAGCGTAACATTGACGGGTTGCGCGAGGTTCTCTCTCAAATATACGTTAAGCCTGTTTGCGACGGTCGTATCGCTGCAAATAATCTCGTCGACGGTCGAATTAAGTATATCCCTTACGGTACGGAAAACAAGGTTGCCGTCGGTCGACAATTGAGAAATGCCGTTTGCCGAACGGAACTTATCGAGCAACGATATATACGTATTTGCGAAATATTCTATTTCTTCGACTATATCCGATTTTTTGGCGTCTTTCGCCGCGGTACGCGCAATCAAGCCGATATGCGAATCAGGTCTGTGCTTGTTTAAAATATTGAACAACTTGTCGCGCGTGCTCTCGTCCGTTATTTTATTGGAAACGCCGACAAAGTCTATCGTGGGCATATATACGACATATCTTCCCGGAATAGACAGGTTGGCAGACAACCTCGGACCTTTCGTATCCGTTGCTTCTTTTATAGCCTGTACGAGCACGTAGTCGCCCTCTTTGACATCAAGCCTCGTCGGCACCGCACCCGAACGCGTAAGCGCCGTTCTGTCTTCGAGCATATCTTCCGCGGCGAGAAAGCCGTTCTTCTTCAAACCTATATCTACAAAAGCGGATTGCAGTCCCGGCAAGACTTTGACTATCTTCCCTTTGTATATATTGCCGGTAATGCGGTCCATGTTTTGACCTTCGACGTAGAACTCACGCAAAACCCCGTCCTCCAAGAGGGCGACGCTACACATGTAAGATTGGTAATCCACGAGTATTTTACTCTTCACGGCGAGTCCTTTATCGTTTGATTTTTATTATTATACCTCAATTATACCACAATGCGGCAAGGATGTAAAATGTTTTTATGTGCGGCAAGCGGGCGTGAATCGACTATTCTCGACCGAACAGCCTATATGCCGAGAGCGTAAGTTCGCTGAACTCACGCCGCGGAAGCGCAGTCGGCGACACGCAATCCGACGACTGAACATAATAAGTTTTATTGAGTTTTACGACGTTCTCTCTCCGATAATAATTTATCCTGCCGCAGGCGACCGTTCCGTTGGCTTCCGAAAAATCGCACTCTACGCCGACGGCATAATCACCGACAAACTTTATCGCCGCGTCGCACTCCGACGCGGAACGCTTGCCGCAAAGCGCAAACCCGCATTTTTTAAAAGCGACGTCAAAGTCGCCGCGGTCGGAGAGCGTTCCGACAAGCGCGTTGTTCGCACCGCCGCGCGACGGCGAAAAAGTTCGCCTTGCAATCTGTTTGAACGGTTGTGATACCGTCAGTGACAATATGTCGACGTCGCTCGGAACGTTTACGGGGTGCAAAACGCCTATTCTGTCTGCATCCGACAGTTCGAGCGGAGTGTCCGTCATATCCAAGAACACGCCGCCGTCGTATAATATCACCTGTATACCGTCGGGCTTTTCCGCAAAGAAAAACAGTCTGTCGGCGACAGCGGCGCACTCTGCGTTTTTTAAAATTTCGCGCAGTTCCGAAAGTTTGTAAGTATCGCCGTTTATCATGGCTTGTTCGAAAAAACGCACGGGTTCGAGCTTCCCCGCTCGTTTTTTTACGCGCGGCAAAACGCTTCGCACCGTCTTGGACTTGTCTACTGCCACGGTTTCTTCTATAAACTGTTTGACGGACGCATCGTTTTTATAAAGCGACAACAGCCGCGCAATTGCCGCGCGCTCTTTCGCTTTCGACTTTCCGTACAACGACATTAACGGCTCGGCAAGTTCGCCGTAATCCATAAGCACGTCGCGTATCGCGGTTTTATTCACATTCTTGCCGTACATCACGGTACGCACGAGCCGTTCTAACGCATACGTTTCGTTAATCTTTATCAAAACGCCGTACTTGGTATATTTTCCGTCGTATTTATCTATATAGTCGGCTATCTCGTCGAAATCATCCGTTGCACGGCGCGTGAGATAAACGTCCACCGCCGTATTCCAGCGATATAGAGCACCCGACTTGTCCGCACTGCCTGCGGCAAGCAAAACCTTTATATATTCGCTCTCGGGTATTCCGCCCTCACGGCATAAATCCAAAAACAAATCGAGATAGCGCTTGTCGAACGAACTGCCGTAACGCGCGGAATAGTAATCTCCGCTGCCGCCTCCGTCCGTCGAATACGAAAGTATGACCGCTATATTTTCGCAGTCGTCGCGATTACCGCGAGCAACAAGCTCTGAAATCGCCGCCGTCAATTTTCCGCGGTCGCCCGAAATAAGCGCGCGCGCATAACTTTCAAAAGCTCCGCCGCCCGCCTTGCCCGCATTCTCCGCATCTTTCATGATTACATTTTATCACACGATACGACAAAAATCAAGCGCCTTGTATAAATTACCGCGGGCATTGTCCGTTTACGATTTGCCCGATGCGGCGCTCGTAACCGTAGTTCTTGATAAGCTCCGTAAGTTCCGCTTCCGATAATGACGCTATCAGCCTGTCGTCGTCGTATACGTCGAACTGTACAAACTTATCGGGGTCGAGCGCTCGACAGAGTTCCGCCGTCGTCGTTTCCGCCGACACGGCAAACACCTTTTTTTCGAGCGTATGTTTCAGCCTCGCCCGCCGTCCGCCCGCAGCGAACAGCGCATAATACCGCGCGCGCGCGTCCGGTACAAACGCCGACGCAATCATAAACACGCCGACAGTCAAAAAACATATATTCAGAGCGTATACCGCGCTAAGAGCAAACAGCGCGATTGCGGCGATACCGAAAAGCGCCGATATAATCCTGCATGCGATATATGCGCGTCGTCTGTCGAATTTTACGGACAGTGCCGCAAGCAAAATCCGCCCGCCGTCCATAGGATAAACGGGCAAAAGATTGAATACGCCTATATATATATTGCATACGCAAAACGTTTGCGTAAAAAGATAGCTCGACGGGATTAGCCACCACATTGCGGCAAATATCATGCCGAGAATAAAATTGAGCGCGGGACCCGCCGCGGCTATCGCAATCTCGTGCTTGGGTCTCAAATGCTCCGCGCCGCAAAGCGCCGCACCGTACGGCATCAGCTTAATTTCGTTGAGCGCATAACCGAGCCGCTTAGCCGTCTTGGCGTGCGCAAACTCGTGCAACACGACCGCGGTAAGCGAACAGGCAAACTCGTACGCCATGCCGAAAGCGACAAACACCGTCGCCATGATTAGCATAATCGGCGATATGCGCACCGTAATATCCGCCGTCGCCCGCGCTGTCGTCGCGCGTTTTTCCGCGTTCGATTTTACGCGCGAAAAACCGCGCGATGCCGTGTCCGCCGTTTTACGCACCTAAAAGTTTTGTTATCACGGGGGACGTACCAAAGCCCGTCCGCCCAAATACGTCGTAACAGAATACCCGCGCCGCCGCCGAACGCGCCGCTTTCATGCCCGGTATCGGCGCGTAAGCAAACATACAAAACGCACCGACAACAGCCGCCGCGACGGCAAGCCGAACAAAAAAACCGCGCCACTTTCTCTTTCTTTTAACCTTTATCTGCGGCATGCGAGTAACGACGCTTTCAACCACATTACAGCCCGTATATTTGTCCATACCGTAAATATATGAGCGTTTGCTCCGTATTATAATTCTTAACCGAAACTTATGCGCATATTGTCATCGGCTTTGTTGTTATCAACTCGCGCTAATACGCCGCGTCTATTTTTCCCACGCCGTAAATAGCATCCGCGTCGGCCGTTACCGTTACTCTGTAACCCGCGCCGAGCGGTTCTACCCGCATATCGAGCCGCGAAACGTCCATCAACTCGCACAGCACAGCCCTTACGTCGCTCTGCGCCACTCTGAGCGCGGCGTTTACGCGTCCGTCCGCATCGCTTTCCACAATGCGTTTCAAACGCTCCGCTGCGTCTGTGATTTCGCTCACTTGACCCTCCTCGCCCGACGCTTGAAATAGCCGCGTATACCTCTGTACTCCGCGGCGGGGTCGAGCGGCTCTCCGACGCCCAAGTGCAACCGTCGCGCCAAAAGTTCGAACGGTTTTTTAGGCATTTCGCCAAGGTCGAACGCTCCGTCCGTCTCGGGAATTATGCCGTCAATCGGCGCTTTCAAAATCCGAGATATTTCGTCGGCGGTAGGTATCTTGCCTTCGACTTCGAGGTCGCCGCGCACCCTGTTGATGACGAGCGTCGGCGAAAATCTGTACGACGCGAGCAACGATACCACCTTGTTTGCGTCGCGGAGCGCGCTCATGTGCGGAGTAGTTACCACAATCGCGCTTTCGCACGCGGCGACGGCGCGTTTAAACCCAGCTTCTATTCCGGCGGGACAGTCGACGAGCGCATAATCGAAAGTAACGGCGAGACTGTTAAGTATGAGTTTTATGTTTTGCGAAGTTACCTTTTCGCCGAGATAACCGTGCGCGGACGGAAGCAGATACAGATTGCGAACGTCCTCGACCAGCGCTTGACGCACTCGGCATCGGTTTTCTATTACGTCGGCAGTATCGTAAACGACTTTACTTTCCAAGCCGAGCACAACGTCGAGATTGTTCAAGCCGAAATCGGCATCTATGAGCGCCACGCGGCACCCCAGCCCCGCAAGCGCGCGACCGAGACATGCGGTAACAGTGGTTTTTCCCACACCGCCTTTACCCGATGTAATGACGATACTTTTCATGTATCGGTATTATACCCGATACACCGCACCGAATAAGGTTGTTTTTTGCGACAGTTTGTCTTTTATTGTAATGCGGGATTTGAATATACGCGCGTTGTATAAGCATGACGAAAACGCCCGACGAAGTTTTACTCGACGGGCGCAATTTACTATAAATTTCGGAATTTTACGCGTGGCGCAAAATATCGTCCAAAAGGTCGCGGTCGGACAGCAGCTTGCCCGCGCCGAGTATTGCCGCGTACTCGCTGTCCTGCGGAATTTTGACACGCAGACCCAACTTCTCCTGAACCACCGCCGCAAGCCCCGGAATTTTCGCTCCGCCGCCGACGATGTGTATTCCGCTTTCCTGAATTTCAGCGGCAACAGCGGGCGTACACGAATTTACGGTGCTCGCAATCGTGTCGATTATATTCTTATAGTAGACGTACGCGGCGCGATATAGTCTGTCGCCGCGAAGCCGCTTGCGCACCGCAGTTTTTTCTACTATATCGATTCCGCCTACGGTAACGGTCTCACAATCGTTGCGCACGAGGCTGACCGTCTTTTCTTTAACCTTACGCACGGTAACAGGGTCGACTTTTATGCGATATATGCCGCGTATGCTGTCCGTCAACATTCGGTCTATCATATCGCCGCCGATGTTAATAGAACAACCCGTAACTATGCCGCACAGCGACAGAACCGCCATTTCGGTAATGCCGCCGCCTATCGACGCGATAAATCCGCCGTACGACGACGCGACGGGAAGCTCCATACCAATCCCCGCAAGCATAATCGAATTTACCATGGAAATGTCGTCCACGCCCGAACGCATGAGCACTTCTTCGTACATTTTGCGCTCATCGACCGTTATCCCCGTGGGTACTCCGACCACGGCGTGTACTTTCGGCTTGATTATATAAGACTGCGGGAGCACTCTCTTAACAAACTCGCCGAGCATAGCGGCGCAAGCGTCTTGGTCTTTAATGGTTCCGTCGACTACGGGGCTGACTATTTTGGTCTTGTCTGGCGCTTTGCCGCGCATATAATACGCTTCGACGCCTACTGCGCGCGTCGGGCGTTTCGCCGTGTCGTAGTATGCGACTACCGACGGCTCGTGCAAAACTATACCGTTGCCCGATACAAATATCGAAGTGTAGGATGTTCCCAAATCAATGGCTATATCCATTCTCGCCATAGACCAAATTCTCCTCGATGAGTTTTTCCGTAAGCCCGACGGGAAGCCCGACTACATTGTCGTATTCGCCGTCCACCTTTATGACAAGCGGTTTTATAGCCGCGTCGTCTATATTGTAGCCGCCGGCTTTATCGAAAGGCGCGCCGCTATCTACATAATTATACACCAAACGCTCGTCAAATGCACCAAAAGTAACGGCTGTTTTTTCGCTTTTTTCGATTATTTTCTCTTTATTCGCAAAATATACGGCGGTAATTACTTCGTGAGTGCGTCCGCACAATGTTTTCAGCATATCGACGGCTTCGCGCCGAGTCTTCGGTTTTCCGAATGCCGTGCCGTCGACGTCCACAACCGTATCAAACGCAAAAACGGGCGACGCATACCGCGCCCTTGCCCATTCGCCTTTTATGCGCGCGTTGATACGCGCGACGTCGCAAGCGTTTCCGACGCTTACTTCCTCCGCGTCCGCAACTGCAAACACGGGATTTATGCGTACAAAACAATGCGCGTCCGCGCCGCCGCCGATATATTTGATTTTTTGCGCAAGCGCGCGCCGCCGCGGCGACGCCGTTGCGAAGATTACGTCGATATCAGAGTATTTCAAGATTTTTCTTGTACGCTTTTGCAAAGTCCGCTCCGGCGCCGAGAGCTTCTTTTATTTCGAGAGAACAATCGCCTTCGACCTCGGTTTTCATAATGACGGAATCGCCGAGTACGTCGCAGTTAATAGCTTTTACAGAACCCGACATCGACCTGTCCAACGCATCGGCTATGTGCAAAATTACGGCGAGACGCATAACCGCGACAAGGTCCTCTTCGTGCACAATATCTGCATATTTATTCCATTCGGCTATCGATATGTCTTCGAGATTATGTCCGCGCACCACAAACGCCGCAAGAACGAGGTCGCGGTGCGACACTCCGTAAAGATTGCTGTTCATGATAAAATACGCCGAATGCTTGTACCTGTCGTAAAAATTGATGCGCATGCCCGATTCGTGCAACAGCGCGGCTATGCGCAGAACGCGCATATACTGCCTCGGGAGCTTATGAAGAACGCGCAACTGCTTATACAGCTGTATGGAAAGATTGCACACATGGTCGGCGTGCTGTATGTTAAGCCCGCCGTAATGCAACCGCATATATATAGAGTGTCCGAGAATATCGGAGATAGGTTTTTCGAGCGTAGTCGGCACGGCGTGGTTAAACATATACCCTTCGCGTATGCCCGAACCGGAAATAACCATATCTTCGAAATCTACAACATCCAATAAGCTCTTTATACACGACAGCGCGGCGCAGAAAATATCGGCACGCTGAGCAGACAGACCTTTTATTTTGGAACGTTTCTCGACGTCGAGCACTTTTATCATATCGTAGACCTTGGTAAACGTAGGTCTGTCTATGCTGTAATTATGTATCATGTTAAGCGGATACTTTTCTATGCGCTGAACTATGTTTGCAAGATTGCGGAAAGACCCGCCGACGCCGACGAATTTATAATCCGGCTCGATATTTTTGAGCCAATCTATCTGCTCGAACTGGTCGCGCATATACGCTTCTATAAGTTGCGACTGTTGAAGCGGGGTCGTGTTTTCTCCGTACAGCGAAGAAAGATTCATCGTGCCTATCGGCAAGTTGACGCGATTGAGTATTACACGCCGATTGTACTGTATGAGTTGCAACGACGAGCCCGAAATGTCCATTATCACGCCCTTGGGAACTTCGAGCGAATTGATTACTCCGTAATAAATCTGCGTGGCTTCCTGCTCTTCGGTAAGCACGTTTACTCTGAATCCGCAAAGCGCGTTTACCTCTTCGAGAAAACTCCTTTGATTTTTCGCCTTGCGAACGGCGTTTGTGGCAAACGCGTAAATGCGGTCGACCTTATTGGCATCGCACAGTTTACGGAACATTTTAAGCGTCTTTACCGCCTGCTGAATTCGCGGTTGTTTTAAATAGCCCTCCCTATCCATATCTTGGGCAAGGCGGACAGCCTCTTTAAGCTCGTCGTAAACTACAAAGTAACTGTCGTTGACGACGTGCGCGAGTACGAGACGCGCGGAATTGGAACCCAAATCAATAATTGCTATATTGTTCAAAGCCGACACCTTCGGGTATTCCGAATTATACCCCATGTTATTTTTATCTATTATAACATACGTGTTTAGGCTTGTAAAGGGGGTATTTGCACAAATTTTCAAGTTTTTTTAATCGTATTCGATAAAAATTCGCCCTTTTCTCGCTTAACATTCGCCGCTCCGCACGTTTCTTCACACTTATTCACGTTTAGACACGGGCGTTTGGTTTGACTGTCGATTTAGAGCGGTTTATAATCGTCAGTGAACGGTCTCGGCGTTTCTGCCGGACGGAACAGCTATCAAACTCACGCGGCGACTCGGAGAAACATATGTCGAAAGTATTTAAATTCAAATGTCTGATTATATGTCTCGCATTCGCGGTCGTGCTGTCGATTACGGCGTTTTCGACCTCATACGCGCTATGGCAGCACGGCGAAGAAACCATAGCGGCTTCGATAAACATCGGCAAATGGTTCGGAAAGTGCGACATCGGTCAATTGAGCGACGCAGAAATTACCGATATCTTGAAAGAAGCCGGATGTATAGGAGAAGACGGCAGAGTCCGAGGCGCCGTATCGAACTCCGGTAAGATTATCAAATTCGGCGAGCCCGTAATACTCGAACCCGGCGAAGAACTTATAGTTTTTTACGACGGGAAGCGGTGTACGGAAGGCATTTCCACAACTCATCACACCATCCGCGGCGACGTCGACAAATACTTCGACTTTTCGGCCGCGAACGGCGAAGACGGGTTTTGGGCACAAAAAAGCGTATTGAAGGTTAAACCAGACGCAGGCGGCACGTTTATATTGGCGCAAACCGAACGTTTCGGACTATCTTGGATAGAGGTCAAACCGCAAACCGATATTTAATACCCAACAAAGCAATTATAACAAGTTAAATATTTTAAAGGAGATTTTCGACATGAGAATCAAAAAGAAAACAAGTACAATCTTCATCACCGCCGCCGCAGTTGCCGCGATAGGCGTATCCGCTGTGTCGTTTGCGTCATGGACGGGCAACAATACCGCACGCATAGCCAAAGCCGAAACCGGTTATGCCTATCTTTTCGGTTTCACGTCGGCGCAAGAAGAAGGAGCAAGACTCGAACTCGGAACGCTCGTGCCGTACAATCAAGACGAAAACACGATAAAAGCGGACAAAGACGGCAACAAAGGCACAACCGTCGTTTCCGTCGCTTTACCCGAATACGAAGTAACGGGCAACTATAATATCAGCGTCAAATATCCCGAAGAAAGCACAACAACCCTCGACTTTTATGTATATGCGGGGGCAAAACAGGACGCTGTGCCCGCCGATTGGACACCCGAATCGGCCGGCGACTGGCAGCAAATATCGAAAGGTGCGCGCTTTGACTTTACAAGCTCCGCCGCAACCGTAAACACGAGCGGCAACGAAACGGTTTATATAAGTCTTATGCTCGTATCGGACGATGCCGCTCAAATGGGACAAAGCGCCGATATCGACATAGTTCTTGCCGTCGCCGCATGACAAGAGCCGACGCGGGCTATCGCTTTTCCGACGTATAATCGGATTAATCTGTTATGAGCGAAAAAGCCGAAAAACAAAACAAATCCCAAAAACCCAAAGCACGGCGCATAGTTAAAATATGCGCCGTTGTTTTGGCGTTTTCGATTATTTCGCTGTTGACCGTCAATTCGCTCCTATGCATGTTTTTGGACGGATACTACCCCACTTTCGGCAAATACAGATTGTTCTCCGTTGTAACAAACTCCATGGAGCCGACAATCCCCGAAGGCAGCATAATAGTATGCACGGTTCCCAATCGTAAAAACGATATAAAAGAGAACGACATTATTACTTTCGAGATTAAGAGAAACGGCGAAAAAACTTTATACACGCACAGAGTGATAGAAATACACGTATCCGCCTCGGGCGCGGTATCGTACACGACCAAAGGCGATAACGCGCCGACTGACGGAGTACGCCCCAAATTCGGCGATGTAGTGGGAGTTTATACGGGCGACAAGTGCGGATTTTTCGGCTACATTCTCGGTTTTCTTCAATCC
>CATLGX010000043.1 GCA_949948785.1 uncultured Christensenella sp. | reverse complement strand
TTGAGAACACACAAAAACGGAACATTCAAGAGAGCGCGACGGATACGGCACAAAAATGCAGGCAAACGATGCGGACATTCGACTTTTATCTATCGATTACGCCGTTCCAAGGCGGAATTTCGACGAGCAAAACGGCTAAAAATATTGACAGCGGCACAAATATACTGTATAATTATACGAAACGAGGTGAACGATGGCAGAGAGCGATTTGATTCGCGGAAATGTCGACACCGTAATACTGAAAGTCCTGTACGAGGGCGACAGATACGGCTACGACATGATAAAACAAATCAACGCGAGAAGCGGAGGACAGTGGGAAATAAAACAGCCCACGCTCTACGCATGTCTCAAACGTCTCGAAAAACAAGGTTTCGTCGCCTCGTATTGGGACGAATCGGACAGTAACGGCGGCAGACGCAAGTATTACACGCTGACAGACAGCGGCAAAGAGGTATTCGTTTCGTACAAAAACGAATGGGAACGCTCGCGCGACCTGTTCGGCGAGTTAATAACGGGAGACGAGCCGATTCTTCCGACAGACGATTTTTCGGACGTCGAAGACGACGAATACGAAATTCCGAAGCGCCGTTCTCGCCCGTCCAAACCTAAGGAAAAGTCAGATAAAAAAGAAAAAACCGCCACGGTCGAATACGTTCCGCCCGCTTTCGACGAGACCGAATACATACATGCGGCGGCGGACGAAGAACAACCTCAAAAAGAAGAGCCGACAGCCGCCGAAACGACCGAAACGGCCGGCGGAGAATACATACAGCAAAGCATATTCGACAGCCCGTCCGAAAAGCAGGAAGAACAGTTAAATACCCTGCCGGCGCAAACTTCCGAGTATTCGGAAGAAGAATATAGCGACAAAGAAGCGCAAGAGGAAAAAGACTACGGCGAAGGAATAGGCGCCGCGCCTACTACCGACCCGCATTCCGTAATAGAAGAAATATACGCTTCGACGTATACTGGCAACCGCAGTTATTCGGACGCAAGAACCGCGTCGTTCGGCGACGAACACGACGACAAGGCGAAACCGCAAGCAAAGGCGGCGGACCCCGTCCCTGTCCCGCAGACGAGCGAGCCGCATAAAACGGCTTTACAGCCGTACAGCGAAGCCCTCCCGAAAGAACGCAACGACGAGAGTGCGGCACGGCGCGAATACAAAAACATACTTGTCGACCTCGTAGAACGCTGCGAAGAGCAAACGCAAAGCGAGCGCGAAAACGCCGCGGCGGAACAGGCGGCAAGCGCGGCGGAAAGCAGCGTCGCAGTCAAGAGCTTCGACGACGTTCAGCGCGCCGTTGCGGAACTCGGCAACGAAGTAACCGTCAGAGCGCATAACGATTCGGCTAAGCAATACAACCGAAAATACTACTATTACAGCAATCGTTTGATGATGACGCACTACACCGCGATGTGCGCAATCATGTTCCTTTTGGGACTTACGCTGTTTCTTACGTTTTACGTAGGGCTCGGAATGCGCATGAAGTACGACTACATACTTTACGTGTTTTCGGGATTACTGCCGATTGCGATGTTTATAGTCGCCGTCATTCTGTTTGCAGGGGAACCCGATAAGAAAAAACGCATAAACGTAAATTTCCGTTTTTCGATAATCATACGCTTTGTAATAATGTTGCAAGCGGCGGTCGTAATATACTGCTTCAATCTCATATGGGGCATGCCCGTCGGATTTTCGGTTAAGCATATCCCCTCACTCGTTATCCCGCTCGTCTATTCGCTGTTTATACCGATAAGCGAGTTTATATTCATGACGCTCTTAAAATCGGAACGTTACGCCGTCGAATAGAATATGACATGAGCTCGTACTTCGACCAAAGAAACGAAAGCAATCTCGACGCGATTGACAACCTGCTCGACGCCCTTCCTTATTTCGCGCGCGAATTCAATGTGGGAATAGCTATGCGGACCACACCGCTTACAAGACTCGGGTATCTCAGAGATATTCGGGTTTTTTGCGATTTTTTGATTAACCGCAAATTTAAAGGCAAAAAGGCTACCGAACTCACCGTATCCGACCTCGACGCACTGTCCCCCACCGACATTGAAGAATACATCGATTATCTGTCGTCGTATAAACTTGACGGGAACAAGCGTTCGTGCAAAGAACAAGCGAAAGAACGCAAAGTATCGACGCTGCGCGCGCTGTTTAAATATTTTTATAAAAAAGAAAAAATCAAAAACAACGTCATGACCAAGGTGGACACGCCAAAAAAACACGCAAAGCCAATAATCCGCCTCGACGTAAACGAAGTGGTCGACTTGCTCGACGAAGCGGAAAACGGCGAAGACCTCAGCGGCAGACAGAAGTGTTTTCACACCATCACATCCGTGCGTGACGAAGCGATGCTCTCGCTTTTTCTCGGCACGGGCATACGCATAAGCGAATGCGTGGGACTTAACAGAACGGATATTAACTTCGAAGACAACAGTTTTGTCGTAACGCGCAAAGGCGGAAACACATCAATACTGTATTTTTCGGAAGAAGTTGCGGACGCATTGCGGCGATATATCGACTGGCTCGACGAACAAATTCTCGAAAAAACCGAGTTCGGCAAACGAGTAAAAGACAGCGACGCGCTGTTTATATCAATCAAGGGCGGACGCATGACTCCACGCGCCGTACAGCTGATGGTTAAAAAGTACGCTCAGATAATCACTCCGTTCAAAAAAATAACGCCGCATAAGCTGAGAAGCACTTACGGCACAAACCTTTACCATGAAACGCACGATATATTCGTAGTTGCGGACGTGCTCGGACATAAAGACGTCAATACGACACGCAAGCACTACGCCGCAATGAGCGACGACATACGACGAGACGTAGTCAATAAAATCAAACTCCGCGACAAACCGAATCCCGACGAGTAAATCTGACAAAATAAACGGCGTTACGTTAAGTAACGCCGTTTGCCATTTTATCAGTTAATAGCTTTTGTGTCTATTTCATGCTTAATCTTTGCGAGGAAGTCCGTGAAAGTCATTTGACCGAGGTCGTCGTTGCGATGTCGCACCGAAACGAGGTCCGCGGCGGCTTCCTTATCTCCCATAATAAGCATATACGGGACTTTTTCGACCTGAGCTTCGCGTATTTTGTATCCTATTTTCTCATTGCGGTTATCCGCTGTTGCGAGAATACCGTGTTTTTTCAGCTCGGAGACAAGCTCGTCGCACTTATCGGCGGTACGCTCGGTAAGAGAGAGTACTCGAACCTGTTCGGGACTTATCCACAGCGGGAACGCGCCGCCGTATTTTTCTATGAGAAGTGCGAGCGTACGCTCGTAACAGCCAATCGAACTGCGGTGTATTATATACGGACGCTGTTTTTCGCCGTTCTCGTCGATGTACGTCATATCGAAGTTTTCGGCAAGGAACATATCGACTTGAATAGTCAGCAGGGTGTCTTCTTTCCCGTAAACGTTTTTGATTTGAATATCGAGCTTCGGACCGTAGAACGCGGCTTCGCCCGTCGCCTCCGTGTATTCGAGCCCGATATGGTCGAGAATACGCTTCATCTGCTCTTCCGCCATTTTCCACTTTTGCGGGTCGTAGATGTACTTATCCTTATCCTTGGGGTCCCAGCGCGAGAACCGATAAGATACGTCGCCGTCAAGCCCCAGCGTTTCGAGCATGAACTTGCAAAGTTCGACGCAACCTTTAAACTCGTCCTCGACCTGAGCGGGCGTACAAACAATGTGTCCGTCCGCCAAAGTGAATTGACAAATACGGATAAGCCCGTGCATTTCCCCGCTCGCTTCTTTGCGATAGAGCGTACTGGTCTCGGCATAACGGCACGGCAGGTCGCGATAGCTTTTAAGCCCGTTTTTATAAATCATGTATTGGAACGGACAGGTCATGGGACGGAGCGCCATGACGTTATCGTCCATTACCTCGTCGCCTATTATAAACATCTTATCGCGATAATGGTCCCAGTGTCCGCTCATCTTGTAAAGGTCGCTCTTAGCCATGTACGGCGTTTTGGTCAGCATATAACCGCGCTTTTCTTCTTCGTCTTCGACAAAGCGCATCATTGTCTGCATCATCTTCGCGCCCTTGGGCATGAACAGCGGCAAACCCTGTCCGACATGCTCTTCGGTCATGAACAAACCGAGGTCGCGACCGAGCTTGTTATGGTCGCGCTTTTTAGCTTCTTCGAGCTTCGTCAAATACTCGTCAAGCTCCTTTTTGCTGTCGAACGCCACGCCGTAAATACGCGTGAGCATCTTATTGTGCTCGTCGCCTTTCCAGTACGCGCCGGCGATTTGCGTCAGTTTGATAAATTTGACTTTGCCCGTGCTCGAAAGATGCGGTCCGCGGCAAAGGTCGATAAAATTGCCCTGCTTGTACAACGTAATCGGCGCGCGCTTAGGCAATTCTTCGATTAGCTGCATTTTGTAAACTTCGTTAAAGCCGCGCATCTGCGACATAGCGGCTTTACGCGTAACTTCCATTCGCTCTATGGAAAAATCGGCGGCGATTATATCGTTCATTTCATTCTCGACGGCGGCAAGGTCGTCCATGGTAACGGGGAACGGCACGTCGAAATCGTAATAGAACCCGACGTTTGTCGCAGGACCTATCGCAAGCTGCGCGGCGGGATAAACCGTCTTGAACGCCTGCGCGAGAATGTGCGCGGCGGTATGGCGATACGCGCGCTTTCCTTCCTCGTCCTTATACGTTATAATTTCGAGCGCGCAATCTCCCGTAATCGGACGGTTGAGGTCTACTTCTTCGCCGTCGACTTTGGCAATAAGCGCGGCGTGGGCAAGCCCTTCGCCTATTGAAGCGGCAATCTGCGCCGCGGTCGCTCCCGCTTCCGCTTCTATAACGCTTCCGTCTTTGAGTGTGATTTTCATATATACGTCCTCCTTGGGAAAAACAAAACCGTCCTATGCCGAGCATAAGGACGGTTTAAACCGTGGTTCCACCTTACTTCGCGCGCGGACGATTAACAGTGTCAAACCCGACGCGCCTTGTTTCTTGCGTAACAGCAAGCTGTTCTTACCACTGCGGAAAGTTCCGCAGCCATGCGGCGGTTTCGCACTTTCGTCCGTCATACAAGGTCGCAGCAACCCCTTGCTCTCTGAAAATCGAAACGACGCTACTTGTCCGCACAAATAAGATATTCGATTACGAAAATTCTACCACCGCCGCCGCCGCTTGTCAAGCGTTTTAAACGATAACCGCAATTTAAAGCTACTTTATTTTTACACGTGCCGCGCCTTGCTTATTTTCTATGTGTGATTTGATTCGAGTCGCTATGATAAACACGACAAACATCAAACAGCCGATGGCTATCCATATAGGTATTCCGCCGCCAGAAAACGGGATTACCCCGCTGCCGAGATATGCCGTCAAGCCTATCATTACAGGCCGCGTCAAAAGGCAAATCGCGGTGAAATACTTATACGACATATCCGTTATTCCCGCTATCATGCACAGCATATCGTCGGGGAACGCGGGAAGCAACAGCATTACGATAAATAAGAATCTGCCCTTTTCGCCGACGAGCTTTGCGTACTTTTCGGTGTTTTCTTCGCCGAACATCCAATTGCACAGCCGCCGTCCGAAAAATTTTCCGAGCGCAAAAGCTATCAAAGACCCGAGCATCGTGCCTATTACCGACAGAATAAAACACACCGTCGGACCGTAAAGCGCTACGCCGAGCAGGATTGTTATTGCCGACGGTATAGGCAAAACGACTATTTCGAACACGGTCAGTCCGATAAACAAGAGATAGCCCCAAAAACCGCTGTCTACAATAATCCGCCTAATCGCGTCGAAATCGTTGAACTTGACGTTAAGCCCCGTATAATAATATATGATGTACAGCGCAACAGCCGCCGCAAGCACAACATAAGTTACGAGTGTCGAACGCGCGACGTGCGGTTTTTTATCGCCGTCGATAATCATATATACCGCGGCAACAAGTACAGTCAAACAAATAGCCGCATAGTAAACAGTTTTACTTAACGGATAAACAAAAACCGCGCAAAGCGAAACGATGACCGCCGTCGATATACCGACGAAACACTTTACGATAGCTGTTTTATACCGAGATTTCACACGGATATTATATGTAATCCTTCGATACTATATCGACGCGAATGCAAATAAGCGCGAAAATCCTCGGACTAAACTCACTCTTTTTCGATAACTTCTTTTATCGCATCGCGAGCATACTTATCGCAACGGTTGTTATGTTCGTTGTCGGAATGCCCTTTTACCTTGATAAACTTAACCTCGTGTTCGGCGAGCAGTTTATCCAAACGTTCCCAAAGGTCGCGGTTTTTTACATCTTTGCCCTCGGAATTGCGCCAATTTTTCCGCTTCCACCCGGCGAGCCAGTGTTGTTCTATTGCGTTCACGAGGTACGCCGAATCGGAATAAAGGTTTACACGCACTCTGTATTTGAGCGCGGCAAGTCCCTCGACGGCGGCGAGAACCTCCATGCGGTTGTTGGTCGTATCCTTGTATGCGCCCGTGAGAATTTTTTCACTGCCGTCGCACATAATTATAGCGCACCAGCCGCCCGGTCCGGGATTGCCGCTGCACGCGCCGTCGGTGTATATATCGACGTCTTTCATACGCTCATCTCCTTTGATTTCTCAATCGCCTTGACAATCGCGCCGCGAAGTATACCCTCGTATTTGTTTTCGCAAAGGTACGAAACGCCCTCGGCCGTCGTGCCGCCCTTACTGCACACGGATTCTATGAGGGCGTCTATATCGTCCGACTTTTCGGCGGTGAGCGCGCTTCCTATAACAGTCTGTACGGCGATGCGCTTGGCGGTTTCTTCATCGAACCCGCGAGCAACAGCCTCATCGCGAAAAGCTTTGAGCGTCATGAACACAAATGCGGGACCGCTGCCGCTAAGCCCCGTAACCGCGTCAAGCTCGCTCTCTTTTACGTTGAGTTCCGTGCCGAAACATCCGAAAAGAACGGACACGGTGTGCAATTCGTCATCCGAAAGTCCTTCCGCGCAGTAAGCGTTGAGCGATTCTCCGACCCGCGCATTGAGATTCGGCATTACGCGCACTATTTTGCTCGCCCCCGTTATAGACTTCAATGCGGCAATAGATACGCCTGCCATTATAGAAACAACAACCTTGTGCGACAGTTCCAAGCCGATAAGCGCGGCCTCGGCGTTTTGCGGTTTGACTGCGATAAAAACATAATCGGCGGTAGCGACGGCGGCGGAATTATCGGAAGTAACTTCGCACATTCCGCGCACATTCATAAGATTGCGCTCGTCGCAGTCCGACGCGGTGATTTCAAGCGCGTATTTTTCGCTCTTTAACGCCGCTCTTACCGACGGGTTGTTCATGCTCTTTATGATTGCTTGCGCCATGTTTCCGCAACCGATAAAAGCAACTCGTATTTTATTTTTCATAGATGCTCCATTTTTATTGACTTTGACAGTAATACGTGCTAATATAGAAATGCGTAGGGGCGTAGCTCAATGGTAGAGTTGCGGTCTCCAAAACCGTCGGTTGCGTGTTCGAGTCGCGTCGCCCCTGCCAAGCAAAGCCCGTTCATATTCGGGCTTTTTCGATTGTCCGAAATAGAAAAGGCAGTGCCGTCGGCATTGCCTTAAATTTTAGCATATAATCCATTTTAAGTCAATACGAACAGCAAAAGCAATGCCATAAAGCATTGCTTTTTTATTTTATTGTTATTTTTAAGTCAATCGATAACGCCGTCCGCGCCGAATCAAACGCTCGACGCGAATATATCGAAATTCTCTCACAGTCTTGATTTTCTCGAAACGCGCGGTTATTTGTTTTTGTAACCCCATACTACAGGACAATAATCCGTTCGCGTTATTCCCTCAGGATACATTTGAACACTGGCACATAAATTCCAACTATTATCCCAACCGCTCGGCTTGCTAACCGCCTCGCAGTATATAGTTAAACTACTGCAATTGTAGAATGCCTTATCCTGGATATATGTTACGCTGTTCGGTATCGTTATGCTCGTTAAGCCCCGCTTGATTTGTAATTGTTCTATCGATGAAGAGATGGTGAAGTCTGGTGGAGAGCGTTTATGTAAAATATTTTGAAATTTTTTCTTTTATATTGCTTATATGCCATTTAACGGTGCCTTCCGGCATTTTCTGTTCTATAGATATCTCTTTAATCTTGTATCCATAAACATAAAACATCAATCCTATTTCTTTCTCCACATCTTTCAATTTAGCGATTGCGCGAACCATATCCGATCCGTCTAATATTCTATCTATTAAATCAACTGTTTCTAAATCGTCAACATTTTCGATACTTTCAAATATACTATTCCGCTCTTTAACCTTTAACGCAATATTTTTGCAACGCGTACATAAATATCCGCTGACGTATTTTACCTTTTTGATTTTTCCATTTTGTGCATCACGAATAAGATCGACAAAAGTTTGCGACGCTGCATCCTCTGCGGCTGCAGTTTCTTTAAGAATACGTACAGCCACAACTTGAAGTTTCTTATAATATTCTTCGTATACAAGCGCCATCGCCGATATATCCCCATTGTGTACACGGCGCATAAGCGTATTAAATACGGAGCTTGTCATAAGTTTTTCACCGATATTCTATGTATTTATATTCGGACTATTTTTCCCGTCCCACCAATTTATCCAAAGTTATGCCTAAATAGTTCGCCATTATATTTAACGCAGTTAACATAGGCTCGCCGCCGGACAACCAATAATAGTATCTCGACGGCGTAACGCCTACTTCGTTAAGAAAATTGTACGGAACAAAACCACACTCGGTAATGATCTCTTTTGTTCTGATGCCGAATCTCTTACAAGGACACATCTCGTATCTTTTATACTCGTGAGTCTTGCCGCACAAATATTCAAGCGAGCACTCAAAATAAGATGCCAGCTTTAATATTGTACTTAATTTGATGTCCCTAACGCCACCAAACCATCTGCGTACAGTAGACGGATCAGACCCTATTCCTTTCGCTAACTCTACTATTGTTAAATTTCTCTCAAGCATTATTTCAGTCAACGAATTTCTAAACGATACGATTATATCCTCCATAATCATTACAGTATATAGAAAATATAATCCTTTATGGGCAAAAGGTATTACTTGGACAATGAAATTCTTATATTTCCACTGTTTTAAATGGTATGCGTCAGAAAATTAAATGAAAAAAGCCCGTCTATTTGTTAAAACGAGCTAATTTCATATATGGGTTTTTGTATTAACTGTTTTTTAGTTCCGCGACTTATAATTATTCTTCATTTTTAAACTAAAAGTACTTATTATCACTATTGTTATATTTAAATCTTAAAATGGTTAAAACTATCAGATAAATTATATGCATACCTAATCCTATACCCATACCAACATACGCAATCCACGCTTCTGTTAAAAAACATAATGCTACTATAAGCCCACCAAGAAGACATCCGATTACTATTGATAAAATTTTCAAGGCAACATCAATTTTACTATCTGATGAGAACTCAATCAAATTTACTAAACCAAATTCTAATGCACTTAACAGTAGCGAAAATATAGGAAAGCCCACAAGAATATATATTATACTACCATCCAAGAAACTTACCTCCGCTGTTAAATTTTCCACTAATAAATTTACCATAAATACCACCTGTAAATCCACTTAATACAATAGAATTAATTAGTGCTTTTATGGTCCACGCTTTTCCGGCATAAGACAACGCAACTCTTAAGAAATTCTTTGTTACATCAAGTTTTAATAAATCCTTTGTGCCGTGCATCCAACCACTTCCGCCAAGAAACCCGGCTATTCCACCAAGTACGCCACTAGTCACGAGTCCACCAAGCGTAATAGACTCTCCGTTAAATCCTTGATTCATAGCATAATTAAGCATTCCTAGCCCTGCATTAATAGCAATTTGAAAACCTAAGACTAAAGGTGAAGCACCAACCGCGCCACTTATTGCACCAGTTATAGAACCAGCTAAAAATCCATTAGCAAATCCTTGGAATCCTCCAGAAATTGCTCCAGAAATACCACCTCCAACAGCGCCACCCAAAGCTCCAATTGCAGCGCCTGCTAAAACAACCGATGCTAATCCTCCTGTAACAACTGATGCGACTGCTAACGTTGCTATAATGACAACACCAACAACGACTTTTACTATAGCGCCACCAATACTTTTCCAAAATCTACTCCACCATCCATTTCCACTATCATCTATATTCATCACGGGATTGTTGCCGCAGTATGCAAACAAGTTTAGCCCATTGACAGTCTGTGGATCAAGATATTGAGTTTCGTCGGCAGAAATAAATCTGCAAAGTTCGGGATCGTAATAGCGTGCGTTAAGGTAGTATAAACCTGTCTCTACATCATAGAGGTACCCCCTATAACGAATAGGATTTATATTTCCAATAAAGTCTGCGCTCGTGTTTTCGGTACCGTCGGCATTGCCTTAAATTTTAGCATATAATCCATTTTAAGTCAATTGCATTTCATTGCGCAAATCAGCGGCTCTCTTTTGACTTAATATATTCGTCGATTGTTTCTGCGGCTGTTTTGCCCGCGCCCATGGCGAGTATTACGGTCGCGGCGCCCGTTACCGCGTCGCCGCCGGCAAATACGCCTTCTTTCGTCGTAGCGCCGCGCTCGTCGATTACTATACCGCCGCGTTTATTGACGTCAAGCCCCGCTGTCGTACTCTTTATGAGCGGATTGGGACTTGTTCCGATTGCCATTATGACGCAATCGACGTCCAGTATCTCTTCGGAGCCTTTGATTTCCACGGGCGCGCGCCGTCCGCTCGCGTCGGGTTCGCCCAGCTCCATTTTTATCACTTCCATGCCTATAACGCCGCCGTTTTTCGCGTCGCGACGGTCTTCTTTATTGTCATAGCCGATTATTCTCACGGGATTTTGCAAAAGCCTGAAATCGACGCCCTCTTCCATGGCGTGCTCGACCTCTTCCTTTCTCGCGGGCAGTTCTTCGAGACTGCGGCGGTATACGACATAGACTTTTTCCGCACCCAGCCGCAATGCAGTACGCGCCGCGTCCATTGCGACGTTGCCGCCGCCTACGACTGCCACGCGCTTTGCGCGAAGTATGGGCGTCGCCTGTCCGTCGAGATACGCTTTCATCAAATTATTCCGAGTCAAAAACTCGTTTGCCGAGTACACGCCTTTCAAACTCTCGCCCGGTATGCCCATAAACCGCGGAAGTCCAGCGCCCGACCCGACAA
>CATLGX010000042.1 GCA_949948785.1 uncultured Christensenella sp. | reverse complement strand
GCGATAAACGCGCGGTCGGCAATGGCGACGGGTGCAACTATATTTGCATTAGAGCCGATAAACACTCTGTTCCCCACGACTGAACGGTATTTATTCCGCCCGTCGTAATTGGCGAACACTACGCCGCAACCGACGTTGCAGTCATTGCCGAGCTGAGCGTCGCCTATATATGTAAGATGACTTACCTTGGTGCCGTCGCCGATAATACAGTTTTTAAGTTCGACGAAATCGCCTATACGGCAAGCGCACCCGACTACCGTATCGGGACGAAGGTACGCAAACGGACCGACGCTCGTATCGCGCCCGACCGAGCTTCTGTACAGCCGCGAACTGTTTATCTGCGCTCTCTCGCCTATAATGCAGTTTTCGATATAATTGCCAGACTGAATATGCGCGCCCTCTTTGATTACCGTCTTGCCTTTGAGAAAATTGTACGGCTCGACGGTTACGCCGTGTGCGATTACGACGTCGCTGTCGATATACGTATTGTTAAAGTCGGTTATAAGAACGCCGTTGGCTGCATGATAGCGCAGTATGCGCCTGCGCAAGACATCGGTCGCGTCGGAAAGCGACTCCGCGCCGCACACCGTCTTGAACTCCCCGTCCGTCGGCTCGTCGCTCTGCAAAAACAGCGCGTCCGTCTCGAAAATATAATCGGTCTTGAAAACGAAACCGCGCGGCAGGCGAAGAGCGTTTATGTTGTCGTCCTGCAACTTCTTTACCGCGGCGGAAACCGACCGCGACGTAACGAGCGGGGTGTCGCAATACAACACAACCGTTACGGGTTTATTCCTATCGACGAGCGAACGCAACGTTTCCGCCACGTTAATCACACGCGAAAAATCGACGGTTTTGAACGGTGCGTCGATAGCGCGCCCCACCCAATCGGTAAGCGTTTTGCCTAACACGGAAATACCGCTCTGCTCGCCCAGCGCTTTGCTCTTTACGCGCAATACGATGCCGTTGATTCCGAAATCTATCATACGTCTATTATAAACCTTTTGCCCGTTTTCGTCAACTCTAATGATATCCGATTTTATGTCGATATGTCGGTTAAAAACGCTTTACGTCTCGCTTCGTTTAAAGCTCCGAGATATACTCGTCGTACGTTACGGGACGGTCGTATGTCTTAATGCCGCCGTCTATCGAAATTATTCGGTTAGCGACGGACGACATTATTTCCTCGTCGGCGGTAATGAACAGAATGGGCGCTTTGAAGTTTATCATGCCCTTATTAAGCGAAGTAATGCTTTCGAGGTCGAGATGGTTTGTAGGCTCGTCGAATATGAGGAAATTGGGTGAAAGCAGCATCATGCGCGCGAGCATACACCGAGCTTTCTCGCCGCCGGACAGAACGTTAGCGGATTTCAACGCCTCGTCGCCCGAAAACAGCAACCGTCCAAGCCACGACCGCAGATATTCCTGCTCGTGGTTTTCCGACCACTGGTCAATCCATTTGACGAGCGACAGCGAGCAATCGTCGAAAAATCTGTCGTAGTTTTGCGGCATGTACGCGGGCTTGATGTTTTTGCCCCATATAACTCTGCCCGAATCGGGTTTTGAATCTCCGAAAATGCAATCGAAAAGTTCCGCAACCGCACGGCTGTTGTCGGTGAGAAAACCAATCTTATCATCGCGGTTGACCGTGAAACTGACGTTTTCGAAAAATCCCGCTTTCGTCAGTTTTTCGACGCGCAAAATATCGTTGCCGGGGTCGCGCTCGAACTTGTAATCGATATACGGATATTTGCGCGAACTCGGTTTAATATCCTCGATAACTATTTTATCAAGCTCGCGCTTGCGGCTTGTCGCCTGTTTGGACTTACTCGCATTGGCGGAGAAACGCGCAATGAATTCTTTAAGTTCTTTGACTCGCGCTTCGGCTTTCTTGTTCGCCTCGCGCTGTTGACGGAGTATAAGCTGCGACGACTCGTACCAGAAATCATAGTTGCCGACAAAGAGATTGATTGCGTGATAGTCTACATCGCAAATGTGCGTACACACTTGATTGAGGAAATGGCGGTTGTGCGACACCACTATTACCGTAGCTTGTTCGAGCGATTTCAAATGCTCTTGCAACCAACGCACCGTTTTTATATCGAGGTTGTTGGTCGGCTCGTCGAGGAGCAATATATCCGGTTTGCCGAAAAGACACTGCGCCATTAATATCTTGACTTTGATTTTAGGTTCGACTTCGCTCATGGGCGTATCGAACAGCGACTGCGCAACGCCGATGTTGTTCAAAAGACTTTCGGCGTCGATTTCGCATTCGTATCCGCCGAGTTCGCCGTAACGCGTTTCAAGCTCGGCGGCAATATTGCCGTCCTCTTCCGTAAAATCGGTTTTGGCGTAAATAACTTCTCGCTGTCTCCTAAGCTCGGCAAGCTCTTTATGTCCGCAAATAACCGCCTCGCGGACGGTATAAGCGTCGTACGCGTTTTGATTCTGTTCGAGCACCGACATGCGCTCGCCCTTACCTATCGTTATATCTCCCTTGCTCGGCTCTATCTTACCGGAAAGCAACTTTAAAAACGTAGATTTACCGGCTCCGTTCGCGCCGATTATACCGTAACAGTTACCTTCCGCAAATTTCAAATTGACGTTCTCGAAAAGAACGCGCGTTCCGAATTGAAGTTTTACGTTTGATACGTTAATCATGTCAGACCTCGCTAATACACTTTTACATTGATATTACGTCCGCACGCACGCGGACAAATTTACTCGGTCGCCACATAAAAAACGGGCAATCTCTATGCCCGTTTTTGTATGCGAAATCGGTTGTTACTCGCCGCGGAAAGGAAGCAACGCCATAATGCGCGCGCGCTTGATGGCGGTAGTAACGTCGCGTTGATGCTCGGCGCAAAGACCGGTTGCACGGCGCGGCAAAATCTTGCCGTTTTCGGCGATATACTTTTTGAGCCGTTCGACGTCTTTGTAGTCTACACGGTCGATATGCCCTTGGCAATATTCGCAAACGCGCTTTTTCGTGGGGCGCGGGCGGCGGCGGATTTTGTCGTCTCCGTCGTTGAGCTTAACTTTGTTATTCTTTTTCTTATCCATGATAAGTCATATCTCCTTTATAGTTTTGATTAGAACGGCAAGTCGTCGTTGTCGACGGGCTGCATTTCGGAAATACCGTGCGGCTCCTCGGGAACGTAACCCATAGACGGTTCGCGGGGCGACGACGGCGTGTTCTTAGGCGTAAGGAACTCGACTTCATCCGCCACGACGTCGAACGACGTACGCTTAATTCCGTCTCTGTCCTCGTACTGTCTGCGCTGAACGGAACCCGTTATACCCACTTTACTGCCCTTAAACAGATATTTGGCACAACGTTCCGCGAGCATGCGCCAGCAGATGATGTCAAAGTAGTCGGCGACGCGCTCGCCGCTGCTGTTTGTAAACGGACGGTTGACCGCTATCGTAAATCGAGTAAAATTAACTCCGCCTTGCGTGGTGTTGCTTTCGGGGTCGCGAGTAAGATTTCCGATAAGAATTATCTTATTCATCTTACACCTTCTCAATCATGAAACGCAAAACATCATCGCTAATGCGCATTTGGCGCTCTATTTCGGCGGGGATTTCGGGCGGCGCCGTAAACTTCATAAAGACGTAATAACCGGTCAAGTGCTTGCCCGATATCTTGGTCTGTATGGGGTAAGCGAGCTTTTTGGAGCCTTTTTCCTCGACCGTCGTCTCGCCGTAGCTTGCGACAAGCGACTTGAACTTCTCCACCAAAGCGGCACGCGCTTCCTGGTCCTGTTTGTCGGACAGGATATAAAGGATTTCGTAGTTATTCATAAACCCTCCTTTCGGTCTTATGACCCGCAACAAGCGATAGGCTCTTACGGGTAAGGAATGCGGCATGAAAATATTTACCGCAACGGCATTATTATATCATGCCTTTTTTCTTTTGACAAGCGTTTTAGACGCATAATCGAAATAACGAACAAAAAGCATCCGACCTTAAAACTCCGTCCGCGTTATTATCACAACACGAACGGAGCCGTCTATTATATAAAATTACGGGGCGAATATCGGATTATTGCTTTTCCAAAACGACGACTCGCGTCGATTTTATACTCTCGTTAAAGTCGTTGCGGTCGAGGTCGAGTTCTTCCACGTCTTCTTCCACAAACTCGTCCTCGAACATCCGCAGAAACGGTTCGGCTTTATCGATGTCCAACTCGCAATGTTTGAGTTTGTAATGCATCGGTATTACTATATCGGGCATTAACCTGTCGACATATTCTTTGGCGGCTTCCGCATCTACCGTATACGTGCCCCCGACGGGTATCATCAGCACATTGACGGGCAAAAGCCGTTCGATAAGCTCCGGCGAGCACGGTTCGCCGATGTCGCCCATATGGCACACGTTTACACCGTCCATGCGAAACTTGAATATCACGTTCTTGCCGCGCTTTGCGCCGTCCTCGTCGTCATGGAACGACGGAACGCCTACGATATGTATTCCGTCATGCTCGTACTTACCCTGTTCGTCGAACAGTTTTTTATATTTAACGCCGCCGACGTAATTGTGGTCGTCGTGCGCATGCGACACGGTAACGACGTCCACCTCGGGCGGGTTGAAATCGTAGCCGACAAACCGCGGGTCGTATGGGTCGGTCAAGACCGACGTACCCGTGCTTTCGGTGAGAACAAATGAAGAATGTCCGAGCCACTTTATTTTCATATCGACCTCTTTGTTTTCTTTAACGCAAAAACCGCGCGTCCACTTTGACCGCGCGGAGCGTATCCGCACCCGCGCCCGACAAAGTATACGCGAGATTGAGCCTTACGCCCGATTCGTCTTTCTGCACTTCGTGTTTGACGGGAGTCAGCGTAAAATTTATTCCGCCGAACGGCGCGACAACCTCGGCGGCACCTCCGTCCGAAAAATCCAATGTATAAGAAAGCAGTCCGCTTGAACGCAGTTCCGTTTTGCCTTCTTCGTGCGTTATCACATACTTCCCCGACGGCGTACCGAATTCGAGCGCAAAGCCTTCGCCGCGCTCGCTGTATATCCCGTCACATTCGACAGGTTCCAAACCCGATTCGATTCTTACCGCAATCGGGATTTTACTTCGGGGTTTGTCCGAACTGTCCATATCTTTATTCTACAATAAAACCTTTGCTTTGTCAACAGTAATCGCGGGCAATGCGCGACCGATAATAATGTTTGAAACGAAGTCCGTCCGACTATTTTCTCAGCACCATAGCTTTGATGTCGTTTACCGCGGTGCGCGTCTTTTGGTCGGAAACCACGGCGGACGAAATCTTATCGCGCGCGTGCATGACAGTAGTATGTTCTCTGCCGCCGAAGAACTCGCCTATCGACGTGAGCGGCAATGTCATAAGTTCGTTAATCAAATAAATGGCTATCTGTCGAGGCTCGACGATTTCCTTATTCTTCTTTTTACCGATAACATCGCTCTTGTTCACGTTAAAGTATCTGCACGTGCAATCTATAATCTCGTCGGCGGTTATCTCGTCGCACGCCTGAACGCGGTAATCGTTGAGCGCCTGGCGGCAAATGGAAAGGTCGACTTTATGCGTCGACAGCTTTGAAAGGAATATAACTTTGGTAAGTACACCTTCCATTTCTCGGATATTGCTATGCACGTGCTCGGCTATAAACTCCAATTCGTTCACGCCGATATTAACCTTGGCGTCCTGCGATTTCTTTTGAAGTATGGCAATGCGCGTTTCGAGGTCGGGCGGCTGAATGTCTACGACAAGACTGGACGCAAAGCGCGACCGCACTCTGCTGTCGAGGTCGGGAATATCCTGCGGCGGACGGTCGGACGCGAAAACCATTTGTTTGCCCGCGTTCCTGAGCGCCTCGAAAGTATTGAATATTTCTTCCTGCGTAGACGGCTTTTTGCTTATAAACTGAACGTCGTCAATCATCAGCAGGTCGACGCCGCGGTACTTATCCCGAAAAGACTGGTTGGCGCCCTTCGCCGTACGTATGGATTCGATAAACTCGCTTATAAAAGTATCCGACGACACATACAGTACTTTGAGATTGGACATAGACATGCGCACGGCGTTGCCTATCGCGTGCATGATATGCGTCTTGCCCAAGCCCACGCCGCCGTAAATAAACAGCGGATTATACACGCTGCCGGGCGATTCGGAAACAGCAATCGCCGCGGCGTGCGCGAGTTTGTTGCAGCCGCCGACGACAAAATTTTCAAAGTTATATTTGGGATTTATCGTGCTCTTTTCTGCGACGGGACGTTTCTCGGGTTTAACCTCGATTATCTCTTCCTCCGCCTGTTCTTCCGCCGCAATAACCGAAATTACCGTCGGAGCGCCGTCGATATTTCGCATGACTTCTTTCATCAGCGGCATATACCGCATCACGACCTCGCCCTTGTGCGCCTCGGTCGGCGCGCGCAGAACGAGTTTTTCCCCGTCCGACGTTTCTACGGGACAAAGCGGACGCAACCACACGTCAAAACCGAGCGCGGGTATTTCCACTTCCAATACAGACAGCATTTCCTGCCAGATAACTTCCGAATTTCTCATCGTTACTTCGATTATACACCGACCGTACGCAAAAATCAAGCGAATTGCGAATTGCGAATTGCGTCGAAACATAAAACGTTTACGCTATTATTCTTCCCGTTCTTTCATAGCCACAGCCGCGGCGTAAATCTCGCTTTTCGCTACGCGACGGTCCGCCGCCACTTTTTTAATGGCATCCTTTTGTTCGAGCCCGGCATCGAGATAATGGCGGATATGCTCTTCCACGTCGAGCGCGTTAAGCTCGCTTTCTGCCGACGCGCCCTCGACGACTACGACGAACTCGCCCTTCTCGATTATGTCTAACTCGTCGCCCAGCCGACCGCGCACGACCGTTTCGAATTTTTTGGTCATTTCGCGGCACACCGCGACTCGCCGCGCGCCGAAAGTCTCGTATAGAAACGTCAAATCCTTTTTTATGTCGTGTACCGAACTGTAAAAAACGAGCGTCGACGGCAATTTAACATACGGCTCTACAAACCTGCGTCTGTCAATGCTCTTTTCGGGTAAAAACCCGAGTACCGTAAACGTCCGAGTGTCGAGGCCGGAAAGCACGGCGGCATTTACTGCCGCGCACGCACCGCTCACTACTGTAAATTCGATTCCGTTTTCTATTGCGGCGTCGATAATAATGTGCCCGGGGTCGGAAACGGCTGGCATGCCCGCGTCCGAAACGAGCGCAATGTTTTCGCCCGCTTTGAGCCGTGCCGTAAGACTGTCGAGCGCGGCGCGCTCATTAAACTTGTGATAAGCGACGGTGCGGGTCGATATACCGTACTTGGCGAGGAGAACGGCGGTATGCCGAGTGTCTTCCGCGGCTATAAGGTCGACGCTCTTTAAAACTTCGAGCGCGCGCAAAGTGATTTCGTCGAGATTGCCGATAGGCGTTGCAACTATGTACAGCATTAAAACCCCTCTACATTAACGGATAGTCCCCGTCTGGAATTTTTAACGGCTTTTACCATAAATGTTTTTCCGTTACGATTGACTATTAACTCCTTCGGGTTAATCCTTTCTGCATTCAGCGTTTCGAAAATCTCGTCGAGCCGATACGACCAATGCACAAAATAAAATGCGCCGTTGTCGCGGAGCAACCATGCCGCGGCTTTTGCCACATCATTAAAGTTGACCGTGATTTCCGAAGTCGCATTGGGCGAAACATCGCCTTGCGGCATATTCGGTTTATAGTACGGAGGATTGCAAACCACAATGTCGAAAGCGCCGCGCTCGAAGATATGCTTATACTCGCCGTCTCTGTACTTTCTTATATCTGCGTTGTAAAACTCGGCGGACAGCCCGTTCGCCGCCGCAGAGCGCATGCTCATTTCGGCCATGGTCGCGTCGATTTCGGCGCCGAATATTTTCGATTTACGATTAGCTATCGCAAGCAGTATACCTATAATACCGCAACCCGAGCACAGCTCGAAAATGCGCGGATTCTTACCGCACGCCGTGTTGCTTTTCGCAACGAAATTTGCAAGCGCGACGGAATCTCCGCCGAATCTGTATCCGTCTTTCGGCTGAATTATGATATTATCGTCGTCGAGCGGCTCGACGACTTCCCCGTCGTTTAAGCAAATGTCTTTCACGTCTCTCACCTCTTTTTTATTTCGAGCTTGTTTTTCGTATTGCCGTCGACGCGAACGCTGTCCGATATTTCCACTCCTACGACGACGAGAACCTCGTTTCCCCTGCACACGAGCGGAATTCTGTCTCTATGTCTTGCGGGTATTTTCCTGTCTATGAAAAAACTTTTCAGCTTTTTCGTTCCTCCGCCGAACGGCTTGAACAAATCGCCGTCGCGCCGAAACCGCAACGTTGCGCCGCGCAATTTATCTCCGTCGACTATGCCGCCGCGCGCTTCGACGGGCGCTTTATCGGTAGGCAACACGTCCACGACTAATCCGTCTATAAAGTTTGCGCCGAGCGAAATATCCATCTCTCCGCCGTACTCGGTCCGCGGTATAAACAACGCTACGCCGTCCGATTCCCGCGCCGCGACCACGCCGTGCGAAAGCTCGACTTTTGCTCCGGTACGCGCCCCGACAAGCGCGACGACGCTTTCGATTTGAACGCGAGTCATGTCGGTGAGAGTAAAATCGGAAAGCGCTTTTCTAACATATCTCGACGCCGACGGAGAGCGAAGCGCCGAATCGGACACCACCGTTGCCCCGCTGTCGCGCGTTATGAGCGAATTGTCGATAAGTCTGTCGAGCGTTTTAACGGCAGCCGAACACTCGCGAGAGAGTGCGTTCACCGCACGCACCGCCCCCGCATACCGCTGTTCTATAAGCGGCAAAACCTTTAATCGAATAAAATTCCTGTCCGCTCCGTCGTCGAAATTGGTTTCGTCGACTACGTATTTCAGTCCGTTTTTCTTGACGTATTCTTCGAGTTCGCTCGGATAAACGTCGGCAAACGGACGCACTATATCGGCGGCTGTCATGCCGCAAAGCCCGTCGAGTCCGCTTCCTCTAAACAAATGCATGAGGACGCTTTCGGCATTGTCAAGTGCGTGATGCGCGGTGAGCACCGCGTCCGCACAGCCTTGCTTTACGATGTCGCGGAATATACCGTAACGGACGTTTCGCGCCGCCTGTTCAATCCCAAGCCCGTTTTCGCGCGCGTTTTTTCCGACGTCCGCACAAAATTCGAGAAGTTCTATGCCGTATTCGGCGCAAAGCGCGCGAACAAACGTCTGGTCGCGCTCCGCGGTTTTTCTCAGTCCGTGGTTGACGTGCACGGCGATTATCCGCGTTTTTTCCGCACCGCCGCACTTACGCGCCGCATGCAAAAGGCATACCGAATCGCGACCGCCGGACACCCCGACGGCGAGTTTTTTTCCGCGGTACGCGCAAAGCGCATCGGCTGTTTTTTCAAGCACGTTCATATAAAAAATTATATCCCATATATGTGCGAATGTCAAGTCGCGAACATGCCGAGAAAAACTCCGCCGATTAAGCGTTTATATCCGGCGCGTGTTTTCGACATTATAAAAGGACGCACGTTTATGCGTCCTTTTGTAAAATTACAACGCTACGGAATCGTCATCGGGGGTTGCGGTGTACTCGTCGCCGTTCGCCTCTTGCGTCATCCGTTCTACGGGATAAATGTTGCGGTACATCTTAACGCCCGTACCCGCGGGAATGAGCTTGCCGATAATGACGTTTTCTTTAAGACCGATAAGCGGGTCGACCTTGCTCTTGATAGCAGCTTCTGTAAGAACTCTCGCCGTTTCTTGGAAGGACGCCGCCGAAAGGAAACTGTCGGTAGCGAGCGCCGCCTTGGTTATGCCGAGAAGCGTGTGCTTCGCAATGCCGGGTCTGCCGTAGTTTTCTATCGCCGCGGTGTTCGCCTCGTCGAAAGTCGCAAGGTCGATAAGGTCGCCAGGCAAAAGGTCTGTGTCTCCGCTGTCTTCTACGCGAACTTTTTTGAGCATCTGTCTTACAATGACTTCGATGTGTTTGTCGTTAATATCGACGCCCTGCGAGCGGTAAACTGACTGAACCTCTTTGACAATATATTCCTGAACGTCGTTCCTGCCCTTTGTACGCAGTATATCGCCGGGATTGAGCGGACCTTCGGTAATGGCGTCGCCCGTCTTTATCGTAGCGCCGCTTTGGACATACGGCTTGAACCGCGCGCCGTGAGGAATCGAATACGAATCCTCCGACCCGTCGTCGCGCTTGACTATAACGTCGCGCTTGCCGTCTTTCTCGACGATTTTTATTTTGCCGTCGTGTTCGGCGAGAAGAGCGACGCCTTTGGGGTTGCGCGCTTCGAAAAGCTCTTCAACGCGCGGAAGACCCGTCGTGATGTCGTCTGCGGAAGCGACGCCGCCCATGTGGAATGTACGGAGAGTGAGCTGAGTACCGGGCTCGCCTATACTCTGCGCGGCGATAATTCCGACCGCCTCGCCTATTCTTACAGGCGTGGCCGCAGCCATATCTCTGCCGTAGCACTTGGAGCAAACGCCGTGCTTGCACTTACACGTGAGCACCGTTCTGATTTTGACGTGAGTAATGCCGCACTCGGTTATGCGCTTCGCCATCGCTTCCGTTATCATTTCGTTAACGTCGACGATAACTTCTTTGACGTTTTTGGGGTTGACGACGCGCTCTGCGCAATAACGTCCGACAAGTCGGTCTTCGAGCTTTTCGATTACCTGATTGCCGTCCATAATAGCGTACGTGTCCATGCCCTTAGGCGCGCTACCCTCGCAACAATCGTCTTCGCGGACGATTACGTCCTGAGCGACGTCGACGAGACGGCGCGTAAGATAACCGGAGTCTGCTGTTTTAAGCGCGGTATCCGCAAGACCTTTACGTCCGCCGTGAGTGGAAATAAAGTATTCGAGAACGGTCATGCCCTCGCGGAAAGACGAACGAATGGGAACATCGAGCGTCTTGCCTTGCGGGTTACGCATTAGTCCGCGCATGCCCGAAAGCTGACTTATCTGTTTCATATTACCGCGCGCGCCCGACGTCGCCATCATGTTGATGGGATTGTAAGCGTCGAGAGTTTTTTGCAAACTCGCCGTTACGTGGTCGTTGGCTTTGTTCCAAATATTGACGACGGAGTTGTAGCGCTCGTCCTCGGTAACGAAACCGCGTTCGTAAAGCCGCTCTATCTTGACGACTTCTTTTTCTGCGTCGTCGAGAATTTTATACTTGTCTTGCGGCACGTGCATATCGAAAACGGAGGTAGTAA
>CATLGX010000041.1 GCA_949948785.1 uncultured Christensenella sp. | reverse complement strand
TTCCGGGCTTCTGCGGCATACAGCGCCGCTTTTTTCTTTTTGTTGTATGTCTTGAAGTATTTGGCGGCGTTTTGCGACGGCGTTTTTTCGCAGTCGAGAGCTATCGTTACGGGCGCACCGCCGTCGTACCAATCTTCGACGGTAACGCTCGCGTCGCCGCGGTTTATGCGGTAAATGTTTGCCGTAATCAGTTCGCCGAGTTTCTTATCCGCGTCTGCGCTCTCGCACTCCGCGAGCTTGCATTGTGCGTCCGCGAGGCGTTTCGCGTTTTTCTTGATAGCGGAATTAACTGCGTTTTTGAGCGGCTTGACCGCCGTCGCATGTTCTGCTTGTTCGAACAGCGCCGAATAATACGCGTCCATGGCGGCGTTCAGCGTGTCGTAATGTTTTATTGTGCCGCCGCACGATGCGTATGTTTCTGTGAAATAGTCGAGCGGCTTTCCTCCGTCGTCGAAAGTAACGACAGGGGAAAGCGGACTGTCGTAAAGAGCAGTCGCCGCGTCGGAAAACGCGTCGATTGCGGCTAAGTCCGTCGCCCGTGCGTTTTCAAGCCGCAGTCTCGATAACAGTTCGTCTACCGTCGTTTTCGCAAGTCCGGCTACGCAAGCGTTGAGCGCCGACGAAAGGGAAGAGTCGCCCGTGGCGGTCAGTCGGGCTTTCAGTTCGTCGCGGTCGAATACGGATATGCGCCCCGTCGCATTCGGCGGAAAATAAGTCAGCCCGACGAGAACGGCGCGCTTGCCGGGCGCTTCGCTCGTTACGCGGCGCAGAGCGTTGCCTATTACGCCGTCTTCGACGAAAACGATATTTGCACACTTGCCCGTCAGTTCGACTGCGAGCGAGTATTTCACGGGACGCAAAAGTTCGTCGCGCGCCGAAAACTCAAACGTAATCATGCGCTCGCATTTATTCTTGACTATGTCGGTAATTACCGCGCCCGATAGCCGTTTGCGGAAATACATGAGCGTACCCGAGGCCGTATCGGGATTTCGGTACTTTCGTACCGTTATGTGCGCGCGCGGCAACGACGGATTGCAACAGCGTGTCGCGGTCGGGCATGTTTACTTTATCCGTTTTTCCGCCTATCAGCATGTCCAGCTCGCATGCCGCGCGGTATATTGTGAGAGCGTCCTTTGGCATTGACGTATTATATCACTTTTATGCGCGCATGTAAACGAAAGTGAGCGGACAAAACGAACGAATAATCTTTGGGCTTTTTATGTTAAAAGCCGTCAGCGGCAAAGACACCTGAATTTTTTGTCGGCAGCGCCGTTTCGGACGAAGATTTTTGACCTATTGCGTCTCCGAAATCCGCTCGGAATCTTTTTTCGTTCTTATTTGTCCGCTTGCAAAACGAAATCGGCGTAGACCTAACGCAAAATGGCATTTAAAGGTTTGACATAAAAATTTATCCGTGCTAAAATAGAAAGGTTAAATATATTACGGAGGATTATATGAAATCTACGTTTGAGAAAAAAGCCGCCGAGGCGGTGTTCAAAATCGCTCTTAACGCCGAAGAGTGGGAAAAAGAGCTTGAATCGGCATATCAGCGCAATAAGAAGCGTTATAAAATTCCCGGATTCAGACCGGGACATGCGCCGCGTCGTTTTATAGAAATGCATTACGGTCAGGGCGTGTTTTTCGACGCCGCCGTGGACTCGTGCATAAACAACGCGTACGCCGAGCAAATGCAAGCGCATCCCGAGCTTGACGTGTTCGGTTCTCCCGACGTTTCTTTCGATAAGCCCGAGGACGGCGACGCGTTCGCGTTCACAATGACCGTTACGCTCTATCCCGACGTAAAGCTCGGCGAATATAAAGGTATTAAACTTCCCAAGATTGAGTATAATGTAAGCGATGACGACGTGAATTCGCGCATAGACGCGGAGCTTCGCCACGCCGCGCGTCTTGTAAAGACCGAACGCGATGCCAAGTTGGGCGACGTTGCGGTAATAGACTACGTAGGCTCTGTCGACGGCGTCGAGTTCGACGGCGGAAAGGCTAACGATTACGAGCTTAATCTCGGCAGTAATACGTTTATACCCGGGTTCGAGGACGGGCTTGTCGGTATCAAAGCGGGCGACGAGCGCGACGTAAAAGTCAAGTTCCCCGACGAGTACCACTCCGAAGAACTTAAAGGCAAGGACGCAGTTTTCCATGTAGTTTGCAAGGAAGTACGCGAAGAGGAAGTTCCCGCGCTCGACGACGAGTTCGTTAAAGAGCGTACAAAGTACGAGACCGTGGACGCGTATCGGTCGGGACTTAAAGCCGACCTCGAAGCGCAGGCGAAAGAGCGCGAGCGCAGCGAGAGAGTGGACGCCGTAATGAAGGCGGTTACCGACGCTTCGGTGTGCGAAGTGCCCGAAAAGATAGTCAAGTCCGAAGTAGACAGAATGTACCGCGAAATGGAACACAATCTTTCGCATTACGGAATAAGCGCCGAGGACTATCTCAAATACAACAACTCCTCGCCCGAACAATTCCGCACGGAGCGCAAGGCGCAAGCCGAAACCAATGTTAAAATGCGCCGCGTCATGCGCGCTATAATCGACGCCGAAAAGATAGAAGTTACCGATGCGGACGTCGATGAAAAGTTTAAGGACGAAAAAGCGCGCAAGGCATACGAGCATGAAGCGGAGCACCACGGCGGCGACGCGCGCGAGTTTGCGAAGAGCGATATCATTACCGATAAATTCTTCGATTTCCTGCTTTCCGCCAACGAGTTCGTGCTTGACGCAAAAGCGGACGACGGCGCGGAAGATAAGGCTCAAAAAGCCGCGTCCAAGCCCAAGACGTCGACAGCCAAAAAACCTGCTGCAAAGAAACCCGCGGCAAAAAAGACGGAAGAATAATACGTAGACCGAATAAGGAGATTCCCGTGAGCAGATTCGATATCATCAAGAACGACCTCGTTCCCATGGTCGTAGAGCAGACTAACCGCGGCGAGCGTTCATACGACATATTCTCGCGTTTGTTGGAGGACCGCGTTGTCTTTTTGACGGGCGAGGTTACGGACGTAACCGCCGACCTCGTAGTGGCTCAGCTTATGTATCTCGAAAGCAAAGGCGACGACAAAGATATTTCGCTTTATATAAACAGCCCCGGCGGTTCCGTTACCGCGGGAATGGCGATATACGATACAATGAACTACATCAAATGCGACGTTGAAACTATTTGCGTCGGCATGGCGGCGTCCATGGGAGCGTTTCTTCTCAGCAGCGGCGCCAAAGGCAAGCGTTTCGCGCTTCCGAACAGCGAGATAATGATTCACCAGCCTTCCGGCGGCGCGCAGGGTCAAGCGAGCGATATTGCAATCACCGCCGAGCATATTCTCAAAGTAAAAAAGCGCATGAACATGATACTCGCGAAAAACTGCAATCAGCCGTTGGAGCGTATCGAGCGCGACGTCGACCGCGACCATTATATGTTTGCGGAAGAAGCCAAGGCGTACGGTATAATCGACGGCATCGTCGATAGGCGCGCATAATTGCGGCGCGTATTCTCGGTCGCGCCGAGGCGTACTTAAAAAATCAAGGAGTTCAGTTCAGTAAATGGCAAAAAAGTCCGAATCGTTCGGCGAACCGTTTTGCTCGTTCTGCGGTAAACCCGAAAGTAAGGTAGAACATCTAATCGCCGCTCCGGGCGGCAACGTATTTATTTGTAACGACTGTGTGGACATATGTTTCGGTCAGCTGTCAAAGCCCGACGAGTCCGTGCCTGAAAAAGTAGCGTTGCTTCCGCCCGAACAGCTCAAAGCCGAGCTTGATAAGTATATAATCGGTCAGGACGAGGCGAAACGCGTGCTGTCGGTTGCGGTGTACAACCATTATAAACGCGTAAATTATAATCTTAGAAATATGCCGAAATCCCGCGCTCGCGACGACGAGCGCACGGCGGAAGAGCGCGGTTCGAGCGACGTCGAACTCAACAAGAGCAATATTTTGATGTTCGGTCCGTCGGGTTGCGGCAAAACCCTGCTCGCGCAAACGCTTTCCAAGATTCTCAAAGTTCCGTTCGCAATGGTCGACGCCACGACGTTGACCGAGGCGGGCTATGTCGGCGAAGACGTGGAGAATATTCTGCTTCGCCTTATTAAGAATGCGGACTATGATATCGCCGCCGCCGAACGCGGCATTATATACATCGACGAGGTGGATAAGATAGCGCGAAAAAGCGAAAACGTATCCATCACGCGCGACGTATCGGGCGAGGGCGTTCAGCAGTCTCTGCTTAAAATCATCGAGAGCACGGTGTCGAGTATACCGCCCAACGGCGGGCGCAAACACCCTCAACAGGAGTTTATCCACATGGATACGACAAATGTCCTGTTTATACTCGGCGGTGCGTTTGTCGGACTTGACAAGATAGTGTCAGACAGACTCGGCAAATCGAGAATCGGCTTCGGCGGCGAACTTCACAGCGATAAAACGACGGATGAAGTTTTGCCGAAGGTACAGCCTCAGGACTTGATTAAATTCGGGCTTATTCCCGAGCTTGTGGGGCGCGTTCCCGTAACGGTCGCGCTCAAAGACCTTAAATCCGAAGACCTCGTACGCGTTCTCACCGAACCGAAAAACGCAATAGTCAAGCAGTACGTAAAACTTCTCGACCTTGACGGCGTGGAACTTAAATTCGACGACGGCGCACTTTCGGCGATAGCGGAAAGGGCGATTGCGTTGCATACGGGCGCGCGCGGACTGCGAACTATTGTGGAAAACGCCATGCTCGACATAATGTATAAAGTTCCGTCGGATAAGACGATAAAACGCATCATAATAGATGCCGACACAATAGAAAACGGCGCTCCGCCGAGAGTGGAAAAAGAAGCCGCGTAAAAAACAAAGGCACCGTAACGGGTGCCTTTTTCATGCCGTAACGTCGCGCGGTGTTGACAAAAGTTATTGCGCGCGGCATAATCGTTCGGTATTGCGAAAGTATATTTTTGTTGCGAGCGCCGTAAACGGCAGTCTGTTATACCAAACAGTCAAGCCATCGGTCGGTGTCGCTGCGCGAGGTAAATATTTTGTACGGTACGTCGGAGGCTTTCATCGCGTCGAGCATTTTCGGTTTGACGTCCTTTTCAAATGAGAGAATCCACTGCTCGAATTCGGAGTCTATCCGTTCGGGACAGCCTTCCGTCATATCAGGTCTGCTTCGTCCTTTGTATTTTTCGGCGCGAGCGTAAACGCTTTTAAGACATAGCTCGGTCGGGTAGTCGAGAAATATGCACAGCTCCGAATAACGCAACCGACGGGTAAAAGTGCGGTAAAAATTTCCCTCGATAATCCATGCGGGTTTGTTCAGCTCTGTTTGAAGCAGAACGTCGAACTCGTCCTCCGAGCGCGTTTGCCAGTCAGGCAGCCACCAAATCTTATCGAGATTGACGACTGGCAAACCGAGCTTTTGCCCGAGCTTTGCGGCGAGCGTGCTTTTGCCTGCGCCTCCGCAACCGACAATCAATATTTTACGATAGCGAAAAGTTTGTTTAGTCATATTAACATCTTCTTACAGTGATGAAGCGCCGTTGCCTAAGCGGGCGTTATACTATTTATGTTCCTTAACATAAGTTAAGAAAGCGTGCGTTTTGCTCCAATATTTAATTCCCCAATTTTCGAAATTCCACTGCGGCATATAGTCGTTGCACTCATAGTCGATATAGTATAAAGTATCATCTTGCAAAACGAAATTGGTAGGGAAATAGTCTATGTTGGTATTTTTCTCGTATAACAGACCACACATCTGTTTTACTTGTTCTATACAGTGCGATACCGAAAAGTCATTCAAAACCATTTCGTAAACGGTCGGTCCGTCGATGTATTCTTTGACTATGCGCTCATGTTCGATGTCAACGTCCAACATTTTCGGCATGGGAATCCCTATGTTAAGAAGTTTTTTATAGTCGTTTATCTCCGCTTCGAGCTTGTTCCCGAACGAATAGTAATCGCAAGGCTCGTGATGAATTTGCTTGACAACTACTTCTTTATCGCCGTCGAGCGCCAAGTATGAATAGCCGCCTTTTCCTTTACCCAACAGTTTAACTATTGTGTATTGTTTTCCGTTTACTTCGATTCGTTCCATTTTTGCGCTTTCCAAAACGACTGTTTGTCGCAATGAGATTGTAACATAAAAACGAAAATATTGCAATATTTAAGCCGCGGTGTGCGCCTGATATTCTTTTAGACGCGAATCGCCGTTGCCTAAGCGGACGCCTAAAACGAATATCGTTGACTTATGGTACACTTTTAAAAATATTTCGGGAGTTGTAAAGCAATTATGAAAAGCATTGATGAGCGAGTATTGTCCGATTACAACAACGGCGTTGAACGTAATAGATTGTGAACCGATTAGGGGCTTAACGCGACGGAATTGAAAAACGAACCGGGAAAAGCAGTCTTTTCAAATAATGAAATTCACGGAGCCTTCGGTGGTGCGTGGCTTGCGCCGAATTCAGTACGTGTTTGATTAGTGCAGATAAATTTCAGTCTGTTCTTACGCCGAGAATATGTATTCCGCGTGCAATATTAAAGTCGTAAGAATCGAGCGGTCTGTTAAATGCGTCGTAAGTGTGCGCGGCAACATAAATTTTACCGCGCATAATACCTACAACGACGGGCGAGTGATAAAAATCGCCCGTGGCTTTGCCGAGCTGAATTATATCGCCGATTTCGACTTTTGAAATCGGGATTTCTTCCGCAAAAGGTCCGATGTCATTGTTGCCGATGAGAAAATTATATAAATACTGCACGCCCGTCCAGGACGGCGTTCTGTTGTCGGCGGATTTGTAAAACCAGCCCGTAACGCGCGTAAAGTTCATGACGCCCGAGCCGGCATAAATGCACTGCGAAGCGAAGTTGGTGCAGTCTCCGCCTATGTTTTCGAAATTGTAGTATGCGGGGTTTCTGCCGTATGCCCACTTTTTTGCATATTCGTACGCTTTATTTCTGTCATATTGAGAAATTTTCATACTTTAAATGTATGAATAGCGCACTGTTTCGGTTACATGTAGGGGGAGAGGAGGTCGTTCCGTCGTTTTTATGTTGTACGGCAAAATAATTTGCACCTCCCAACGATTGACGTTCGCTTCAGTTACAATCCATATATGTCGATATTCTTTATAATAAGTTTTTTGTAAAGCGTAACAAATAATTAAAACACTTCTGTCCGAGGCAGGCGCTTTATTTGAATAAAAAAACTTGCGCCAAAACGATTTGCGCAGTAACATCATGGGAGCGCGGCAAGAACTTAAAACAAATTTTTATTTAAACCGTTTTTCGGTGTTTTTCAAATCTTTCAGAATAAACCGCGCTACGCCGTCGTCATTGTTCGATTCTATTACATCGGTGGCTATTGCCTTCAATTCCGAAACGGCATTCGCAACGGCATAACATCTGTCGGCTACTTTGAAAAGTTCGATATCGTTTTTGTTGTCGCCGAATACGACAAGCTCATCACACGAAAGTCGTTCTTTAAGCGTAACGGCGGCATTTGCTTTGGTTGAAGTTTTCGGCATAATTTCTAACCACAGACCATCCGTGTACGAGTCTTTTTGAAAAACACAGTAATATTTATTTCGGTATTTTTCGTAAAACGGACTTAATTTATTTTCGGAATCTATGCAAAGTAAGTAAAAGACATTTCCTTTTATAAGCTCTTCAAACGTTTTTATGGGACGTGCCCGTTTGCAATGCTTGCGAGTATCCAAAAATTCAGTCATATCGTGCGTGCATTTATCTTGTATAAAAGAAAATTTTTCTTCATTCTCGATATAGGAATAGACAGTCGGAAAAATATCGTTATCAATTAGTTCGGTGATTAAATCTACAATGTTATCGTCAAAATATATGCGAGTCGGCGGCAAGGCGCTATGCGAATAGCCGATAACCGCTCCGTTATAGAATATCGGCGGCGCACTTATATTAAAGCCGTTTACGACAGGCGTTGCCGTTTCTTCGCTCCTAGCGGTAGCAAATGAAAACAATCCGCCGCGGTCGATTAAACCGTTTATTACGTTATTGGTAAATTGTGAAGTGCGCCCGTCGCTGTTGAGCAACGTACCGTCTAAATCGGTTATATAAATAGTTTTCGATTTTTTACCCATAGAATGAAAAGCCTTTGATATATTATAACTATTAAAACCGCAAAAGTCAAGCGGCGTTATTTTTGTCGAAACAGCAAAGCGGCGCTATGAGTGGGGGATAGATAAAACAAGCGCGCCGCCGTGCGGCAATGACCGTGCTTTTAAGTGCGAGCGCGGCGGGAGTTTAATAGACGCGATGTAGACCAAAATGCGAGACACGCAAAAAGGGCGCAGTCTGCACCCTTTTATGTAGTTTGGTGAAGCGGTAGGAACGTAAAACGAATAATTTACAGTATCGGTAAATGATTAAGGGACGGCGGCAGATGCATCATATGGTGGTCGGTCAACGGCGTAAGTCTCATTCCGCCGACAGTTAATCTTCCCCAATACACCAACAGCCATACCGAACGGACATCGGTCGTAACACCGTCGACACGAAGAATTTGCATAACTCTTTCTTCCGGAACCATAGAGTTTATTTGTTCAAGCGTAAAATTCTCGATTATGTTGCGCGTGTTCTTCCCGACGGTTATAATGTAATCATTCAGCGCGGCAACGCTAAGTAGCTTTCCGAACTCTATCGCTTCGTCAAATTCCAATGCGTTACCCGTATCGGTTATAGGCGAATTGATTTTCTTTTGTATCTCGTCGTTGAATATTTGCGGCTTATCGGCAATCAATATATTCGAAACCAAATCTTCGATTCGACATGTATGCCAAAAATGCCAACACATAGGAACTTTTTCCGTTCCCGCCCAATTCAAATCTACACCGCAGTCCATTCTCGGCACAAGTTTTGTTTTGTTGTTTTTTTCAAACATATAGTTTAGAACATAATCGGCAATAGTGTCTTGTTTTGCGCCCGAAACGGCTTTCGGGTGCACCATAGCATGTACTTTTAACGTTTGCTCTATAATTGCGCCTAAGTTGTTTGTTTGCAGTACCGATTTTAACTGTTCATATTCCTTACGGACAGCGGCGTAAAGGGCTTGAGATGTCATATTTTTGCTCCTATGTTTGATAATTCCATTTTATCATAATTGACTATCTTTTGCAATACCGTAAAACGAAAAACAAAAAATGGCACTATGGCGGTGATTGATAAACAAGCATGCCGCTGTGCGGCAATGTCAGTACTTTTTTAAGTGCGAGCGCGGCGGGAGTTCACATAGACGCGATGTAGACCAAAGCGCGAGACACGCAAAAAGGGCGCAGACTGCGCCCTTTTATGTAGTTTGGTGGAGCGGTAGGAACGTAAAACGAATTTTTGTGCAAAATTATAATTATTATTTTAACGTACTTAATAAAAATTTTTCGACTTCTTGATTAAATGCTTTCTGTTCTTTATATGCAATAAAATGATTGCCTTTAATAATAGATAACTCGGCATTCGGCATATTCTCCGCTATTTCTCTTGAATGGCTTTCTTTAACCATATCTTTATTGCCGACTATAACAAGCGTCGGTATTTTAATCGACTGTATTTCTTTGATTTTAATATTAGGCTCATTGACCATTACCCCCCATATTTCCGCTTTTCTTTTTGCGTTTTCCGATTTTTTGGAAAAAAGTTTTTTTATTTTATAGTTTAGTTCAATTATAAATTGAGTGAAATTTTTTATACCCTTTGTGTTTAAGTTGCCACCGTTCAATATCAGCGCCTTTATTTTTTCGGGATATTTAATTGCATATTTCAATGCGATATTAGCCCCGTCGGAAAAACCCAATATTATTGCTTGCGAAATATTTAATTTGTTTAATAAATTATTTAGGTCTTCTGCAAATTGACCCATCGTAAACGGCGCATTTCCTCTCGGCGATTTCCCGTGCCCTCTGGTATCCACTGCAATCGTTCTATAATTGTTTGAAAAATAAGCGATTTGATGTTTGAAATAGTTGCCGTCTTGACCATTGCCGTGTAATAAAATAAACGGCATTCCGTTTCCGTTCTCTTGATAATGTAAAGAAATGTTCACCTATATCTCCTTGGTAAATTACTGTTTAATGTACAATCATTATACTACAAACATACTTGAATTTCAACTGTCTAACATCGTAAAAAGGCTTATGGCACTATGGCGGGTGATTGATAAACAAGTGCGCCGCCGTGCGGCAATGACCGTACTTTTTTAAGTGCGAAGCGCGGCGGGAGTTTAATAGACGCGATGTAGACCAAAGCGCGAGACACGCAAAAAGGGCGCAGACTGCGCCCTTTTATGTAGTTTGGTGGAGAATCAGTAACGTAAAACGAATATTTAACTTGATACAAACGGTAATTGCAAAAGCTCTGTTAAATTATTTACTGCATAAGTCGGTTGGTAATTTGTTGATTGAGCGACCTGAATTTTTCCGAATCCTTGCTTAATATGGACTGTGATAAACCCGAGCTCGTTTGCCGGTAAAATGTCGTTATCGAGTCGGTCCCCGACCATAACGGCATTGCAAGCCGAACAACCGCTTTGTTCAAGCGCGGCGGAAAATAGTCGTTTATCGGGTTTGTAAAATCCGTAATCCGCAGATGATATAATCGTTGAAAAGTATTCGTCTATTTCCCATTTGCGTAATCGTTCAATCAAATCGCTGTTTTGATTTGCGATTATTCCCAATCGGAATTGTTTGCTTAATATTCGGAGAACTGTGCGCGTATCGACATATAGAAATTCAAATTCGTTTTTGTATTTAGCGGATTGTGTAAACCCGAATTTTTCTATTACCGAGTTCCATTGAGGCTTTAATAGGGAAGATGCTTTTTGAATTTCAAGCATTAATGTGTGTGCACTTATATTCATGGATTGAGCTTGCAAAGTAGCGGCTTGCTCTTTGCAGCGTTCCATCCAAACCATGTCTTCATTTACCAGCGTATAACCGCATCGAAAAAAATATATTTGACAGACTTCATATTGTGATTATATCATATATTTCGCCGATTTGCAATAAAAGTTTGGATAGCTTTAATTGTCGCATATAAATTTATTGTTTCCGAATAAACCATTTTATAAGATAAATCGACAACGGTATTACGAACGGAAAACGAACTGTGAATATAGTAATTATTGCAGCCGTCGTAACGGAACTGTTTTTTACTATATAATTTTCAACTGTATGTAAGTGTCAAAATATAAAAACGACTTAAAACAAAAGTGATTTGTTTTAGGTCGTTTTTGGTGGAGATAAGCGGGTTCGAACCGCTGACCTCTTGAATGCCATTCAAGCGCTCTACCAACTGAGCTATACCCCCAAAAGGTTACGCTGTAAGTTTAGCACAGCGGACGGGCAGTTGTCAACTGTTTGAGCGGCGTTTACGCGTTAGGTAAATATTTTTCGT
>CATLGX010000040.1 GCA_949948785.1 uncultured Christensenella sp. | reverse complement strand
AAGAAATAAACTTGGAGTATCCTGTGTCGTACATGGCGACGGCGGCGCGGCGATGCGCGTTGGACGTATTGGAAAAGAGAAAGACGCAGAGCGAGAGCGAGTATAAAGAGGAGCTAAACGGAACGGAGAGCAAGATAGAAGAGAAGATAGGTGAAGGCGACATATTGGCAGCGATAAGCGAACTTGGAGAAAGCGACCGAGAGGTGGCGATAGCGCATTTTGTGTATGACATGAGGATGAAGGACGTGTCGAAACAAATGAACATCCCTGTGGGCACGATTAAATGGAAGATACACGAAATCCGAAAACGTTTGTCCGAAAGACTGAAAGAGACGAGAATAGAAGCCGATTGACAAGTAAACCCCCGTCCGTGCGGTTCGGCGCGAACGGGGGTTATATATACGAACATTTGGCGCTATGTCGAAGCGGTGCCGCTGACTACGGGCATCGCCTTTTTGCATTTAACGAGTTTTCCGATTGCCTTTCAATAATCGTTAAGACCGAGGAGGTAGTCCGACGATACCGAAAACAGTTTGCACATCTCTATGACATATTCCACCGGAGGAATGCTCTTCGCCGTTTCCCACAAAGATATAGTATCCTGCGACACCGAAAGCCTTTCCCCGAGTTGTACTTGCGTAAGTTTATTATCGACACGAAGCCCTTTGATTCTTGCCGCAATAATTTCCTGCATATTACGATTATACGAAAAATTTTCGTAAGATACTTGACATACGAGGAATTCTCGTATATTATATAGTAAAACGTTATTAAATCGGAGGGAATAATGAAGGACGTTTGTTTAACCGAATCGGGCGCGGGAACGGTTCGGCATTACGGACTGTATCGGGCGTTGCGTTACATACCAATTGCGCTGTTCGGGCTGTACGTCGTTTTGATTTTCGTATTTTCTGTTTTGCCCGTAGCCTATTTTCATTCTGTGAATTCGGGCTTTTCCGATTCGCTTATAGGAAATGCGTACTTCGAGCTTTCGGGCGTGCTTTCTACGGACGCGCATATTTTCAACAGCCTTGCGGCGACGTATGTTTTTGCGGGGCTTTCCGTAGTTTACATCGTCGTTTCGATATTCGTCATGAGGTCGGCGCAGTTTAAAAAACGCAAAAGCGGCGCGTTCATCGGTCAGAGTTTCGCGGGCAATTTTTACAGTGTGATGTATGCGCTTTATATAGTGTTTTTTGCGCTCGGCTGCACGATAGCTATTAACGTTCTCGTAGATGACGCGGGGCGTAATGTGCTGTCAATCGGGCCGTTCCCGATTGTAATTGCCGCGGTCGACGCGCTGTTTGTCGCGCTGTCCGTCGTAACGGTAGCAGTAAGACATCGCATGGAAAGTAAGTGCGGAGAACTTCGTCGGCTCGAATCGGAATCGAGCGCGGCGATTGCATCTTGATTATATGCGTGGGAGTAAATTATCATGAAAAAGAAATTATGCGCTGTTATCGCCGCGGCGGCATGCGCGCTCGGTTTTGCTTCGTTTTTGACCGCGTGTCAATCGGACAGCGGGCATTCGCATAAATACGAAGAGACGGGCAGAATCGAACCGACCTGCACGCTTGACGGCGTAAAATATATGCAATGCGAGTGCGGCGATACGTCGTCCGTAGCTATCTCTGCGCTCGGGCATAAGTATAAAGAAACCGATGACGAGAACGCCCCCAAAAGCGTCATGTGTTTGCGCTGTTGGCGTTTGGACGCAAGCTCCGAAGCGGTTTCGGATACCGCGGCGTTGAAATTCGGCGTCATATACGAAAAGGGTAAGCCTGTTGCGCTTACCGTCGACGGCGTTGACGACGGGTTCGAGGGCGAATATGTCAAGATACCCGAAGAACATACCGTTACGCTCGAAGTCGATGGCGACTCCGTGTCCAAAAAACTTCCGGTACGGGAAATAAACGAAAACGCGTTTAAGGGCAGTAACATAAAGAGCGTGCACATACACGACAAAATAAAGACCGTCGGCGCGGGCGCGTTTTCAGATTGTTCCAATCTCAAAGCTGTGAGCGTGCCGTCTGCGGGGTTGGATTATGTCGGCGGCGGAGCGTTCGAAGGGTGCGCCGCGCTCTTAAAGACTGCGTACGGCAACGGTCAATATCTCGGCAGCGACGGCAACGAGTATGCGCTTTGCATAGGCGCGGAAAGCGGTGCGTCCGAATTTTCCGCGCACGCAAATACTAAAACCATTGCCGATAAAGCGTTTTACGGCAATTCCGCGCTTAAAGACGTGAAAATATCGCGCGACATTAAAATAGGCGCAGATGCGTTTACCGACGCGGCGATAGAAAGTGCGGAAGTACATGCGCTCGTAACGCCGTATATACCCAAAACGAATTTGAAAACGGCAATAGTGGTTGCGGGAAACAAATTGCCCGATAATGCGTTTGCCGGCGGCGCACAACTGCGCGTCTTGAAGATAGCGGGTTCGATAACTTTATACGGCACGGACGCGTTTGACGGATGCGACGGAATAACAGAGCTTGCCGCGCCGTCGTACGCCCTTTCGCGTATTTCCAAGGCGAGCCTCGAAAAGGCGGAAGTCGTACGCGGCGTAAGGCTTGCGGGCGAGAGCGAAAAACATCCCGAAACGCAGTCCGGAAATAAGCTCCCGGCAAACGCGTTTAAAGACTGCGTAAATTTGAAAGAAGTCGAATTGCACGACAGGATTGCAGTCATCGGTGAAAATTCGTTTAAGAACTGTTCGTCCATCGCGGCAATCGACTTGCCGACAGGAGTTACCAAAATCGGAGAGCATGCGTTCGACGGATGTTCGTCTCTTGCGGCGGTTAGGCTGGCAAAAGGAGTTGCCGAAATGGGCGAGCATGCGTTTTACGGCTGTGAAAACATAATCGAGGTCGTTTACGACGGCAATATAATAGATTGGGGCGCAATAGAATTTAAAGACGATTATTCGCGCCCGACGCGCTACGGCGCAAAGCTCCGCTATAAAGGTATTTCGGAGAGCATGCGGTAAACTGAAAACCGAATAACAAATCGACTGAACGATTAGCACGGCGTTCGGTCGATTTTCATTTTGTGAGCACGTTTGTTAAAATACTTTACTTTTTAAGATATAATTGATATAATAAACAAACAAACGGAGGATGTTATGCGCGACCACGAATCGGAAGAAATGTATCTCGAAACAATACTCGTGTTAAAGTCGGAAAAGCCTGCCGTGCGCTCGATAGACATCGCCGAGAGGTTGGGTTATGCCAAGTCCAGCGTTTCTCGCGGCGTAAATCTTTTGCAGGACCGCGGATACATAATCGTGCGCGAGGACGGGTTTATCGATTTTACGGAAGCGGGCGCGCGCAAGGCGGAAACCGTTTTCGAACGGCATAATGTTCTTACGTCGATGTTTATAGCGCTGGGGGCGGACAAAGCGCTTGCCGAGTCAAACGCCTGCCGCATCGAACACGTAATCGACGACGAAGTTTTCGAGCTTATCAAAAATTACGTAAACTTGCGCGCGAAATAATAGTTCGCACAAAACAAACGGGCTGTACGGAAATTTCCGCACAGCCCGTTTTCGTAACCGCCGTTCGTCGACGAACGGCGAGGGAGAGGGAGATAAACAGAATCAGTTGTCGCCGTAACCGCCGTCGAAGCCGAATCCGTTGTCGTTTTCATAACCGCCGAATCCGTTGTCGGCATAGTTGCGGTTTACGCACTTACATTCCGTTTTGCAGACCATTCCGCATTGCGGTCTCGCGTTGCGGCAGGGGCAGGCGGGACGTTTGTTGCACTCGCAACACGGCCGTTTGCATTCGCAGCAGGGACGCTTGCAGCAATGGGGTTCGCGATGTTCGCACTCGCGCATTACGGTGCATCTCGTGCAGCAGTTGTGGCAGTTATTGCAATTGTTGAAGAACATAAAACACCTCCGTTTGTTTATGTAAGTACTGCCGACAGGCGAAGGCGTCTCTATTTTCGGTATATTCGCGCCGCGGCGGAAGTGTTACGGCAATTGTGCGCGTCGGTCGGCTTTTAAGCCGAAGCGAAAACATTGACTGCGCGTGCGGAGCGTGGTATAATAAATACATGTACGAAAGCTACGATGATTGCCGAGCGCGGCTATACGGCGCGACTGCGGATGAAAAAGTGGACGGCTCGTTTTACGAACGGCATTGCCGCATTACCAATTGCGCGAGCGGTACGCTCGGGATACGCACGCCTGTAATCAAACGTTTGGCAAAACTCGTACCTATCGAGCGGCGCGACGAAGTATTGCGCGGATTTTTCGAAAGCGGCGACTGCGAGTATGAAGCGAAACTATTTGCCGGACTGCTTGCGGCGCGCAAGGGCGACTACGAAAAAACGCGCGCATATCTCAAAAGGCTTATTCCTATGTTCGATTCATGGGCGCACTCGGACGTAATAGTTCCGTGTTTGCGATGGACGGACGCGGACGTGTTTTTGCGCGATTTTTCGTACCTTCTCGACAGCGACGGACAATACGAGGTAAGGACGTATATCATATACGTGATGACGCGGTGTCTCTGCGACGACGGAATAGATTTCGCGCTGGACTTGCTTTTTACAAAAGTGCGGTACGGGCGGTATTACGTCGACATGGCGGCGGCGTGGTGTATAGCGGAAGCTCTTGTCAAACATTACGGAAAAGCGCTTGCGATGTTGAAAATGAAAACGCTGCCGCCGTTTGTGCATAACAAGGCGATACAAAAAGCGCGGGAGTCGTTCCGAATAACCGACGGGCAAAAAGCGGAGCTTGCCGCTTTGAAAATAGCGCGAGCCGACTGAATAGGCTCGGCAATTAAGTTCGTAAAGGTAAATGTTCGCTTTGAATATTTAAAAACGGAAAAACATATTGAAATCGTTTGATTTTTTTCTGACGGTTTAGTATAATATTAAGACAGCATTTAATCGGTATAGGTGTCTTTTGATGTTAAAACGCATTATCATAGGAATACTGACGGTAGTAATGGCGGGAGCAATGCTCACCGGTTGCACGTTTTTCGAGCACAACTACGAACGCGACTATAAACAAGTAGTCGCCGAAGTCAAGTCGTACGTCATTGAGAACGAGGTAGTCGAAGATAAGACTGACGAGACGACGGGCGAAACCGAGTCCGAAACGCGGACCGTTACGTACACGACGCCCAAGCGCACTATTTACAAGCGCGACCTTGTGGATTATATAAACAATAATCAAAGCTCGCTGTCTCAGAAGTATTCGGACGCAAAGTCCATGGTCAAGGGTGCAATGGAGCTTTTGGTCAATACCGAGCTTGTTATCAACGAGGCCGACGCGCTCATCGAAGCGGGGCTTATTGAATGGGGACAAGCCCAAAAGAATACGGTAAAACAGCGAATATACCAAGTTGTGGACGGTTCGCTTATTTCGTTGCAGAACGACCTTTTGGAAAGCCGCGACAATCCCCAGATAGATACCGACCTCGACACGCTCGACGAAGACCCGACATATCCCGTCCAGCCCGACCAAACGGATGACGGCGATGAAACGGAACCCGAGCCGTGGGAACCCGGCAAATCCAATTTCCCCGGTCTGTTCGGCGACAGCGACGAGCGGTCGCTCGGGAAACAAGCTATGCGCGAGTTTATTACGCTGTTGAAGTCGCGCGTCAAAGACGACTTCCGCGTAACCGCGTCCGACCGCAAGCTGTTTAAGCAGGACGACGAAAAAATACAAAAAACAATTGACGAAAAAGGTATTTCTTACGTATACGAAATAATAGGCGATACGCACTATATGTACTATATCAGCGGTAAGAATATCGAGCGTTCGGTCAAGATAAACGAATTGCAGAACTATCTTTCGGAATCGGTAACAGTAGAAGAAGGCGAGGTAAACGACAGATACCGTCAACTTCTCAACGGGCAGAAGAGCACATACGACGACAACGTTTCGCTTTACGAATCGGCTATGTCGGGCGGCACTACAACCGTGCTTTATCATCCCAACAGCAGTTACTTCTACGTAAAACATATTCTTTTGCCGTTCTCGGACGAGCAGAAGGCCGACCTTGAAAAGTACGGCGAGTACGCGACCGAGGAACAAAAGGAAGAATACCGCAAGCGTTTGGCAAACAATATAGTTTGTTATCCGCACGTCGCGGGCGAGGACGATAAGACCAGACCGATGTCGGTTGCGCAGGTCATGAACGAGATAAAGGCGACCATGCTTCCCCTCGAAAGCAATAAGAAACTTGCCGACCGTGCGTTCGACGACCTCATTTACGAATACAATACCGACCCCGGCGCGTTCGGCAACAATAAGGGCTATGTCGTAAAGAACGCCGAGACCGGCAACAACTATATGGAAGAGTTCACCGACGCCGCGCTGTATATGCGCGAAAACCTCGAAGTCGGTCAAGTATATTATGAGCCTGTCATCACCGATTACGGCGTACACATAATGTACTTTGCGTCGACGACGAGTCAGGGCGAAGTCAGACCCGACGACTATACCTCGCCTGGTGAAGTTCAGACATATTACGAAATAATTGAGGAAGTACTGCTTTCTGCCAAGCGCTCGGTCAGATATTCGGCGTGGGAACAGAATCTGCTCAGCGCAAAATCGAAAAAGATGACCACGCTTTATACCGACGCTTATTCGGATTTGTGGGAATCTTAATCGACGCGCGTCAGGCGCGGAAATATAAAAAGAGCGAGACGCTGGTTGCGTCTAAAAAATAACAGGGAGAATCGATATGGCAAGGTTCGGCGGATATAACGGCGGTGGCGGCGGCATGAATATGCAGCAGATGATGAAGCAGGCGCAAAAGCTTCAAGAGCAGATGGCGCAGGCTCAGGAAGAGCTTGAACAGGCGCGCGTTACTGGAACTTCGGGCGGCGGCGCGGTTACTGTTACGCTGTCGGGCAGTAAACGGTTTCTTTCAATATCGATAAAGCCCGAAGTCGTCGACCCCGACGATGTGGAAATGCTCGAAGATTTGATTACCGCCGCGGCGAACGAAGCGTACGCCGAAGCGGATGAACTTGTCAAGAACAGTCCGCTCAGCAAGCTCGGCGGCGCGTTTTAATGAAAGAAATAAAAAGCATATCCGCGCTCGCGGCATGCTTTTCGGCATTGCCGGGCGTGGGGCGCAAAACTGCTTTGCGTTATGCGTATGCGGTCGTCGACATGTCAAAAGAACAGGTCGACGGCTTTTGCAATGCGCTCTCGGAAGTAAAGGATTCGGTGCGGCTTTGTTCCGTGTGCGGTAATTTTACCGACGGAGAAGTGTGCGACCTTTGCAATAGCAGAAAAGCGGATAAGATTTGCGTGGTGGCATACCCGAAAGACGTCGCGGCGATTGAAAAATCAGGCGCGTTCGACGGAGCGTATCACGTTTTGCACGGTACGCTTTCGCCCATGGCGGGAAGAACGCCCGATGATTTGAATATAAAATCGCTGCTTGCACGGCTCGACGGCGCGCATGAAGTTATCGTTGCAACAAATCCCGACGTAGAGGGCGAAGCGACGGCAGTATACCTCGCGCGACTGATTAAGCCGCTCGGCATAAAAGTATCGCGAATCGCGCAGGGAATATCTATGGGCAGCGAACTCGAATACGCCGACGCAGTAACTCTGTCGCAAGCGCTCGGCAGGCGAACGGAACTGTAAAAACCGTACAAACAATCATGATTGATATCAGTGCGTGGATGTCTCGATTTGCAAGCAAAGTCGAGCAAACTTTTCCCGACAGAGTATGGTTTATCGGATTGCAGGGCAGTTACGGCAGAGGCGAGGCAACGGAAACAAGTGATTTAGACGTTGTCGTGATTATCGACGAATTGCGTACGGGCGACCTTAAAGCCTATCGAAATATGCTTGATACTTTGCCGTACAGAGAGCGTATTTGCGGTTTCGTTTCGGGTAAGACCGAGCTTTTAAACTGGGAGCCGAGCGACCTTTTTCAGTTCTATTACGATACGACGCCGATTAAAGGCTCGCTTGATTTATTGCTCGATAAAATAGATAAGCAAGCAGTAAAACGCGCAATCAAAATCGGCGCGTGCAATATATATCACGCTTGCGTACATAATTACGTTCATGAGAGAAGCGACGATATATTGCGTTCTCTTTATAAATCCGCCGTATTTGTCGTGCAAGCTGTTTGGTTTTCGGAGACGGGAATATATGTCAAATCGCATGCCGAATTGCAAAAAACAGTCAATCCGCCGTCCGCCGTGCTTACGACGGCGCAAAATTTGAAAAACGGCGAGGCTTTGAAATTTGACGAAATGTCCGACTTGCTTATAAATTACTCTAAAACGATTATCGGAAGATATAGCCAATGAAAAAACTTGTAGCATATTGCGGATTGGATTGCGAAAAGTGCGACGCACGCAAAGCTACAATCGATAACGACGACGCTTTGCGCGTAAAGGTCGCCCAACTTTGGTCGGACCTTAACGGCGTGGAAATAACTCCCGAAATGTTAAATTGCGAGGGTTGCCGCGCGGACGGCAAAAAGACGCCGTATTGCGACGGCTTGTGTCCTATAAGGCAATGCGCGCTCGGAAAGTCAGTCGAGACGTGCGGTGATTGCCCTGCATTGGACGGTTGCCGCACCGTCGGCACGGTGATATCAAATAACGCCGAAGCGTCGGATAATTTGAAACTCAAACGTTAGGGAATTGCGATTGTTTAACAATCGATGCCGGCTTTTTTCGCTTGTCGGCATAAGTCGCGAGTGGCAAGGGTATAAAATTTTCCGTCTTTTATAAAATGCGTGCCGCACTGTCTGAACTCGAAATGCACGTTGCGGGCTATACACTGTTCGCGTATGGAAAGCACCCACGCATAATCGAGCGGTCGTGCGTTTTTGTCCGATTCTCCGCCGACTACCACCAATTCGACATTATCGAGGTAAGCGGTAATGTCTATCGGTTCAATCAGCGGCTGACAAACAATGATTTTGTGCTTTACGGGCAGTTTGTCGAAAATCGAAAGTCTGTAATCGGCACGGTCTTGATTTTCTACCGTACAGCCGACGGTAACGTTGTCGTAGCCGTCGTTCCAATCATTTGGTATGCAATCCGCAAACCGCTCGATGCGCTTTGTTAAAAACAAGAAACTAAGGTCGGAGCGCTCGCGTATCATTTGCCAGCATTCGGTACGCCATTTGTCTGCGTCTTCTATCAGAAAATCCGTAGAAAAGCCGAGAAAGACCGTTCGTCCCGATTTGATTTTATATTCGCCCGACTTGTTTTTGGCGATGGGTGCATTGAAATTATCGGTCTTTACGATATTATTCGTATCGACATTGCGCTTGAAATCGCCTTTATGTATATAACAGTATTTGCATCCCTCACTATGTCTGCGGCAACCGTGCCACGGATTCCACATCGCCATATCAAATTTCCTCGCCGAATACAATATGCGTTTCCATAAAACAGAGTATAGCAAATTAGTATTTTCAAGTCAATTGCAATATTATCCGACAAGCGCGGAACAAAAAATCGGTCCGTAAATCGTAAGATTTACGGACCGATAATCTTGGAGCTTCCGGGCGGACTCGAACCGCCGACCTAGTGATTACGAATCACTCGCTCTACCAACTGAGCCACGGAAGCAGATATGAAAAATGTATTGTACGTTGTCGGCGGTGAGAAGAACCGCCGCAGTCCGAAGGGCTGTCGTCGCGCAGCGACGAAACCTAGTATACGTTGTCGGCATTTGCAGTTGGTTATTGTACCGACCGTTATCGATTATACCACACATTTTACGGTTTTGCAATTATTTGAGCAGTGTTTTTGCAATTTTTATGTGCGGTTGTTTTTTTGGAACGATGGGCGACTATGCGTGGCGAATTTACTTTTCGGCGTTCTCGTCCGAGTCTTCGTGATTTTCGGGAGCTTGAATAAGTTCGGCGTCTTTAAGCGTCAAGTGCTCTATTTGCCGCGCCCACACGGCAACGCCCGTCGCCGTCGCGGTGATAAACATAGAGAGTAGCCCGAACCCGTCGTAATGAATACATACGAACGTCAGCTCGAAGAGGAATATGAGCGCGTTGACGGCAATATCGAGTTCGGCGGTGAAGAATGCGCGGCGTTTGAACCCGTTTTTGGGCGCGCGCTCTATCGGTATGCGTTTTTGTATTTTGTTGCGCACGCAGTCCATGATAATGACGTATACCGACGTGCCGAGCGTTATAAACACCGCCCACATATATACGAACGCATACGACGATATATATTTGGTTACGTACTCCAACCCTTCCTGCGGCATGACGAGTACGACGAGTTGCAACATCAGCGCGATGACGTGTATAAGCGTGCGTATCTGCTGACATTTCAAAAGCTCCGCGTCGTCTTTGAGCGTGTACCAATAAGCTCCGGACAGCTCTTTCTTTTTGCCGCGTCGTTTTTTATCGGACGAGCTGTCCGCATTTTGCGTTTGCGGATTACAAACGGACGTTTCCGAGTCAGTTTGCGCGTTTTCGGGAACGTCTTCGGTCGGAACTGCGTCGCCTGCGTCTTTTATATTGTCGTCGTTTGTTTCGACGGCGTTTCTTAGCTTTTTGTTTTTCATTTTACGAGCGAGCGCCAGTATGCGTATTGTTTGCGGTTGCCCTGTGATTTATGATATTCGGCGAGTGTTTCGCAAGCCGATTTTACGCCGATTTCGGCGAGGTCTTCGAGTTCGCGCACAGCCGCGCGTTCGTCCGTCGCAAGATTTGCCGCGGCGATTTTGACGGAGCAGTCGAGTATACCCGCTTTTGCGCCGATACGGAAACATGCGACGGCGTGTTCGACGTCGCCTTTTGCGAGCGCAACGTCGCCTACGTGTTCCGCGGCTACGGGCTGACCGAGTTGGGCGGCAAGCTCGAAGAATTTTTCCGACTCGGCGACATCGAACGGCGCGATATATTGCGCATATGCGCACATCGCATCGGGGTCGTCCGCGTCGACGCGGGTTTTCAGCGCTTTAAGCTCGTCCTCGGTCATGGCTTACGCTTTATCGGAAAGCAACGCGGCTACTTGGTCTTCTGTAGCCGAGTTTGCGGCGGCTATCGCGGCTTTGATGCGTTTCGCTATCGCGGCGTCGAGCGTAGCCGCCGCTTTCGCACTGAGCTTTACTCCGCCTATTTCCGCGTACAGCGGCTTGAATGCGAAAAGGTCCGTAGACAGCGCCGTGCCTTTTTCGAGCACCGACATAAGCGGCGTAAAATCGGGCGTAGCCGCCACACCGCAACAACCGAGCGCGCCCGATGCGGAAATAACGTCGTCGGGAGCAAGCTCTTTTGCGAATATAACGTAAATTGCGGCGCTTCCGCCGTCGGGCGCGGCGGCGGCGACAAACGGAATTTGCGCGTCCGTCGCGGATTCAATAAGCGCGCCGGCTTCCCGTGCTACTGCGTTTTTCGCAATGCCCGAAAACTTGACGGCGGTTGCGGGGTAGTCTAATATGTCGACTTTGACCGTGCCGTCTTTGATGTTGGTTTTTGCCGAAGC
>CATLGX010000039.1 GCA_949948785.1 uncultured Christensenella sp. | reverse complement strand
TTTAATAAGGACGGCACGCGCAACCCCAACTACAATCCCGAAAAAGCGCAGTGGTACGAGGATTCGCACGGTTACTACTTCTACTCGTCGTTCGGCAGCAGCATGCCCGAGCTTAACTACGACTATCAGCCCGTGCGCGACGCAATACTCGACGTCTGCAAATACTGGATGGCGTTCGGTCTCGACGGCTTCCGTCTCGACGCGGTAAAGCATATTTACATGAAGAACGAAACCCGCTACTCCGACGGCGGCGCGGGCGATATCAGAGACAAAAACAATGTCGCTTACGCTTACGACATGACGCGCAATATGAACTTCTGGCGCGAGTTCAACTATAAACTCAAATCCCACTATCCCAACGCGTTCCTCGTCGGCGAGAACCTCGACGGCAATCCCGAAAACGTCGGACCGTTCTTCGAAGGTATGGATTCGCAGTTCAACTTCCACGGCTATTACGAGAGCGGACACGCGTTTGCCGCGGCGGGCGGCGGCGCACTTAAAGCCGGCACTTCGGAAACCGCAGCCGATTATGCTAACTGGTCGACGGGCGCGCTCAGCAATTACAAGAAAGAGTTGCAGGGCGAGCAGTACACCGATAACGGCGTGTTCCACGACGTCAAGGGCTATCCCACATATAACGCCAACTATATCGACGGACGCTACACGTCCAACCACGACCTGCCGCGCGCGCGCGACCTCATGAATATGCAAACGCACGGCAACGACGAGCTGTGGCGGTCTTTCTTCAACGACGCGACGCAGGATTGCGCCAAGTCGCCCACCAAGTCGGCTAACGCGCAGATGGTGTCCATGACCGACAAACTGCTCCGCCTGTACTATGCGTTCAACATGACTACGCCCGGAATAAGCTGGATATACTACGGCGACGAGCTGGGCATGACGGGCAACATGAACACCCGTCTTACGGGCGAAAAAGAAGGCGCGCACGAAGACCGCATTTACCGTCAGCCCATGAAGTGGTTTGACGATATCGAGAAAAACGCGATTTTCGATATAGGCTTTAATAACTATAAGTGCGAACTTGTGGGACTTAACGCCACGTCGAACGTTAAAGGCGTAGACGCGCAGGATGCGGACGCCGATTCCATGCTCAACTGGATGCGCAAGCTCACCGAAGTGCGCAACGCTCATCCCGAGCTTATCAACGGCAAAGTCAACTGGGCGTCCGCCAAGATGACAAACGGACTTATGGACTTCGTCGTCGAGGGAACTAGCGGCAAGACGCACGTCTACATCAATACGGGTTCGGCGACGACTATACAGAGCGGCAAAACCGTGTATGCGGGTTACAACCTCAGCGGCACGACGCTCGGCACGTACGGCGTTGCGATTATCGCGGGTTAAGGAGGCGCAACCATGAAAAGAGAAATGAACAAAACCAATAAAAAGATTTCCTCTCTTGCGGCAACTGTCGCCGTCGCAACCGCGTTTTGCGGGCTTGCGGCGACCGTCGCAACGAACGTAAAAGCCGAGAGCGCGTCCTCGCCCGTCAAGGTTTCGGCGACGAGCGATTATAAAGTAATTCTCAATCCCGGCTGGAACTTTGTTGGCGGGCAGAAAAAACTCAATACAATAGTGGACGCTGGCGTAACCGAAGCGGACGCCGATACGTATTACGCCGATAATGCGTATATCGCAAACTACTCGGTGGGCGAGACGTTGCCCACGCCCAAGTCCGAAAGAACGGACTTGACGTTCCTCGGTTGGCGCTATTCCAAGGACGGCGAGCTGTTTACAGTCGATAAAATGCCCGCCGTTACCGACGGCAATCTCTACCTCTATGCCGATTGGTCCGCGCCCGATTCGAGCGGCGGCGGCGGAATAGTCGACCCTACGCCCACGCCTTCGACGGCAACGGTCAACGGCAAAGCCATGGCCAAAAACGCGAACCCTATGGCAGGCGTAACGGAAGAGTACATGCTTAAAAAAGCGGCGCTTACCGCGGGCGCGCTTGAATTCAAAGTGGACGGCAGTAAAATAACGGTGGGTGCGCTCGACTCCGCATCGACGGGGCTGAGCTTTGTGAGCGGTACCGTGTCCGTAGTAAAGGACGGCACTTTCGACATTTACCTCAAAAAGAAGGACGGTAAGTGGGAAGTTTACGGCGCGCGCGACGTTTCGCAGGACGAAACGTCTATCAAGGGCGAAGAGGCCGTCGCCGGCAACGTCTATCTCGCGGGCAACATAACGGACGCCGATTTCAGTTGGAACAACTGGAACGCCAGCGGACATAAGGGTCTTAAAGCTACAAAGAGCGGCAGTTCGTGGACGCTTACCGTCAAGCTCGGTGCGGGCGACGATTGTAAGTTCGTAAAGTTCGCCGCAAAAGATTCCGATATGCTTTGGCAGCAAAATCTTACAGGCGGCGGCAGCAATATTTCCATGGCGAACAATATGTCTGTATCGAAGACCGCAACGTATACGTTCACAATAACGGAGAGCAGCGGCGGTTTGTCTGTCTCAGTTACAGTAGCGTAAAAAACCATTAAACAAAAAGCTCTCGCGAAAGCGGGAGTTTTTTTGCGTGCAAGTGTTTTATGCCTTTCCGAATGTATGCGAAAAAATAATGCCGACAAGCGAGCCGTACATAGATGCCCCCGTCCGCCTTAGGCGGGTCCCTCCCGCAGGAGGGGGCAAGCGGCGCGTATAAGTCTTTCCTTGGGATAAGCCGGGCGAGACGAGATGCCGTTCATCGCCGTCTTGGATAGGAGATAAGCCGTGCCGTGATACGAAAGCTACTTACTCGGTCGACAAATGGCGCGTTATGCAAAAAGCCCCTTCCTTGAGAAGAGGGGCGAGAAGAGAGACGGGACGGTTGGAGATACTTTTGTCTTGCGTCGGATGTTTTTCGGGTCGCTCGTCGTATAACTTGCGAATCGGAAATTACGGTTTATTGTTCAATTGAAATCAAGTCGGAGAGTTCGCTTATAAATGCGTCGGGATTGACTTTTTCGGCGCGTACAGTTAATCTGTCGCCTTGCAAAAGCTCGGTTTCGCCGTCGGGAACTATTTCCACGCCGTCGCGTTCAAGCCCGACTACGAGCGAGTTATAAGGCCACAGCACATTGCTTATCTTGCGGTGTGCTACGCTCGATTTTGCCGTAACCGTTCCTCGCGCCGTTCGGTACTTCGCGTTTATCGGCGTTGCCGATATTTTCATATCGTCGAGCATGCGTTCGTACAGCGGTTCGGTTTTGGTCGCGTCGGATATTACGGTCGCAACCGCGACGGCTATTACGCAGGGCAGGAGATTGACAAAGCTGCCTGTAAGTTCTACCGACAGGGCAACGGCGGTTATGGGCGCGCGAACGCTTGCCGCGAAGTACGCGCAGACGCACAATATGACTGTATTTGCAAAATACGCGTCGTTCACGCCCCACGCCGAAAACATTTTCGCCATAAGCGTGCCTAAAAGCCCGCCGATAGTTATCATCGGCAGAAACAGTCCGCCCGTCGCGCTCGCGCCGCTCGCTAATGCCGTCGATACGAAGCGTGCGGCGAGCATTGCGAAAAGCAGCCATGCCGCGGTATCGACGTTTAGTTCGGCAAGCGAGGCTTCGCCTCCGCCCGCAAGCGTATACAGCGACAGTCCGCAAACCGCCGCAGTCAAAAACGGCGGAAGTAATCGCAACGTTGCGCTTTTGATTTTTCCGAAAAGCCGCGACAAAAGTTTAATCAAGCGGTTAAACGCTATTCCGATAACGGCGCAACATATGCCGCACAGCGCGGCTGTTCCGCACGCGGCGAGCGCGGCGGTTACGCTCTTATACGCCGTCGGTTTTAAAAACGACAGCACGCATAGGTTTGCGCCGACGCCGAGCGCGTCGAGATACGGAATTTGTCCGAATCCCCAGAAAGCGAGTTGAGACGTTATTACCGCCGCGACAACGGCGGAAACCGCCGACGCGAAAATGAGCGGCGAAAATCGTTTATGCGTTTCTTCGAGCGCGAAACATATGCCCGTCAGCGGCGCGTTGAAAGCGACGGCGAGACCTGCGCTCGCTCCGCCGGTTATCATACAGCGGCGGCGCTCGTCGGTTTGTTTCATAGCACGTGCCGCGCCGTCGCCTATAAGTCCGCCTGCGCCGACCGACGGGCCTTCGCTGCCGAGCGGCATGCCGCTCGCAAAAGCCAAAAGACTGCCCGCAATAAGCGCCGCGGCGGTCGATAGCCATTTGACGCGCAGTATCCCGCGCGCATTGCCTTCGGCAAGAGGCACGCCGCTGCCTTTTGCGCTCGGACAGAGCGTTTGTATTACGGCGGTCAAAAGACAGCAGAGCAGTACGAGCGTAATTATGCACACGACGGCGAGCGCGCCGTTTCTCTCCTCGTACAGCGAAAATGCGAAATGCGCAACTACTTTCGAGCAAATCAAAAACAGCGTCAAAAAAACGCCGCATAATACGCCGGTTAAAATTCCGTATGCGCATGGCATGAGCGTCGAACGCCATAATCTGTGTCCGAAAATTTTCATTTCCCGCCTTTTTTCGCCGTAGTTTCCGAGGTCGGGGTTTTGCCTGACGCACGATTTGCGGCGGGATTTTTTACGGGCGACGTTTTAGACGTAGCGCCCGCTTGCTTTTTGGATGAAGCCGCGGCGGTACGGTCCGTCGTTTTGGGCGCGCCGATAACAACCGTAGGGATTTTGTCGAGAGTTGTGTCGGTGCGTTTAACGGCTTTTGGGGCTGTTGCGGCAGGCGGAACATGCAGTTCCGTCGTGCCGTTGAGCGGTACTGTTGGTACGCCGTCGCAACAATCGTCTATGCGATATTCGGAGCTTGCGCGCGTTTTCGCGATTTTCGCGGAACTGTTTGCGGGCGCTTGCACACGGTTTTGCGCGCGGTTCGGTTCGGCTTTTTGCGATTTTGCCGTTTTTGTGCGCGGCTGTTTTTCTTTTTTCTTTTTGTCGGCAAAGAAGAAATCCCGAAAACGCTTCCACGCAAACAGCATTATTATAAACGCCGCGAGAAGAGCGGTCAGGAGGACGAACACGACGAGCGTGATTGTAAGCGCGAAGTCCTGCGCGCTTGTCAATGCGAGCGAGACGTTTAAAATCGTTTTCATGCCGTCTCCTCTTGCAGGGCTTTCAGCCTGTCGAAGTATTCTTTTTCGCGCGCGCCCTTGAAAAAGTCGCCGGCGAACATGCGGTTTGTATGCGAAATTTTGTCGAGCAGAGTTATGCACTTTTGTTCGATGTCTTTCAAGTCCGCGTCGGGCGCTTTATACGTCAAGTTGCTCATGGAGTTGAAATAAACTTTGTCGGTCAGAAACCTGTCGTAAGCACGAGAGTACAGTACCGACGCTTCATCCGAGAACGCGCTCACGCCGTACATGAGATTTTTAAATCCGATAATGCCGAGCACGTCGAGAATTGTCGGCATGATGTCTACGACGCAAGTGAATTTTTCTATAAAATATGCGCGGCTTACGCCGTCGTTTCCGCCGATTTCGTTGTTTTCGTCGTCCGATTGCCCGTTATCCGCGAGAAGGCTTGCGACGTTTCGATTGCCTATCTTCATCATTACGGGAACGCGGTAAAGCTCGGTGTAGTTTTCCACGTCGTAAGAGAATATATTTTTTACGTAATTGCTCACGCCTTGATAGTAGCAGTTGTGGTCGCCGAACATTGTAACGAGCGTTTTGTCGGACAGTCTCACGCCGTCTTTATCGACGGTGTTATCGAGGTAATCGAGCATTATTCCTATCGCTCTGTCGAAATCCATGCCCGCCGCGCAGTAGTATCTGAGCGAGTTCGCGTCCTCGTCGTTCTCGTCGAACGGCAGGATTCCCAGCTCGTCCATTTTTGCGTAGTAGTGTGTGAGGTTTTCGCGGTAAGCGTACTGACCGTGCTGGGTGATGGTCGTGATAAACGTATTGAAACGTCTGTCGGTCGGGAACATTTGCGTTTTGCACGCCTGCATCATTTTAGTGTCGAGGTTGCGTTCGCCTACGCCCGTCGTGTCGTCGTTTATGCCCATGTCCTCCGCGGAAGTAAAACTCTCGAAGCCGAGCGCGTTGGTGTGGTGGGTGTTGCGGTTGTAAAAAGTCTTGTAGCCGTCGTGGAACGAATTGCTTAAAATCCCTTCGAGATTTTTAAGCGTGTTGGGCAGGCTGTACGGCACTGTGTTTTTGGGGTACGAGTAATTGATATATTCGTACAGCGGATAATTGCCGATTATCGATTTGTTTTCGGATATGTCCGTTTTTTCGAGCGAGTGAGAATTATTGAATACGACCGTAGAGGGCGAATCGTATATGCGGTAAAGATTGGGATAAAGCTCGCGCAATGCGGATTGGAGCTGTTCTTTCGTCATGGCGTCGTCGCCCGTGAGCTGTTTCGCGAAGCCGTTCGGATAGCGTTCTTCGTCGGCGAGGAAGGTAAACCACTCGAAGCTCTCGCACAGCACAGTTACTACGTTATAGTTTTTCGCCGCGCCGAACATCGCCGTCGGCTCTGTTTTTTCTTTGTACACGAACTCGGCAAGTTCCGCCGCGTCGCCCATGTCTACGTCGGAAAACCACCAGCCGCGCGCAAGCTCGTTGGCGAGATTGCCTACGATGCCTTTATTCGAATAGGTTCCCGTTTCGTCTCTGTAAAGTCTGTAACTCAGGTCGTTTGCGTTGTTGTCGCAGTTGCCGAAGTATAAGAGCAAAGCGTCCGCGCCGAAGCATGCGGCAAGAAGCGCCGCCGTCGTTATCATTGCCGATTTTTTGACGTCGGGTTCCAACATGTATTTTTTAAGCATGACGCCCAAAGTGCAGTACAGCGCGAGCGCCACAGCCGCTACGAAAACAAAAGTGAAGCTGATGGGCAGGCTTTCTATAATCATCATTGCGTCCATGCGCAACGTGAACATCGCATAATCGAAAACAGTGCCGTTGGTGCTGTCGAAAATTATTATGAACAGCATGTCGAGAATTATGTTCGCTATAATGGCGACAATAAACAGCGCATAACGGCGGCGGTTGCCCGGTATATACATCGATATAAGGCAGGGAAGAGCGATAAACGTAAAGTACAGCCACGGCGACGTCATATAGAATCTGCCGCTGGTAACAGCTATCCCCGTCAGTTCGATGAGAATCGCCGTGATTATATAGCCGAGCATTAGATAGTTTTTTCTCGCGAAAACGAGAAGCACGCCGCCTATTTTATTCAGTTTTTGCTTGACTGCCGTTTTGTCCATCAGAGAATCATTACCGCTATCGACGCCCAGAAACTCACGTGGAAGCTCCGTCCCGTCAGAATGTAGATTGCCGCGTAAGCGTACGTCATAAAGTAGTAATACGCGGAAAACAGGTGGTCCGTGGTCGTGTACTCGAATATAAATTCCAAAAGCCCGTACACGGTTACCAAAAATATCGCGCCCCACGGCACGGTGTGTTTAGCGGGGAAGAGCATGCTCAGCGCATATTGTACGAGCGCCGCCGCCGTAAAACCGAGCCACATGTGCAAACCGTAATACAGATATACCGATATGTTGGTAAACGCCGTTGAAATGGACACGCCCATGCCCATTTCCTTTTGCAGTTTGAGTTGAAATCCGAATGTGGCGCTGACGATAAAAACGGTTGCGGCGGCAATGGCAATCACGCCGAGCGCGCGGGGGATGTTGACTGTCCGCGCTCTGCGACGGAACAGTTTGACGTCGCACGTATTTTTTATTACGGCATTGAGCGTAATGATAAATACCGTGCAGACTATGCCGAGTACGATATAGTAGATTATTTCGGAGAGCATGCCGTAATCGGCGAGGTCGTATAACGGTTTCAACAGCCACAGCAGACGCGAGAGCAACATGAAAGCGACCGTGCCGCCTGCCGCGCCCAGCATTATAAACGCTCGGCGCTTGTCCTCGGCGGAAACGCTTTTGTACGCCGATATCGCGTCGGAATACTTGTGTTTGCCCGTTCCGCCGTCTTTGCCTACGGCTATAAATCGGTCTTGTCTTGTCGTCGTTTGCATATTATTCTTCTTCCAGAACGGAAATGATGTCGTGCATCGATTTGACGTATTCGGCTTCCGACGAGTTGTAGAAGAGAAGCAGGTCGTCTTTTACGTCGGGAGAATCAAGCTCTTTCGGCGTTGAAAAGTCCACAGTTTTCACATATTCGTCCCAGTGTCGTATTTTGTAAACGTCGCGGTCGGAATTGCGGCGTATCATGCGCTCGCGGCAAACTTCGGGGTCGGTTACCACCCATATTATTACGAGCTTTGCGCCGTAACCCGCGAGTTTGGCTTTAAGGGCGTCGATATATTCCTTGTCGCGCATTTCGCGCGTGAACGGCGCGTTGATAAGCACCGTATCGTCGTATAAAAGCGCCTCGAATCCGAGGTCGAGTATAACTTCGTATTCGTAATCGCGTATATTTTCTTCGAAAAAATCCGAGCTTCTGTTGTACGGTTTTTTTGCTACGCGGAATATCTGTTTGGAAAGAGGGATAAGCGTATCTTTGTCGAGATACACCACATGTTTGAGGTTTTTTGCCAATTGTCTGGATATGTAAGTCTTGCCGCATGCGGGCGGAGACGATACGAGAATCATGCGTTTCATGTTCGTTGCTTTTTGGTACCGCGCTTTTCTTATATTATTTATAGCATTGTAGCAAAATCATACAGCGTATGTCAAGCGCTCGCTTGCGTCCGCCGCTTTATTACACGAAAATTTCACATTTTTTGCGCCCAATATCCTACTGAATAAGTAGGATATGTGTTATAAACGCTTGACCGACGCAAGATATATGTGGTAAACTTTAAAAACCGAATGCGCGGGCGAAGCAATCTTGCGCACGGGAACAAAACGACGAGGATGATATGCTGCAACTGCGGAACATACGGTACGCCGTCGACGGAACGGACGGAAAAAGAACGATACTCGATGGGGTTAATCTCGATTTTAACGACGGCGAGCAGACGATAATAACGGGACACAACGGGTCCGGCAAGACAACGCTTGCCAAGATAATCATGGGCATAATAACGCCGAACGACGGTACGGTCGTTCTCGACGGCGACGATATAACGGGGCTTTCCGTATCCGAGCGTGCGCGGCGCGGTATAGCGTTCGCTTTTCAGCAACCCGTGCGATTCAAGGGGCTTACGGTGGGGGATTTGCTCGAAGCCGCGCGCGGCGGAAAACCCACGCGCGCCGAACTTTGCGACTGTTTGAGCGAGGTGGGGCTTTGTGCGGTAGACTATATAGACCGCGAGTTGAGCGGCAATCTTTCGGGCGGCGAACTTAAACGCATAGAGATTGCCATGGCGCTTATAAGAAAATGCCGCGTTTCGGTGTTTGACGAACCCGAAGCGGGAATAGATATTTGGAGCTTCGACCGTCTTTCGGGCGCGTTTGCCGCGCTGAAAGGCGAAGGGCGCATATCGGTGCTCGTTTCGCATCAAGAACGGATAATGCGCGGCGCGGACAAGCTGGTCGTTCTCGACGGCGGCAAGGTCGCGCGAGTCGGCGCGCCCGACGAAGTATTGAAGCATATACGTTCGGTGTCGGTTTCGGCATGCGGACGGCTTGCGGGAGGAGAGAATAATGGCAAACGCGCTTAACGAATTGGAAAAACGTCTGCTCGCGCAAGTCGCAGACCTCGAAGCTCTGCCGCAGAGCGGAGCGTTCAATCTGCGCGAAAACGGCAAGGGCGTGGCGCGCGGTAATTCCGCCGGCGTGGAAATTACGCCCAAAACGGATAAGTCGGGCATCGATATTTCGGTAAAGGCGGGGGTCAAAGGCGAAAGCGTGCATATTCCCGTAATCATGACGGAAAGCGGCTTGACCGACCTCGTTTACAATGATTTTTACATCGGCGAGGACGCCGAAGTGGTTATAGTCGCGGGTTGCGGCATAGACAATTGCGGCTCGCAAAAATCGCAGCACGACGGAATACATGCTTTTCATCTCGCTAAGGGCAGTCGGGTAAAATATATCGAAAAGCATATAGGTACAGGCGTGGGCACGGGCGGGCGCGTGCTTAATCCCGTAACGGAAATATTCATGGACGACGACAGCGCGTTCGATATGGAAACCGTGCAGCTCGGCGGCGTTACGACCTCGGTCAGAAAGACGACGGCAACGCTCGGCAAAGGCGCGAAACTCAATATTTCGGAACGCGTTTTAACGAGCGAGAATCAAACGGCGACGACGTATTTCGAAGTAGACTTGGTCGGCAAGAACAGTTCGGTGGAAGTCGTCAGCCGTTCCGTCGCGCGCGACGGAAGCGTGCAGGAGTTCGTGTCCGAAGTGCGCGGCAGGACGGCGTGTTTCGGACGCGTCGAGTGCGACGGAATAATGATGGATAACGCGGTCATCCGTTCGTCGCCGAGAGTGAGCGCCGAAAACGTCGACGCGGAGCTTATGCACGAAGCGGCAATCGGCAAAATCGCGGGCGAACAGCTCGTCAAGCTGGAAACGCTCGGACTGTCCAAACAGGACGCCGAGGCAATGATAATCAAAGGGTTTTTGAAGTAACGGATAAACGGGTAATTTCGGATTTTGCGTCGGACGCGGCAGAAGTTTCGCGCATAATAGATAAAAAACTATTTCTTTCTTTATGCGGAATTTTGATATAATGGCTTGATATTTGATTTGAAATGATGTATAATTTTAAGGAATGAAAAATTCACAATAATTTGTAATGGGAGACAGTTAATGGAAAACATGCTGCTGGACGCATACCACCACGGCGATATGTTTGACGCCTACAAATATTTGGGGTGTCATTTCGATAAGCGTACGGGTGAAGCCGTATTCCGCGTATGGTCTACGCGGGCGACGTCGATATCTGTAATAGGCGACTTCAACGGTTGGGACGTGAACGCCAACCGTATGACCAAGATAACCGAAGCGGGGATTTGGGAAGTCAAAGTGTCGGGCGTCAAGCTGTACGACAATTACAAGTTTTATATAGAAAACGGTTTTTCGTACCCCATATATAAATGCGACCCGTTCGCTTTCCACCGCGAGACTTTCGAGGGCACCAACGCGAAAGTCGTCGATATAGAAAGTTTTAAATGGAGCGACGGCGAGTATATCAAGAATAAAGCCGAGCCGTATTCCGCGCCGATGAGCATTTACGAGGCGCACATCGCGTCGTGGCGCAGATATGCCGACGGCAACACGTTCGACTACCGCAAGTTCGCCGACGAAATGGGCGATTATCTCAAAGAACTCGGTTATACGCATTTGGAGCTTATGGGCATAGCCGAATATCCTTTCGACGGGTCGTGGGGATATCAGGTTACCGGTTATTACGCGCCGACGAGCCGTTACGGTACGCCCGAAGACTTCATGTACCTCGTCGATAAAATGCACTCGCTCGGTATCGGCGTCATACTCGACTGGGTACCCGGGCATTTCCCCAAAAACGGCGACGGGCTTTACGAGTTCGACGGCGGTCCGCTTTACGAGTACGGCGACCCGCTCAAAATGGAGCACAAGGAATGGGGTACGCGTTGCTTCGACTACGGCAGAAACGAAGTGCGCAACTTCCTTATAAGCAAC
>CATLGX010000038.1 GCA_949948785.1 uncultured Christensenella sp. | reverse complement strand
CATATTCCGCCATAGAATGCACAACGCTTTCGGGGTGGATTACGTAGTCTATATCGACTGTATCGAAAAGCCACCGCGCTTCTATGATTTCGAGCGCTTTATTCATCATCGTGGCGGAGTCGACTGAAACCTTTTTGCCCATTCGCCAATTCGGGTGTGCCACCGCTTGCTCGGGCGTAACTTTATCGAGCGCGCCGTCGTAAAAATAAAACGGTCCGCCGCTCGCCGTCAATATTATGCGTTTGAATTTTTTATCGCCGCGCGTTACCTGCCACACAGCGGAATGTTCGGAATCGACGGGTCGTATCTCGCCGCCTTTTTCGAGCGCGGCTTTGACAAGTTCGCCGCCCGCGACGAGGGATTCCTTATTGGCAAGCGCGACCGTCGCTTTTTCTTCGAGCGCGGCAAGCACGCTTTTCAGTCCGACCATGCCGACAACGGCGTTTACTACCGTTTTCGCGCTTTTTGCGGGCACAATCAATGCGTCGTCGCCGCAATATATAGTCGTTCCGCGCGGAACGCGCGCTTTAAGCTCGGCATATTTGCTCTTGTCGTAAATGCCGAGGATTCGGCAATCGAACTCTTTGGAAAGAGCCGCAAGCGTCTCCGCATTCGAGCCGCAGACAAGCGCGTTTATCTTGATTGTTTCCCGATTTGCACGGACTATATCGAGCGTTTGCGTGCCGATAGAGCCTGTACAGCCGAGCAACGCGAGTTCAATCATACTATCAACATCATTACGGCGAAGTACATGTAGAAAAACACGCCGCAAAACATGAACCCGTCAACGCGGTCGAGCACGCCGCCGTGCCCCGGCAACAGGTTCGAATAGTCTTTTATCCCCACTTGACGCTTGATAAACGACGCTATCAAATCGCCTGTCTGGTCAAACACTGCGCCGAACAGTCCGAGCATCAAGAAGTTGACTACGGTTGCCGTCCAGCCGTCGTCGGTCAGTTTTTCAAGCCCCAGCACATTGACGCCGAACTTCGTCGCGAGAAACGTCGCGAGAAGTATAAGCCCCGCGCCGAGCATGCCGCCGAGAAGCCCGCCGATAGCGCCCGAAATCGTCTTGTTAGGACTTATTTTGGGACAGAGCTTTTTGCCTTTGAAAATACTGCCTACGAGGTATGCGAAGCTGTCCGTAAACGCAGGCACGATGAAAATAAGACACAGCGCCGCGTTTCTGAACGGTGTGGACCCCGCCACCCAGTCGAAATCGAGATTGATAAAGTAATTGAACCCGACCGAAAACATCAGTATCGCCGTGGGATACAGCATTACGAATATCGTCGTAAACGCATTGCCTTTGACGTATGTCTTAGAAAAAGCCGTTACAAGCACCGTTACGATTATCATTACGACAAGCGAAACGAAGTAGCCCGTAAGCCCTGCGGAATACGATTTGAAAAAGTATTGAGCAAACCAGAACGCGCCGAAACCGACGACTACCGCTATCATGTCGATAATGAGTATCGCAGGACTGAACTTTTTGGACAGCGCGCGCGCCATTTCCCATGCTCCGCCCGCGCACAACAAAAATACGAACACGTCGAAAAATATCGGGTGTACGTATGCGGCGAGCAGCAGCACGCCGATATATACGATTGCTATTACGGTACCTGTAAAGATACGAATGCCTGTTTTATTCATTTTCCGAATCTTCTCGTTCTTTTATTGTATTGACAAAACATCTCGGCAAGCTCTTCGCCGCCGAAGTCCGGCCAAAGCGTGTCCGTAAAAAATAACTCGGCATATGCGGCTTGATACAGCAAAAAGTTGCTGAGCCGCTTCTCGCCGCCCGTACGGACTATCATGTCGAGGTCGGGCAATCCGTAAGTGTACAGCCCGCGTTCAAAGCTCTGCGCCGTAACCTCGCCGCTTTCGGAAGCGAGTTTTGCCGCACGGACAATCTCTTCCCTGCCGCCGTAATCAAGCGCTATATTGACAGTTTTTTCATAGCCGTCGACGTTTTCCGCGGCAATCTCCGACATGATTTGCTGCACGTCGTCGGGAAAATAACTCGTATCGCCCGAAAATACGACGTGCGCACCGCGAGCAATAAGCTCCCTCGTCATCGGCTTTAAACGCTTTCTGATAAGGTCGATAAGCGCGTCGACCTCAGCCTTATCCCGCCCCCTGTTTTCCGTCGAAAACGCGTAAAGCGTTACACACTCCACACCGACGTCAAACGCCGCAGACACGACGGGCGTGATGTTCTTTACGCCGGCGCGGTGCCCGGCCGTACGCGGAAGCATGCGCCGTGTAGCCCATCTGCCGTTGCCGTCCATGATGATTCCGACATGGCGCGGGATTTTTGCTTCGTCAGATTTCAAGAAGGTCGGCTTCCTTTTCCTTTATGAGCTTATCGACTTTCTCGATTGCGCCGTCGAGTTTTTTCTGTATGACTTTTTCGTATTCCGCGGTTTCGTCCTCAGAAACGTCCTTTTTAAGGCGTTTGCCCACGTCAAGCGCGTCGCGGCGCTCGTTACGAAGCGCAACCTTGCTGTCCTCGCCCACCTTTTTCACCTGCTTGATAAGGTCCTTGCGGCGTTCTTCGGTAAGCTGAGGAAACGCGAGACGGATAACTTTTCCGTCGTCGACGGGGTTCAATCCGAGGTCGGCGGCTATTATCGCTTTTTTTGCGGTTTGAAGCGCGGACACGTCGTAAAGCGACACCGTGAGCGTGCGCGCGTCGGTAACCGATATGTTCGCCATTTGGTTGAGCGGCGTCTGCATTCCGTAATAATCTACCGTTACGCGGCTCAAAACCACGGGATTGGCGCGGCCTGCGCGCATGGAATTCAGCTCCGATTTGAGGTGGTCTATAACCTTGTTGAATTTCTCGTCGATTTTGTTAGACTGCTCTATGAGCGTTTCGTTCTGCATAATGTTAATCTCCTTGATTAATTTCGATGTGCCGCGACTAATGTATTATAGTGCCTATTTTTTCGCCGCTCGCCGCGCGAATAATACTGTTTTCTTCGGCAAGCCCGAACGCCACAATGGGAACCTTGTTTTCCATACACATCGTAACGGACGTAAAGTCCATAACGGCGATGTTTTTGTTTATGACGTCCATATACGACAGCTCGTCGAGTTTTTTTGCGGTCTTGCTCGTTTTGGGGTCGCAATCGTACACTCCGTCCACGTTCTTCGCCATGAGCAACACGTCGGCTTTTATTTCGGCCGCGCGAAGCGCCGCGCCCGAGTCGGTAGTAAAATACGGATTGCCCGTGCCGCAAGCGAATATGACTATCCGCCCGCTCTCGAAATGCCGCAATGCCTTTCTCAATATAAACGGCTCGGCTACGGCAGGAATGGAAAGCGCCGTCTGAACACGCGTCGGCACGCCTTTTTTCTCGATAGCGTCCTGCAATGCGAGCGCGTTCATGATGGTCGCAAGCATGCCCATATGGTCGGCGGTTACTTTGTCCATCGCGACGCCCTGTCTGCCGCGCCAAAAATTGCCGCCGCCGACGACTATTGCGATTTCCACCTTGTTCGCCGCAAGCTCGACAAGCTGACAAACGACTTTATCCACCGTTATCGGGTCTATGCCCGTACCGCTCGCACCCGCAAGCGCTTCGCCGCTGAGCTTTAACAGAACTCTCTTATACATATCGCGCTCCTTGAACGCTCCGCTCGCGAGTTCGCAAAGCGAAGCCGTCTATTTTCATATACAAAATCGGCTCGTCGCGAAAGCGGCAAGCCGACTTACATTTATTTATTTACCCGAAAGTTTGGCAACTTCTTCGGCAAGATTGTCGGTGCGTTTTTCTATGCCTTCGCCCATGACGAACTTGGCAAAGCGCAAAACTTCGAGCTTCGCGCCGGTCTTTTTGGCTGTCTGCTCGACAAGCTGTTCGACCGTTATCGACGGGTCTTTGGCAAACGCCTGATACAGCAAGCAGTTTTCTTCGAAGAACTTACCGAGCTTACCTTCCGTTATTTTAGCAAGCGCCTGTTCGGGCTTGTTCGCAAGTTTGGGGTCGTTTTTGAGCTGTTGCGTTATGATTTCGCGCTCGTGAGCTATCTCGGACTCGGGAACGTCGCTTTTGCGTATATAAGCGGGCTGGAACGCCGCAATGTGCATAGCCACGTCGTGAGCCATGGAAACGACTTCGCCGACTGCGGCGGTGTCAAGCCCGTCGCACGCGACCTCTACGAGCGTGCCCATTTTGCCGCCCATGTGTATATACGCTTCCTCTATTACGTTCTTTCCGCTCAATATGACCGCGCGACGCAACGAAATTTTTTCGCCGGTCTTTGCGGTGGCGTTGGTGATAAGCTCGTCAATCGTGCCGTCGGGGGTCTTGACGCCTTTAAGCGCTTCGACGTCCTCGACGTTGTTGTCTACAACCGCAGTCGCTATCTTGTCGCACAATCCGACAAAAACGTCGCTCTTTGCCACAAAGTCCGATTCGCAGTTTACTTCAACGAGCGCACCGACGTTGTTATCTACGGAAATATGCGCTTTTACCGCGCCTTCCGCCGCAATTCTCGACGCTTTCTTCGCGGCAATCGACATGCCCTGTTCGCGCAGATATTCACACGCCTTGTCAATGTCGCCGTCGGTCTCTATAAGCGCCTTTTTGCATGCCATCATGCCGACGCCGGTAATGTCTCTGAGTTTTGCTACATCCTTAGCCGTAATTTCCATATAAATAACTCCTTATGTTAATTTGCCGCGCCGATAAATTAGGGCGCGTTTTCGCGTACGGTAAAACGCCGTATTATATTTTTTGTATTATTCCGCGTCGGCGGCAGGCTCTGCGGGCGCCGCAACCGTTTCGGCAAGCTGTTCGAGCTGTTCCTGCGACGCAGGTTCTTCCACCACTTCCACGGCGGCTTTGGCTTCGTCCGCTTCCGCTTTCATCTGCGCTTCGACCGCACGGCGGGCGGCAAGACCTTCTTCGCCCTCGCGCGCTTCGATAACGGCGTCTGCCATTGCACCGGCAATAAGTTTTATGGCGCGGATAGCGTCGTCGTTGCCGGGGATAACGTAATCTATCTCGTCGGGGTCGCAGTTGGTATCGACTATCGCAACAATGGGAATTCCCAACTTATGCGCTTCCATTACCGCGTTGTGTTCTTTCTTGGGGTCTACGACAAACAGCGCGCCGGGAAGTGAACGCATTTCCTTAATGCCGCCGAGGTTTTCTTCGAGTTTGTCGCGTTCGGCTTTAAGCTTTAACACCTCTTTCTTGGGAAGCAACGAAAACTCGTTCATTTTTTCCATGAGGTTGAGTTTATTGAGCCGCTCTATACGCGTCTTGATTGTCTGGAAATTGGTAAGCGTGCCGCCGAGCCAGCGCGACTTGACATAGTACATGCCGCACTTTTGCGCTTCCTGCATGATTGCTTCCTGCGCCTGCTTTTTGGTGCCCACGAAAAGTATGGACTTACCCTGCGAAGCCACGTCCTTTACAAACGCATACGCCTTATCAATCATCTCGACCGTCTTTTCGAGGTTGATGATGTAGATGTCGTTGCGCGATACGTAGATGTACTTTTTCATTTTCGGATTCCACTTGCGCGTGGGATGACCGAAATGAACGCCCGCTTCGAGAAGCTGTTTCATCGTAATGATATTTGCCATGATATCTCCGTTTACCGCCCCGAGCAACACGCGGCATGAAAAATTTACCGCGCACAGAAAAACACTCGGGTGAGTATTGACTTAATTATAACACACCTTATTTCATAACGCAATCGTTTTTATTGCGCAAAAATAACTTTTTTAAACGTATTTACGCTTTCTCGACAACGCCATGCGTTTACCGCAGCCGTCTTAATCGTGATGTCCGCAACCGTGGTGTTGGCAATCGCAGTGTTCGCCGTCTTTGCCGCAATCGTCTTCGTCGCAGTCGCAGCACTCGTCGCAATCGCACTCTTCCGCTTCCGCCATCGCATTCAGATATTCGTTGAACACGGCTTCGAGTATTTCTTCGTCAAACACAGGCTCGAATACGTCGTTATCCTCGTCCTCTTCCCTGACTTTGAATATAAGAGCTTCGTCCTCGCCCAAGCCCTCCATAGGCTCGACGGGTTGCATGAGCGCGTAAAACTCGCCCTTGTATTCTATACAAGCGACTTCGTAAAAGTCTACGGGTTTTCCCTCGTCGTCTGTAAGCGTGATTACTTCGTCCTCGTCGAAAACTTCGACATCCCGCTCTTTTTCGTTTTCTGCCATGATATTGTTCTCCGTTTGATTTTTTTTACTGTCGATGTAGCCTTGCAATATTACCGTCGCAGACATGCTGTCCACAAGCCGCGCGCGCGATTCCGCGTTTTTTACGCCGGCTTCGACAAGCAACTCGTCGGCAGCCACCGTAGTCAGCCGCTCATCGAATAAGTCGACTTTCAACCCGGACACTTTTTCGAGATTGCGCGCAAAAGCGCGTACCCGTCCGGACTGAACCGATTCCGACCCGTCGAGGTTGAGCGGAAGTCCTACGACAATTCCGCCGACCCCGTTATCCGCCGCGGCTTTTGCGACCGCGTCGATTGACACGCGCATGGACGACGTTTTTACCGCGGGAAGCGGCGTCGCGAGTATGCGCATTCCGTCGCACACCGAAAGTCCTACGCGCTTTAACCCGAAATCGACGCCGAGTAATTTTGCAACGCTTGTTTCCACTCACGCATTATAACACACCGTAAATTATTTTGATAGCGTTTTAAACAAGTTTTTCGCAATTTTTGCGGTAATTCACGTATAAACATGCCGCGAAAGCGCAAACTAAATGCGGAGGTAAACATGAAAAAACTTCTCATCGGCGCGGCAATCGGCGCGGCTCTCGGTATGGTAGCTTACAAAAAAATGCAAGACGGCAACGTCGCCGAAAAAATGCTCGACGCGGCAAAAGAGAAAATGTCCGATTAACGTCGGCTTTTCCCCGCCTGTTTACTTATGCCCCGACCGCTGAGTCGGGGCATTTTACCTTGCGTTATTCGCACAAGAGCTACGCGTCCCAGCCCGTGCGCAGTCTCGGCATCGCGCCGTCCTCAATCAACCACGCCGACCAGGAATCGTCGTACGTTTGCGCGCTCATTAACTGCGCTTCCGTCTTTTTGCCGGCCGCATACTTTTCCGCGCCGTTAAGAGACGCGAGCAATACCTTGCCGGCCCCGATAGCATCGCCGTTTACAAACGCCGTGATTTCACCGTTAAACCATCTGCCGACCATGACCTTGGGATTGGCGTTGGCATTGTTTTTGTCGAGCGCCGCGTCGCCGAAACCGACGTTAAATATGCAATTCTCCACCTTAGCGGTAGCGGTATGGATAGTGCCAATCGTTCCGACATACGACTCGTTACTGCGCCGCGCGGATATAATACCCTCGAAATAGCAATCTTTCAGGCACCCGCTCGCCGTCATGCTTCCGATAAGCCCGCCGTACATAAACGTAGTCGAACCGCCTATATCGAATCCGACAAACGCTATGTTTTTGAGAACGGTAGTGCCGTCGAGCATGTTGATAAAGCCTATGTCGTTCGCATTGAATTTTGTCTTTATGTTCTTCAACGCATAACCTCTGCCGTCAAGCGTTACGCTTACGACGGTACCAGTAAACGACGTAGTATATTCCGTACCGGCAAAATCTATATCGCACGCAAGATAGAATTTTCCGTTCGCAGTAGACAGCGCAGTCTTTAATTCCGCGACGGTGGACACCGCTTTCGCGCCGTCGGGGTTGAACACTTCGACCTCGCACGACGCAGAGTATGTTCTTCCGCCGTACTCGTATGTCGCGGTTATTGTAACGAATCCGTACTTCTTGGGCGTGAACCTCGCGGTATATATTCCGTTTGCAAAACCTCCCGTTATTGCGGATACGATTGTGCTGTCGGACGACGACCATACGACGTCGCCAGCCTTGGCAGAATCAGGCATCGGGTCGAGCTGTACGCCGAGAGTTGCGACTGTCAGTCCCGTAGAATAACGGGACGAAGTCATAAACATTTCCACGGCGGGCGTAAACACCGTAACGGTGATTTCGATATACGGCGCGGGATAATCGTCGTAATCTATGTCGGAAGCTATACGAACGGTTGCCGTGCCATCTGACAAAGCTGTTATTACACCGTCTTCGATTGATATAACGCCGTCTCCGTCGTTAATCGTAACGGAAATACCGCCTTTACTTACGGTTACGAGACTCGATACGTCAATCGTCGCGCCGTTTTGCATTTCGAGTTCGCTCTCGCCGCTCGCCGAAATCGTTACTTGCACATATTCAACCGTAACGGTACAGCTCGCCTCAGCATAATTGCCGCTTCCGTCGTCCTCTTTTGCGGTAGCTGTTATCACCGCCGTGCCGTCTATGCCGTGAGTGGTAACATTTCCGTCCGCATCGACCGTCGCAATGCTCTCGTCGCTCGAACTCCACGTTACTCCGCCGTCAGAATTTACGACGGTAGCTTTAAGCGTCGCCTTGTCGTCTCTGTCGAGCGCAAGTTCGCTCGACGAGAGTATGACGCTTATTTCCACTTTGCTTTTCACTTCGATGCTTACTTCGGCGGTAACCGTCGTATCGAGCGTCGAACGCACGGTGATTACCACATTGCCGGCGCCGACGGCTTCGACAAGACCGTTGCCGTCCACAGTAGCCACTTGGTCGTCAGAGCTTTCCCATGTATATTCGCCGCGGTTGACGCTCGCTTCGAGCTGTTTGGTCGCGCCGAGTTTGAGTTCCGTAATTGCCGTATCTATGGTAATAACGATAGCTTTTACCGTTACTTCGCATGAAGCCGTTTTATCGGGTTCGAGCACCGACCTGATTGTAACGGTCGCCGTGCCGGACTTTAACGCACGCACAACGCCGCCGTCGACGGTCAGAATTTCCTCGTCGGAACTCGACCACTCAACCGCCTTTTCGTCGTCCGAAAGCCCCTCGGGCGTTACAATAGCCGAAAGCGTCAGGTTCTCGCCGACGAACAGTTCCGCCTCGTTCTTGTCGAGTTTGACATTTAACGGTTCGTCGACATACGGACTGCGCAGTTGCGGCAATTTTCCGTCTTCGATTATCCAACCGATATTCCACGTCGAATTGTACAGGCTCGCGTCTTTAAGCTGCTCTTCCGTCTTTAACGCCGAGGCATACTTTTCGGCGTTATTATCGCCGTTGCCTGCCGCAAACGCATTGCACGTCTTAACGACATAACAATTCTTGACTTCTCCGCCGAACCACCGCGCGACGGCGAGTCTCGGATTGGATGTGCCGCTTGCCGCGGCGTTTTGGACCGTTACGTTGAAAATGCAGTTTTGTATCGAGCCGTTACCGAATTTGGAACCGATAGGTCCGACAAAGTTCCCGCGCGCGGTAATCACGCCTTCGAAATAACAGTCCTTAACCGAGCCGATACCGTCGATTTGGCGTATAAGTCCGCCGTGAGTAAACGCCGACGTGCCGCCCAATACGAAATCGACGAAACGCATGTTTTTGAGTAACGCCATGCCGTTCAGCATTCCGAACATGCCATGCTCCGCCGCCGTAAAATTTGTTTTGATATTCTTTAACGAATATCCTCTGCCGTCTATTGTGCCTTGGAAATTAGCCGATACATAACCGTTGGTTATTTCCACTCCGTCGAAGTCTATGTCGTTGACAATGACGTATTTACCCGTCATCGACAGATTTCGCATGCCTTCCGCCGACGAAATCTCCGTTTCGCCGCTGTTCCGATAAACTTCGATTATAATGGAATCCGAAACCTCGCCGACCGTAGCCGTTATTACAGTTTTGCCGAGAGCTACGCCGCGTATTCTTCCGTTTGCGTCGACAGAGGCTATTGCGGGGTTCTTGGACGAGAACGACGCCGTTCCGCCTTTAAACGTGATTTCCGCCGAATACGAGCCGTTCAGTTTAACCGAACGCGCATCATGTTTAAACGATACTGACGCATGTTCGCGCACGGTTATTTGCACGCTCGCCGATGCGGTTGCGCCGAGACGGGTCGTAAACGTTACGGTAACGGTTGCCGTGCCTTCTTTATGCGTCGTTATTACGCCGTCCGCAACGGTGAGAACCGTCTCGTCAGAACTGCTCCACTCCTCTTCGCCGTCGTTTCTGTTAATCGAAATTTCGAGCGTGAGACCGTCGCCGACAAACAAGCCTTTTTGCGCTTCCTCGGCGTTTGTTACGATAATGACGGGAGCTTTATATACCGTAACGGTAAACGACTCGAAAATTTCCGATTTTTCGTCTGAAACGATTTTTACCGTAACTACACCCTCGGACGCGGCGGTAAGCAAATTGCCGTCCAAAGTCAAAACGCCTTCGCCGCCGTCTATTATTATATCCGCGCCGCCCTTGCTTACCGTATATTCGACTTCTATTTCACCGCCGATTTCAAGCTCTATATTATCCGCATGCGGTTTTTTGAGCGTGATAACCGGATTTACGTACTCGACGGTTATTTCGCATTGCGCGCTGACAGTACTGTCCGCAACCGATGTAGCCGTTACTGTCGCAACGCCGTTTTTGTTCAGTGCGGTAACGACGCCGTCTTGCGTAACGGTTGCAACACTCTCGTCAGAACTGCTCCACGTAATGCCGGGAACGTTTACGACGGCTTTGAGCGTAATGCTCTCGCCGAAATCGAGGTTTGCCGACGACTTGTTCAACGACACGGAAACTTCCACTTCGGTTTGAACCGAGACATTGCAAACCGCCGTTTTTTGCGGATTGACTGCGGAAGTTACGGTAATTTGCGCATTGCCCTCTTTAACGCCCGTCAAAATTCCGTCGGGCGAAACCGTTACAATACTCTCGTCGCTCGACGAGTAAGTCAGTCCGCCGCGATTCACGTATGCGTTGAGCGGTGTTTCCAAACCGAGTTGTATCGCAAATTCTTCGATAAGCTCTATTTCGATTTCGGGCAGAACGGTTACGTCTATTTCCACGCTTTGCGTTGCGTCAAGTCCCGAAGTGCAGTATATTACGGCATTTCCCGCCTTTATCGCAGTTATTTTTCCGCTGTCGTCAACCGTAGCCACAGCAGTATCCGAAGACGACCACGAAAGTACGTCATCGTCGCGGTTACTGTTGATTTCCGCCATAAATATCGCGCCGATTTCGAGCGAAACGCTCTTTTCGCCGACAAGCGTAAGCTCGGGCTTCGGCAATACGGTTACGCGCACGGTCTCGAACTTACCTATGCTCGCAGTCGAGCGCACGGTTATTTCCGTTTCGCCCGCTTTAATCGCCTTTATACGACCGTCGGACGACACCGATGCAACTGTCTCGTCGCTCGATTTATACGTCAGTCCGCCGCGGTTCACAACAGCCTCGATTTGCGAAGTTTCGCCTATCTCCAACGAAACGTCGCGCGCGCTCGAAAGCGTAATTTCAGTCGCACTTTCGACCGTTACCGAACAAGACGCCGACACGTCGGAATTATTCGCCAGCGTAACCGTAATAACGGCTTTGCCGACTTTATGAAGCGTTACGACGCCGTTTTCTACCGTAGCGACGGTCTCGTCCGAACTCGACCACCGCACCGCTTTTTCCTGCTCGACGAGCGAGTCGGGCTTTACCGTCGCAATAAGTTCCGCCGTATCTCCGACATACGCCGCAATAGATTTTTTGTCGAGTTCAATGCGCACGCGCGCCTGTGTTTTCTCGTTCGCAAGCTCGGGAAGCTCGCCGTCCTCTATTCTCCAAATATCCTTGTCGTAGCCGTCATACAGCGCGCTCGACCGCAACTGTTCTTCTGTCTTTAACGTAGTAAGTCCGCCCGAGTTTATCGTTCCGCCGTAGAGCGCGTAATACGTGCCGCGCATTCTCGTACCGCCCGTACTCTGAACAAAGCCCGCATACGTATACGCCGTGTCCGACGGATTGCGAACAAAAGCAACGGTATTAACGATGCTTGCCTGAGCGCCGCCGTTACGGCCGAACAAT
>CATLGX010000037.1 GCA_949948785.1 uncultured Christensenella sp. | reverse complement strand
CCAACTTCAAGGGTATGATAGAAGTTGTCTTTATGGGCACGCAAGTTCGGGATTTCCAATACTTGCAGCGCCAACAGTTCGGGAAAAAGCGGGTCGGCTCGCGTTACGTATTCGATATTATTTACTTTTAAGTAGTTCTTTACGCTGTCTATATAATCGACGCTGTGCGAGCGTTTGAGCGCGGAAAACGTGCGGTCGTCGAGACTGTATCTTGCCGCGTCGTATCCCAACGTCTCCCACAACTCGCTCGGCGAAATATTGTCGAGAAGTTTGTTTATCTTATGCGTGGAAACGCGCGAATACGCCAACCACAGATATATATCCGAAAGCAACGGTTTCATCATTTTACCGCCTTGTCGAGCGTGCGATACATTACCGCCTCTGCAACGTGCGAGGCTTGAATCGAAGTAGCGCCGTCGAGGTCGGCTATCGTCCTTGCGACTTTGAGAATGCGCGTATACGCGCGCGCAGACAGCCCGAGTTTTTCAAACGCATTTGACAGTATACGCTCGCCTTTTGCATCGAGCGCACAATACTTTTTAATCATAGCCGTCGTCATTTTAGCGTTTGAGTGCACGTCCGTACCGCCGTACCGTTCTGTTTGAACGGCTCTCGCCGCATTAACGCGCACGCGCACCGACGCAGAGCTTTCCGCATCATCCGTCGAATTAAGCTCGTCGTAATGCACTTCGTCCGTTTCTACATGAAGGTCTATTCTGTCGAGCAACGGACCCGAAATTTTGGACATATACTTTTGTATTTGAGACGGCGTGCAAGTACACTCGTGAGTTTCGGAACCGTAATACCCGCAAGGACACGGATTCATACTCGCTACGAGCATAAAATTGGCGGGATATTCTACCGAACGCGCCGCGCGCGATACGGTTATCACGCCGTCTTCGAGCGGCTGACGCAAAAGTTCCAAAACGCCGCGCGGGTATTCGGGAAGTTCGTCGAGAAAAAGCACGCCGTTATGCGCGTAGCTTATTTCGCCCGGGTGCGAATTCGTTCCGCCGCCCGTAAGCGCTATTTTGCTTGCAGTATGGTGCGGGCTTCTGAACGGGCGGCGCAAAACAATGCCGACGTCGGCGTCGAGTATGCCCGCCGCAGAGTGGATTTTCGTCGTTTCGAGCGCTTCGCGTTCCGTCATGTCAGGAAGAATACCGGGCAGACATTTTGCGAGCATTGTTTTTCCTCCGCCGGGCGCGCCGATAAGAAGAATATTGTGTCCGCCGGCAGCTGCTATCTCGAACGCGCGCTTTGCCGCGTATTGTCCCTTTACGTAACGCAAATCCTCCAACGCGCGCGCGCCCGCAGATAACGTGATGTCGCTCTTTTCGACGGGCGTAAACTCGGCGCCGTTTAAAAGCGCCACCGCTTCGCGGAGACTCGATACCGCATAAACGTCTATGCCGCGTATGTATTTCGCTTCATTGCTGTTTTCGCGCGGAATCACAATGCGCTTTTTGCCCTGCTCGCGCGCGGCTATCAGCATCGGCATGACGCCGTTAATGCGCCGCACTTCGCCCGAAAGCGATAACTCGCCCAAAAACACAAACTCGTCGAGAGCGGGCAACGGGCATTTATGAATGTCCACTCCCGCCTGTTCCGTCGCCGTCAATATACCGAGCGCAATAGCGAGGTCGAACGACGGGCCCTCTTTTCGCATATCCGCGGGCGCAAGATTGATTGTAACCACATGGGCGGAGAAGTCGAAGCCGCTGTTCTTGATAGCGGCGCGAACGCGTTCTTTCGCTTCTCTGACCGCGACGTCAGGCAATCCGACAATTTCGGTTTTGGGCAATCCCGAATGAATATCTACTTCCACCGTTACGCCGTAGCCTTCCAGCCCGTTTAACGCATAACTGTTAATTCTCGCCAGCATCAGCCGTTCCGCCTTTTCGGCGCGAAAAATTCTTTTAATGACCCGCCTATTCCATCTGCCGTACCGAGCATTCTCTTTTGCCCGGACATGCCGACGCTTACGCAAACATACGTGAAATACAAGTGCGCTATGAACGCGAATACCGAGCAAGCAATCGGCAACGCCGCCGCGCTTCCGACGAGCGCAGACGATTCTCCGCCGAGCTCGTGCGCGGGCAAGTTATTCAGATGCCCAAAATAAGCGAGTACGCCTGTTGAATTTAAGACGAAGGCAATACCTACTGTAAACAGCACGTACAATATGCGCTTGTCCTTTACCAGCGCATACGAAGCGAGAAGCACGCCGAACACGCTTGTCATGCCGACCGCCGTCGCCCCCGGGAAATATAACTGCAACGTTATCAAAACGTAGGCGGCAAGCATTACCATGGTCGCGCGGTTGCGTTTGGTAAAATACACGACGCAGACAACGCCTAACGCTATTGCGAGAAATATCCCGACAAACACCCATGCGGGGAATCGCGCGCCCGGCTCTGCACCGTTCTGTCCGAACACCGCATAAACGCTCAATCCGTTAAACGTAAAGTATTCCCAACCCACAAGCGGCTTCAACAAAAATTCGTATATATACGTAAATATATTATAGCTGTATCCTGCGAACATAAACAATCCGAGAAGATACGCAACGAGCACTGAAACTATAAACGCTGTCGGAACAGCATACACTGCGTTATACTCGGAAGCGCGCAGAGCTTTACCGCGGGGCTTATCGTTTTTAACGTTAATTGCGGCGCGAACAAAATGATAAACGCAAAACACGAGAACGACCGGGAAAAGATATATACCCTCTTTGCTCGAAAATGCCGCCGCCGTTGCCGTCGCTATAACCACCGCATATTTTTTCCGCGCCGTAAAATAACACGCGAGAAACATAAACGCCGCCGTCAAAACCATGGGCGTCGCCCATATTGCCGAACCGATAAAAAATATCGGGCATACACATACGAACGCGCAAAGCGCATATCCGACATATACGTTGAAGTATTTGCGCGCGAGACGGTAAACGAAGTACGCTACCGTCAAATCGGCGATTATAAGCGGAAGTTTGACCGCAAACTGCGCGCCGAGCGCGTGCTCGGATAATCCCGTCAAATTGGCAAAACCGCCGAATATCAAATAGATTGCATGCGTTACGGGATAAAGCGTTTCAGACGGGTCGCCCTTATAATACCCGTACACGCCGTTATTGTCGAGGTCAGCGAACATATCGGTGAAAATTCCGTAATCGCCTCGATATCCGCGTATGCACAACGCGAATATGAAACGTACGGCAAACCCGACGGCAAGAATCGTCGGAACAATCCAACGCTTTTTGTTTTCCTTTTCAGATTCGGCAAATTTACATAAAAACACGATAAGCGCAAGTATTGTGCCGACCGTCAGTAATGCAAGCACGATTATTACGGCGATATTTGCACCGAGCGACGAAGCGCTGTTACTCAAAAATTTCAATACAAGCCACCTCTTTAAGATATTCTAACAAATAATTTTGCCAAAAGCAAGGCAATTACCTACTTCTTTTTTGAAAAATAGAGGCAGTTAAGAAAAAACCATTCGAATAACGCACTCTCGAATATACATTATATATTTTGACAAATATCGGCGCGGACAGGCAAAATTCGCCGCATTACGTCATATACATACAAAGCCTACTTGCCAAAATCTGCCCAAACGACGGATATGCGGCGAACGTAAAGCGGAGTGCATTATATGATATTCGAAAGTTTTATGACGTTTCTGTCGCGCATATTCTTTTTCACGTCGTTCGTAAACAATAACGGCTCTTTCCCGAAGCCTTTGCCGCCCGACGAAGAGCGAGCATACTTCGAGCGCTACAAAAACGGCGACCGCGAGGCATACGAAACGCTTGTACGACACAATCTCCGACTGGTAGCGCACATCGTAAAAAAGTACAACAATGCGGGCGAAGCGGACGATTTGATAAGCGTGGGCAGTATCGGACTGATAAAAGGCATCGAGACTTTTTCGCCCGAAAAAGGTTGCCAGCTTACGACGTACGCCGCTAAGTGTATAGAAAACGAAATTCTGATGTACATACGCGCAAATAAAAAACACAAGTCGACCGTAAGTCTTTACGAGTCCGTCGGCACTGATAAAGAAGGCAACGACATTGCGCTTATGGATGTTATTCCCAAGCCCAATACGGGTTTCGAAGAAATCGAAAACAGCATAGTCATTGATAAAGTAAAAGCGATTGTAAAGGATATTCTAAGCGATACAGAAAATACCGTCGTCGTTTTGCGGTACGGTTTGGAAGGCGGCGAAGCGCTCACGCAGTCGCAAGTGGCGGAAACGCTCAATATATCGCGCTCATACGTATCGCGCATAGAAAAACGCGCCATAGAAAAAATATCCAAGGTCTTAAAGTAGCGTCTTTCATAAAAAATATCCGCACTTAATAAGTGCGGACGCGAGAATGACCCGTAAGCCGAATTCTGTTTCGACGGTTATCTATCTAGCCCGCGCGTTACCGCGCGGGTCGAGCGATTTTAAAGGACGGCGGACCACCTTAACCCTTTTTGTCTTGCACCGAACGGGGTTTACACAGCCCGAGGCGTTGCCGTCTCGGCGGTGAGCTCTTACCTCGCCTTTTCAACCTTACCTTGCGGCGGTAATTTTCTGTTGCACTTTCCTTGAAGTCGCCTTCACCGGTAGTTAGCCGGCGTTCTGTCCTGCGGTGTTCGGACTTTCCTCGCGAGTTACCCCGCGCAACCGTCCGGTCATCTCGAAAACATTATACCACTGTTTATTTGCGAATGCAAGCGTTTAACATATCGGCTTTCTTCGCAGCATTGACATCGGTGGAAGCGTTATTCCCCGCAATATGTATCGCGCCGCAGGGACTTTTGCGTCGTCCGTCAAATTGCCGTTTTCATCCGTCATAATCGGAATGACAAGCCGAATATTCTGACATGCGCCGTTCGGAGACAACACTTCGAGCGTTTCGCCCGTTTTGAATCTGTTGCGCATTTCTATTACGGTATCTCCGCGTTCCGACGACACGACAATACCGCAAAACTCGTAATACTTTTCCGCCTCGGACGGTTGCGGCGCACCGTAATAAAACCCTGTATTAAAGCCGCGGTTAGGCGCCTTATGCGGCTCCGCAATTATATCGGCAGGCACAGGATTACCGCTTAAAACGGCGTTGAGAGCCTTTCTGTACGCATTTACTATACAGCCGACATAATACTCGGACTTAACGCGGCCCTCTATCTTGAAAGATTTCACTCCGGCATCTATCAACTCGCCGAGGTGTTCTATCATGTTCAAATCGTTTCCGCCGAATATGTACGTGCCGTCGTCCTCTACAAACTCCAAAGCCTCGTTTGTCCGCTCCGCAGTAAACATCATGCGGCACGCCTGATTGCATTCTCCGCGGTTTGCGGAACGTCCCGTAAGATACGCCGAAATCAAACACCGCCCCGAATACGATATGCACATCGCGCCGTGAACGAAACATTCAAGGTCTACTGCGCCGTTCAGTTTTTTCGCAATCGCGCCTATCCGCTCAACCGAAAGCTCACGCGCAAGCACTATTCTTTTTACGCCCATATCGACGTACGCTTCCGCAGTATCGGAATTCAAAACGTTAGCTTGCGTGGATACGTGCACGGGTATATCGGTGCGCGATACGGCGCGCTTGATAAGGCCGATATCGGACACTATAATACCGTCGGTCTTTATGCCCTGCAAATATTCGAGATAACCGTCGACGTCTTTTAAATCGTCGTCGTAAGGAAAAATATTGAGCGTTACGTAAAACCGCTTGCCTTGCGCGTGCACAGTTTCCGCAGCGGCGGCAAGCTCTTCTAAATCAAAATTTTTACAGGCGGCGCGCATACCGAACGACTTGCCCGAAAGATACACGGCGTCTGCGCCGTATGCGAGCGCCGTCGTCAATCTGTTCATATCGCCGGCGGGCGCGAGCAATTCCGTATTTAACGTGTTAGACATCAACAGTCGATTACCATGGGAAGAATCATCGGACTGCGATGCGTACGCTTGAAAATGAAGTTTTTAAGTTCTTTTCTAATCGTGTTGTTGAGCATCGTTCTGTCGCATTCGCGCAAATCGTATCCCGAAAGCACGCGGCTTACATCGTCTCTGCACTTTTCGAAAAAGTCGTCGCTCTCGTTATCATAAGCAAATCCGCGCGAAGTTATATCGATAGCCGACACCGAACCGGAAAGCTCGTCTATACAAATAACCGCGATAAGCAAACCGTCCTCGGCAAGATGTTTTCTGTCGCGCAATACAGAGCTGTCCGTATCGCCGACGCCCAGCCCGTCGACCAAAAGACTGCCCGCAGCGACCTGCTCGCCTATTTTAAACGTTTTGTGCGAAACGTACACGCAGTCGCCTATATCCGTGATTATGATATGCGAAGGTTGCTCTCCCATAGATACGGCAAGCTCCGCATGCTTTTGCAAGTGTCGGTGTTCGCCGTGTACGGGAATAAAATACTGCGGTTTTAACAAAGCATGAATGAGCGAAAGTTCGTCGCGGCAGGCATGTCCAGATACGTGAAGTTCGGCGAGACTCTCGTAAATAACTCTCGCGCCGTGGCGGTATACGTTGTTTATAACGGTATATACCATGCGCTCGTTGCCCGGTATGGGGTGCGCAGAAAGCACTACCGTATCATTATATCCGAGTTTGACTTTTGAAAAGTCGTCGGACGCCATGCGCGTAAGCGCGCTCATCGGTTCGCCCTGACTTCCCGTCGTCAGTATTACAAGGTCCTTGTCGTCGACGTTTTTAACCTTTTCAATATCTATAATCTGACTTCTGTCGATACGAAGCTCGCCTATGCGCGCGGCGCACTCGGCAACGTTTATCATCGACCTGCCCGAAAACGCCACCTTGCGCCCGAACTCAGCCGCAAGGTCGATTATCTGTTGCAGGCGGTGGATATTTGATGCAAAAGTCGCTATAATCAGCCGTCGGTCTTTGTTTTCGTTGAACACGCCGCGCATCGACCGCCCGACGGTAGCTTCGCTCATAGACGAGCCGGAACGCTCGACGTTTGTGCTTTCGCAAAGCAATAACAACACGCCTTGCCTGCCTATTTCGGCAATGCGCTGCAAATCTATCATGTTGCCGTCAATCGGGGTAAAATCCACTTTGAAGTCGCCGCTGTGAAAAACCACGCCGACGGGCGTTGAAATCGACAGCGCACATGAACCCGCTATCGAGTGCGAGACTTTTACAAACTCGACTTTAAACGCTCTGCCGAGCGAAACGGTATTGCCGGGCTGCACGACATTGAGCTTGGAATTGTCAATATGCATTTCGCGCAACTTATTCTCGATTAAAGCAAGCGTAAGTCTTGTGCCGTATACGGGAACGTTGCATTCTTTAAGAAAATACGGAATAGAACCGATGTGGTCCTCGTGTCCGTGCGTAACTACTATTCCGCGTATCTTGTCCCTATTCAAAAGAAGATACGCGGGGTCGGGAATAATCAAGTCGATACCCGGGGTATCCGACGTCGGGAACGTCGAGCCGCAGTCGATGATTATAATATCCTCGCCGAATTCGAGCGCGGTCATATTCTTTCCGATTTCTCCGACTCCGCCCAAAAAAACAACCTTTAAAACAGGCTCGACAATTTTTTTCTGCAAAATTAACCTCCGAATTCGCCCGTTTATTCAAGATAAACACGGCATGCAATAAGTTTGTCGCTCATTTAAAGCGCGAAAAAAACAAAACCGAAATACGTTTTTAACGTAAATAATATTCAAATGACTTATGCGACAACTCGCGTCAACATTATATTATCACAGTCTGTTGAAAAACACAACCCTTTTTGATAATTTATCAAAAATTATTTTAACCTTTCGATTTATTTATACGCCAAGACGCACTCTTCAAGCGGAATACGCGGAGTTCTCACGGCAACGGCTTTTTGCGGATAGCCGAGCGATACCACAGCCATCAAGTCGTAACGCTCGACAGGCAATCGAAGAATATTTTTTAGCTCAATCTGTTTTTCGAGTATCTCACCTATCCAGCACGCTCCTATACCGAGAGACGAGGCCGCAAGCAACATATTCTCAATGCACGCGCCCATGGTCTGGCAGTCTTTGACATACTCAAAGCCGTTATCTTTGTCCAAAAACACGCATACGAGACAATCCGCCGTGCGTACAAACGTACTGCGCCGCACTAAATCAGATATATCGTGTAACAATTCTTTATCTTTTTGGACGACGACAAACCTCCACGGCTGACAGTTCTTCGCGCTGGGCGCAAGTACAGCCGCTTGCAGAATATCGTCGAGTTTTTCACGCTCAATCGGTTTTTCGGCATAATCGCGAACAGACGTTCTCGACGCAATAAATTTTAACATATTAACCTCTCCATGCCTCCGCGTTGAGGAAGCGCATATATCTTATATATTTTACCACGGCGTGTTCCGTTCCGTCAAGTATGCTCGACAAACACGAAAGCCCTCCTTACGGGAGGGCTTTAATGCTTGAAATTACAACACTACATATCGTCAATGCCGTTTCCGGGACCGTAACCGGGCGAATAGCTCTGCCCTGCGTCCTGATTAGCCGAATTGCTAATGTCTACGGTAGGCGGCGTGGGCACTTGACCGGGATTGAGGTTGAGCACGTTGGGATTGTTTACGGCATTGCCGCTTCCGAGCATAAGTCCGGGGTCATTGACCATTGGCGCCGTCGGAGGCAGATACCCGTACGAATTGTACTGAGTCATGCCGGGCGCGGCGGAAAGTCTGAGCATTTGCTCTTCAAGTTCCATTTCGGATATGAGCATAGCTTCGAGTTCCTCGCGCTTGCGCTTTCTGCGTTTAACCGCGATAATGACGATAATGAGTATGATGATAGCGAGCACCACAGCGATTATCACCGTTATCCAAATCCACTTATTAAGCTCGAAACTAATCATGACGCTCTGCCAAAAATCGGGTTCGGCTCGGTCGTGGTTGGAGATTGTGAATGTGTGCGCGTGGGTTTCGCCCGTCGTATCCGCAACGGTAACGGTGATTTCCGATTCGCCGCTGCAATTGAATTTGATGCGGAGCGAATCCGCGCTCGCGACTTTTACGTCTACCTGCGTCGGCGATTTGGAGGACGCGGAAATAAACGTCATCACGTCGCCCGTATTATCGGTAAAAATGTCTGCGGGCGCCAAGAACACAACGCCTTCCGCATCGAGGTCGTAGCGCGTCGCGCCGTTGCCCGTGTAGAACGTCTTGCCCGACTTGAAATCGGCAAGAAGTTTCGGCGCGGGATTTTCGGCGATGCTGACGCTGAACGACTTGCTGTAAGTTTTTGCATTCTCGTTATCGACGTCTGACGCAAGTTTGAACTCGACGTTGAGCGAAATCGACTGTCCCACCGTCGTAACCTTTTTGGGCACGAATTTCCATTCGGGTGAAGACTCCGTCGGCGCTTGTATGGCTACAAACGAAGCGTACGAATTGGGAACGGTCAACTTCGTTACGACATAGTTCTTGCCGGGATTGAACGTTTCTTTTGCATCATCCGCAGATGCCTTTACAGTATCGTCTTTATTGCCGTCGTTTTCGCCGCCGCTTGCCGTGTTTTCGAGCGGTTCTATAAGCGTATCGGCGCTTACAGAAACGGGCATGCCACGAGTTGCATCGATTTCTTTTAGTTTAGATATTTCAGCAAAATCGTATATAACTTCGAACGCAATAGTGAACGTTACGCTCTCGGTATCGTTGTCCGAATACATACCGTCGGAAACCGTTACGGACACTTTCTGCTTGCCGTAGAAGCCCATAATAGGACGCACAGTGAACACAAGCGGATTATCGGGGTCGATTTCGGTAGTAAGAATGTTATCGCCGTTGCCGTCCGTCGCGGTGGAATAAATCTCCTCGGGCATTTCGGCAAACACGCTGTCCACACGAATATACGTTTCCGTCTTTCCTACCATGTCCGCACCGTCGGTGCTGTTCTTATCCTCGACATAGTCGGCGATATTGAACCGCATTGTCGCGGGCATTTTCGTATCCGAGCCGAATATAGTGGGATTGACCGTGCTCGACATATTATCTTTGATTTTGGGCGCGGTATTGCCTATTTCTATAATTATTCTTATCTTGACACCGGCATTCGGGTCGGTTTCGTCGCCGCTTTTGTCGAATATTCTGAGATACGCGACTCCCGTATGTCCGCGGTCGTACGACTTTGCTGTGAGCGTAAAGCCCGTAAAGTGTGCTTTGTCGGGTTCGAACACAGGCTGCAACGTGGCTATTATATTACTTCCGTCGTTGGAATCGACCACGTCGAGCGGACCGTCAACGAGATATTTAAGTTGATTTTCGTCGGGGTCGGCTACTATTCTGTACGAATCGGTATCCTTAATCGCGTTTGTAAAGTCCTCGTCGTACAGCCATTTGACAACGTCGAACGTGCGGCGCGACGGACGGTAAACGCCGTGGGAATCGTACTCGCCGTCGTCGACGGTAGCTTTTATGCGCAACACAAATTCGTTGGCGGCATCGCCTGCTGTCAATGAATATCCCGTGTGCTTGGAGAACTCTTGCGACGCAAGACCTTTTTCTTCGAGAGCGTCAAGGTCGATTGTAACGTCGTTATTGACAACCGTTACGGACACAATCGCTGTCGAAATCGAGCCGACTCTGTCCTTGCCTTCGATTCTGACGGGCACGGTTACTTCGTTATCGACTTTTCCGTCGCCGTCGCCGTCGTAATCGATACGACGGTTAATCTTGACAGTAAGTATATTGCCGTCGACTGCAATATCTATCGCGCGCGAAGTATTTGTGCCGCCCTTGCAATATTCATACATGTCTCCGAAAGCCTTTTGATAAGCGATTTCGCGCTTAAACTCGTCGACCGTTACTTCGTCGCCCTTATCGGAATCGGTAAACATAGCAGTCGTCGAGTCGCCGCCGAAAATTCTGAACGAAGCGGTATTGACGCCTTCGACGCTCGGTATGGTTTCACTGCTTCCGTCCGCGCTTATGACCGACTTGACCGCTCTGCCCGTAAACGACATATCGTTGTTTGCAATGGGCGCGGAATCGTCGACTTTTACGTAGAACAGCGAACCCGCTACAAGCGACGTGGATTGAGTGTCAGGTGTTACGGCAACGGTGCCGCTTATTTTTTCCACTTCCACATACAGCAAAATGTCATTGTCGATGTTCGCCGAAATCGGACGGAACATGAGCGATACGCCGTCGTCGCCCATCGTGAACTCGAAATAATTGTTTACGAAAGCGAGAAGTTTTTTGTTTATCTCGTTCCTGAACGTATTGCCGTTTGCAGTTCTTCCGCCTATAAGGTATTTGCTCCGAATCTCTCTGAGACTTGCGGCGTCTTGTTTGAGACGGAAATAGTTATTGTAATCTACCTTGTCGTCGCGCTTGATGTCGAAATACGCAGATACGGCGTCGAGCGGCATTGCGCCGAACGCGGCGGTTTCGTCAAGGAACGCGTACACGCGCACGTCGTAATTGAGCACGCCGAAATCAATCGGGGCATCGGGATTTTCCGAGTCGGGATTGTTGTCCACGGCAACATCGGGGTCTTTTATATACTTGTCGTTTCCTACGTTGTCTACGGAATCCGCGGCTTTGGCATAATCAAGCACGCGGTATGTGCTCTGCTCTCCGCGACGCGGGTCGTCGAGCGATATGCCCACGCCGTTATACACGTCGTAGCCTTTGACTTTGACGGTATCGGCGTCCGTAATGGTATACGTCTGATTGGCTTCGAGTATAGTCTTTTCTACGTTATGCCTGTTATACAACGACGAGTAAAGCGTCGTTATGCGTATCGTTACTTCCGCCGCGTTGGCAAAAACGTTGTTGCCTACGTCGCGCACGTAGAATTTGAGATAATCCTCATTGGTAGCCCTATCGTATGCCTTGCACTTGATGCTAAACGAGGAATAATCGCTGTCTGTAACTCTAATCTCGAATTTATCGTTGTAGTACACGCCGTTTTCATACGAAAGTTTTTTGTCGTTTACGGTGAATATATCCAAATCGCTGTTGCCGACATACAGTGCAATATGGCTGTCGTCCATGCTGTCGGGGTCATAAGCCACGCCCTTGACGTCGACGTTAATAGCGCTGTATACGTCGACGGCTTTGCCCGTATTAAGCATGACGTTGCGCGTAACTGCCGCTCCGCCGCCCGACGCGCGCATATACAAATCGAACATACCGTCTTTATCGGTATACGAAAGCCCTGCGTTAAGCGTATGAGAAGTGGACGTATCGCCCTCGGTAAGCGGTCTCGGCGGTGTGCTTTCGACGGTTACGTATATGATATGCTCGTAAGTCGCGCCCTCGGCGTCTTTGACGGTAACCGTTATCGGTTGATTGACGCACGAACTCAAAGCCGTTA
>CATLGX010000036.1 GCA_949948785.1 uncultured Christensenella sp. | reverse complement strand
GCCCGTGTCTGCGAGCGCGGCGACTTTTTCTTTGAGCGCGGTGCGGCGCGCCTTGTAGGCAAGGTGCATGCCGTAACCGAATTCGGCGTTGTCCTCGAACAGCGAGTTAGCCCACGCGGGACCTTTGCCCTCTGCGTTTTTGGTATAGGGGCAGGTGGGGGCGGAACCGCCGTAAATGGACGAGCAGCCCGTGGCGTTTGCTACAATCATGCGGTCGCCGAAAAGCTGAGTGATGAGTTTGATGTACGGCGTTTCGCCGCAGCCCGCGCACGCGCCCGAGAACTCGAAAAGCGGTTGACGGAACTGACTGCCGATAACGGTTTCGGGTTTGACCTTGTCGGATACGTCGACGTACGGAACTTTCTGCGCGTACTCGTAGTTTGCCGATTCCGTTTCGATAAGGCTGTCGAGCGGTTTCATGACGAGCGCCTTTTCCTTGGCGGGGCAGACGTTGGCGCAAGAACCGCAACCCGTGCAGTCGAGCGGAGAAATCTGCATGCGGAACGTGTAGCCCGCGGCTTTGAGCTGAGGATTCTTGGGCGCAACCGCGACGTACGTCTTAGGCGCTTTTTCCACTTGCTCGTTTGTCGTGAGCACGGGACGGATAACCGCGTGCGGGCAGACGAGCGAGCACTGGTTGCACTGTATGCAGTTTTCGGGTATCCACAGCGGAACGTTGGGCGCGACGCCGCGCTTTTCGTACTTGGTGGTGCCGCTGGGAACTGAGCCGTCGGGCGCAAACGCCGATACGGGGAGTTTGTCGCCTTCCTGACGGAGAATAGGGGATATAACGTTTTTGAAGTATTCGTCGTCGGCGGCTTCGACGGGCGTAGCGCCGGTTGTCGCCGTAGCCCAGGCTTCGGGCACTTTGACTTCCACGAGTCCCGCTATTGCGTTGTCGACACAGGCATAGTTCATGTTGACTACGTCGTCGCCTTTCTTGCCGTACGCCTTTTTAATCATTTGCTTCATGTAGTCGGCGGCTTGCTCGTAGGGAATAATGTCCGCGAGTTTGAAGAACGCCGCTTGGCATACCGTATTAACGCCCTTTCTCGCTCCGATTTTGTTTACGATATCGAGCGCGTTGATTGTATACAGTCTGATATGCTTTTTGGCGATTGTCTGCTTCATAGACGCGGGAAGTTCTGTTTCCAACTGTTCGGGCGTCCAATGGCAGTTGAGAAGGAATACGCCGCCGTCTTTGAGGTCGTCAACCATGTTGTAATGCGTAACGTAGGCAGGGTTGTGGCACGCCACAAAATCGGCTTGGTCGATAAGGTATGTCGACTTTATGGGAACGTCGCCGAAACGCAGGTGCGATATGGTAAGACCGCCCGATTTTTTGGAATCGTAGAAGAAGTAGCCTTGCGCGTACTTGTCCGTGTGGTCGCCTATAATCTTTATGGAGTTCTTGTTGGCGCCGACAGTGCCGTCGCTGCCGAGTCCGTAGAATTTGCAGCGCACGGTGCCCGCGGGCGAAGCGTTGACAAATTCGGAGCAGTCGAGCGATGTATGGGTAACGTCGTCGTTGATGCCGACGGTGAAGTGGTTTTTCGGCGCTTTCGCGGCGAGGTTGCCGTAAACGGCGTTTACCATCGTCGGGTTGAATTCTTTGGAGCCGAGACCGTAACGCCCGCCGATAACCTTAACGGCGGTTTTGCCTGCTTCTACGAGCGCGGTGCAAACGTCGAGGTAGAGCGGTTCTCCGAGGCTGCCCGGTTCTTTGGTGCGGTCGAGAACAGCTATGCGTTTGACCGAGGCGGGGAGAGCGTTTACGAAATGTTTGACCGAGAACGGACGGTAGAGACGCACTTTGAGAAGTCCGACTTTCTTGCCCTGTTTGGCGAGGTAGTCGACGGTTTCTTCGACGGCTTCGCAGCCAGAACCCATCATGACGATTACGTCCTCGGCTTTGGGGTCGCCGTAGTATTGGAACAGTTTGTATTCTCTGCCCGTCAGCTTTTTGACTTCGTCCATCATGCCCTGCACGATTTCGGGCGTCGCTTCGTAATACTTGTTGGCGGCTTCGCGGTTTTGGAAGTAGATATCGGCGTTTTGCGCCGTGCCTTTCTGATGCGGATGGTCGGGATTGAGCGCGCGGGTCTTGAACTCGCGGATTTCATCCATGCAACCTGTCTTTTGCGCAATCGCCTTTATCTCGTCGTACTCGATTCCGTCGATTTTGTCTATTTCGTGGCTTGTCCTGAACCCGTCGAAGAAGTGCAGGAACGGCACTTTCGCTTTGAGCGTCGAAAGATGCGCGACAAGCGCCAAGTCCATCGCTTCCTGAACGGAATTGCTGGCGAGCATGGCAAAGCCCGTCTGACGGCACGCCATTACGTCGGAGTGGTCGCCGAAAATATTGAGCGCGTGAGCGGCGAGCGCGCGCGCCGATACGTGAAATACGCAGGGCAGAAGTTCGCCCGATATTTTGTACATGTTGGGAATCATGAGAAGCAGACCTTGGCTCGCCGTGTAAGTCGTGGTGAGCGCGCCCGCACAGAGCGAGCCGTGAACTGCGCCCGCCGCTCCGCCTTCGGACTGCATTTCGGCGATACGAAGCTCTTGACCGAACATGTTTTTGCGTCCGGCGGTAGCCCATTCGTCGGCGTACTCTGCCATGGGAGAGGACGGCGTTATCGGATAAATCGCCGCTACTTCCGAAAAGGCGTACGCCACATGCGACGCGGCGGTATTGCCGTCAATCGTCATCTTTACCATAAATTACCTCCAAAAGTAAATATTAACAAGTTATCGTATCGTTGCTCGCGCAGTACACAATATGTACGGCACACACAACCTTTATATTATATAACGCGTGAGTTGCAAAGTCAAGATTTTGCGGTAAATTTTTTATAAAGATACCGTTAAACTCACCGTGTACGTCGCGCTCTGTTTTCGCCCGGAACTGCCCGAATCCGAAACGGTTACGCGTATGCCGAACGTGCCGCTCGCGGTAGGTTTGCCGCTCAGCGTGCCGTCTTTCGAGAGTTTAAGTCCGCCGGGAACGCCCGTTGCGGAAAAAGCGTAATCGCCCGTACCGCCTGCGACAGACAGTTTTTGCGAGTATTTTGCGCCGCGCATTGCGTCGGGCAGAGCGGACGCGTCCAACTGCAACGCAACGACCGACGTTACGTCTCTGTACGTTTTGCCGACTTCCGAAATCGCGTCGTCGTTGTCGTATAATGTTGTGTACGGAGCCTCCCAGGGTCTGTCGTTGTACTTGTCGTCGTCCGTGTAGTTGTCGTAAAGTCCGCCGAAATTATCGACAAACCATGCGTACCGTTCGATGAACCCGAGCTGTTCGAGCATCGCCGTCGCCTGCGTCATGTATTTTTGCGCGTTTTTTACAGTGCAACTCGGACTGACCGTGCCTTTTTCGCCTTGCGCGGGGTGTTGCATATCGCGCGATACTATATCGACTGCGGCAAACTCTGTAAGCCAAATCGGACGCTTATACTTGTTCCACAGCGCGGTCATTGTAGTCTTTAACTCGCTCACCGCGGCGGCGGAATAAAACGATTGATAAATGTGTATTGCTATAAAGTCGACGCGCTTATCTTGCGCTTCCGCTTTTTCCATGAATTCGTCCAGCCACTTATGCCCGTTCTCTGCGCTGTAAGAACTCACCGCGGGGCTTGAAAGCGGAATGCCTATGCTCTCCAAATCATCCCAGTAAGAAAGCGCTTGGTCGACCGTCATGTTTGCCTGGTCGGGGAGGTCCGGCTCGTTAAACGTCAAAAGGTGAGTGTACGTCCCGTCGTCGTATTTGGACTTTATCGCCGCGAGCGTGTCCGCGTCGGATTGTCCGCGCCCCCATACCATAGGCACGAATTCTATATTTTCGTCCATTTCCGGATTGTTGGGCGAAGCGCCCCAATTATAATACCAACCGACGCCGAGATTCTTTATCCGTTCGGCAGACTCTGCCAGCGTGGTGGATGTGTTGCCTTTCCCGCCTTGCTCGCTGCCGCTGTTATAACGCGATACTCCGACGCCTTTTTTGACTACTTCCGTATCTGCCGGTGCGTGTTTCGCATACCCGTCGTCGCTTGTCGGCGTGTCGTTTCCGCACGCCGCCGTCGGTATAACGGCAATAAGCGCGGCGACCGCCGCCGCTATCGTCTTTTTGAATGCTCGCATTTTCCGATTATTCTCCGTGTTGTATATGAGAATTGTAGCATACGTTTCAATTAAAAGCAAGCCTGACGATATATATAATCATATCGGCTTTATGTCGGAAATTATATTCAAACGCGCATAAACGCTGTCAAATGTTATGTTTAAACATAAAATTCGGCATTTATCAAGTGATTTTCGACGCTGTTTTGCGCGTTTTTGATTGTTTGTGCGCGTATCGTATCGGATAAAGGGAAGTAAATTTACGATTATCCCAAAATTCGGCGTGCGTGTTTACAACGGTAATGCGGCATGTTAAAATGTATTCACCGAGAGCCGCGATTTTGCGGTTTGGAATTATACGGGGAGCAATGATGAGACTATTATCGAGACTGTTCAGAGGCTTCGGCGCGGTTTTCGCGTTTGTGTGCGCGTTGCTTATAGGCGTGTACAATATAGCTTCTTCCGGCGATTATAAAGGCATGGTCGACAGCGCGCTCGGCGGGTCGTCCGCATTGGCGGGTTCCGCCGAGGCGTACGCGTATACGAGCGAGTTCGATTCGCTCAAAGATATGCTGACGAAGCGCGTCGGGATTGCCGAGCAAATAGGCGAAGAGGGTTGCGTGTTGCTCAAAAACGACGGAGCGCTCCCGCTTAAAGATTCGGGCAGAAACGTAACCGTGCTCGGCAACCGTCCTTACACGTATAAGAGCAACGGAGAGCTGCGCGACTCGAAGCTGACTTTTTACGGCGGCATTACGGGCAGCGTGATTTACGAACAAAAAGTAACGATTAAAGGCGACGACGGAAAAGACAAGACTGTCAACTCGCCCGTAACTCTGGAAAAAGCGTTTTCCGACGCGGGTATCGGCGTTAATCCCGTCATGCGCAATTTTTATTCCGGCAAGGCGTATTCACCGTTTCCGCAAGGTTCGGAAGCGGCTGACAGCGCGGGCGGCGCGTATTCAATCGACGAACCTGCTGTCAGCGTCGCCGACACCAAGGTCGGCGAGAGCGCGTATTCGAAGTACAAAGACGCGTGTTTTGTCGTTATCGGCAGGACGAGCGGCGAGGGGCGGGACTATCTTCCCGGTAAAAGCGGCGTAAAAGCCGGCAGTTCGCAAAACAGCGCGATAGGATTGAGCGACGAGGAGCGCAACCTAATCGCCGTCGCGGACGAGATTTCGCACGGCAACGTAATCGTGCTTTTGAACAGCGCGGTTACTATGGAAATAGACGAGCTTAAAAACGACGACCGTGTTAATTCCATACTGTGGATAGGCTTGCCCGGTGCGTACGGCATGTCGGGAGTTGCGCGCGTGATAACGGGCGCCGCCGCGCCATCGGGACATCTTTCGGACACGTACGCCGTCGTTGCGTCCAACGCGCCTGCGGCGCGCAACTTCGGCGACGGCGACCCCGACGGCACGTCGAAGTTTTCCTGGGCGGACGGTAACTACACCAAAGCCAACAACGGACATTACGTCGTCATGGCGGAGGGCATATATACGGGCTATTATTATTACGAGACTCGGTATTGCGACGCCGTTCTCGACGCGGTAGAGAGCGGGCGCGTAAGCAGCAACGCTTCTGCTTCTGCGGGTTCTTCCGACGGCGTTGAATGGAAGTACGAAAACGAGGTGGCGTATCCGTTCGGGTACGGATTGTCGTACACGACTTTCGAGCAAAAAATACTTCCCGATTCGTTTGTCTATAACGAGGACGACGATACGGTATCTTTCGAAGTGCAGGTAAAGAACACGGGCGATGTCGCGGCGAAAGACGTAGTTCAGCTTTACGTGCAAACCCCGTACACCGAGTACGACAGGCGCGTCGGCGTGGAAAAAAGCGCTATTCAGCTTGTTACGTTCGAGAAAACGGATGTTTTGCAACCGAACGAGTCTCAAAAGCTGTTGCTCACCGCCGACATCAAATATTTTGCGTCCTACGACAAAACGGCGCGGCACGACGGCGTTACGGGCGGTTACATAATGGAGGACGGCGATTATTATTTCGCAATAGGCAACGGCGCGCACGAGGCGCTTAACAACGTGCTCGCGGCGCGGGGTGTGTTCGAAACCGATTTGTATATCGAAGATGGAAGCGAAATCAACCGCAACGGGATTTACAAATGGGATATTGGCAGTCAAAAGACGGTCGCCGACGTAATAGACGCGTTTAACTTCGACGAAAACGGCGTTGACGGCACATATTTTGCCGAGTCCGAATCGGGCGTAGTCGTTCAAAACCAAATGGCGGACGCCGACTATAATTACTTCAATGCGAATACCGTTACATATCTTTCGCGTAAGGACTGGGCGGGCACGTATCCAAAGTCGTATACCAAACTCAAAACCGCGGCAGCTATGGATAAGTATCTCGCCGACAATGCGAGCGTTTGCGATTTTTCTCAAAGCGGCGAGTTGGCGGACAATGTCAAATTCGGCGTAGACCATGAGGACGAAGAGGACGAAAACACCGGCGAGCCGCTGAAAAATACGGATATCGCGTCGTATAAGGGACGGGCGTTTAACGACGAGGAAGGCACGCCGTACGAAAAGACGTGGGACTATCTGCTTCAACAGATAACGTTTGACGAAGCGTGGCAGTTCGCGCCGCTCGGCGGCACCAACTGCGAACCGTTCCGCTCGGTCAATGCGCCCGTCGTATGGCAGATTGACGGACCGAACGGCAACGTAAACCGCGGCTATTCTGCGCTCGCTCCGACGAGCGGAACAATGGCGGTCAGTCCGAACGACCCCAACGCAGGCTATCGAAGCGCAGACATGCCGTGCGAGCCTATGGTCGGCGCGACGTTCAACAGAGAGCTTGTCGAAGAGCAGGGCGATATTTACGGCGAGGACACGCTGTGGAGCAGAAATCCCATAATGTGGGCGCCCGGCATGAATTTGCACCGCACGGCGTTTAACTCGCGCAATCACGAGTATTACAGTGAGGACCCCATGCTCACCAATATACTCGGCACGGCGTTTGTGCGCGGCGGCGTGGCTAAGGGCGCTATACTTTCCGCAAAGCATTTCGCGTTCAATACGCAGGAATCGTACCGCGAGGGCTTGTGTCAGTTCTTCGAAGAGCAGTCGGGGCGCGAAATGGAGCTTCGCGCGTTTCAGGGGCTTTGCGAAGACGTAAACGCCTATATCGAGTGGTCCAACAATACGGTCAACGCGCTCGGAATGATGTCTACCTTTTCGCGCGTAGGCGTTTGCGGCGCGAACGGGCACACGGGCATGATGAAAAATATACTTCGCGGCGAGTGGGGCTTTAAAGGTCTTATCTCTACCGACATGGTGTCGCGCGTGGGCTTTTTCAATCCGCAGGACTGCGTTATGAACAACGTTACGTTCATGGCGACGTCGAGCGGCGAGAGCTTTCTCGCGACGCCGCAGTGGTCGAGTTACAACAATAAATCGCTCGTGAAAAGCTGTCCCGCGCTCATGAACGGACTTTACGAAAACATGCACTATTACATGTATTCGATTGCGAACAGCAGCGCGCTCAACGGGCTTTCGCCGGGCGACGTGATAGCCGATTCTGTCAGTTGGTGGCAGAAACTTCTGATAGGGCTTTCGATAGGCACGGGTGTTTTGGCAATAGTTCTTCTCGGCGTCGGCGTAGGATTGAGCTTTATCAAGAAAAAGAGCAAGAACAAGCGCGTTATTATCACTCCCGACGGTATAACGCTTTGCGCGAACTGTCAAACTCCGATAACCGCGGAAGATAAATTCTGCTTTAATTGCGGTACGGTCATAAACGACGTTTCGCCTCAAAATGATATTCAGCATGAAAGCGCAGAGTTGTCGAGCGGAGAGCCTGAGGACGCGGACTGCGGCGAAAAAGACGATAAGGAGGTCGGCGATGAACTCTGAAATCGAAAAGCAAGAGCAAAGCGGAGCAAGACAGTTTTTCGTTAAAGCCGGCTCGGCTATAAAAAATTTCTTTTGCAAAGTTTGGAGACTGACCAAAGAAAATATCAAAATCCCGGGGATAGGGTTCGGCTGTCTGTTTGTCGCGTTTGTGCTCGCGATAGTCGCGTTTTGCAATTACTATGCGCTGTACGACATGGCAGGCTACGACGAAAACAGATGGACGGTAATGTTTTCGTGGCTGACGATACTGGTTACAGTGTTTTTGATGATAAGCGCGCTGTTCAAGGGCGACAGACCTTTTTGGCTGATTATCGCATATGCTGCGGCGGCTTTCATGTTTGCTTTCGCCGCGCTCGCGTTTATGCAGCCGTGCGTGTCGGAAATAGCGTTTGTCTTCGGCTCTCCCGACCTCGCGATGGGCGATAACGCCATTCGCGTCGCAATATGCGACGATTCGATAACGACTGCCGTGCTGTACGTCGTAACCTGCGTATTTATTATGATTGCGGCGTTCGCGCCGTCAACATGGACGTTCGGCAAGAAAAATCGCGCTCGAAAAGCCGCCGCTAATGCCAAGGCGTTAAAAAACTCCGCCGCAAGCGAACAAGAGCAGATAAACGACGAACGGCAAACATCTGACGGCGAAGAGAATAAAGTCGACGGGGAGGCGGAGCATGAATAAGACGATAGAAAACGCGCTCGGCTACGTCAAAAAGCATGCGGTCGCGGTTATTGCGTATTCGATTGCGGTTATAGCGATATTCATAACCGCCATGTGCATGCTGTCGTGGGCGCTCGAAGGCGCCGCCGAACAGACGGTAGCCGTAAAATCCGCGGCGCTCGTAGCAATCGACCGCAATAATCCGCCGTCGCTTAAAGAAGAGTACATAGTCGGACAGGAATTCGATACGCACGGCTGGGCGCTCGAATTCGACGGCAAAGCCGTAATGCTCAACGCCGACGATATTTACGAAAAATACGTGCAAAACGAACTCGATAAACGCGACGATTTGGTGCCGGGCAGTGAAGAGTATGCAAAACTCGCCGAAAAGCTGACGGCGCTCGGGTCGAAGTACGACAAAGCGATTAAGGAGCTTGACAAAGTTTCCGTAACGACGGAGTTCAATGCGGCTTACGAGAATAAGCGCGTCCGTTTTGTGTACAAGAAGAGCGATTATGTCAGTTACGCGGCGGAAGTCAAAGGCCGAGTGCTTTACGTTCGCGCCGTTGAAGTGGGACGCTATCCCGAATTTGTGGATATGACGGGCGGCGCGCCCGTAATCGGCGAGGACTTCGAAGTGTACGCCGTGCTCGGCAACAAGCCCCAAACGGACGCTTTCGGCGAATACGAAGAAGTGCGCGGCGGCTGGCGTATAAAGCTCGGTCGGAATATGTATACTCTTTCCGCGGTAACGGACGACGCGCTTGAAAACTTCTACACGCTCACTCTCGTCTGCGGCGACGTGTCGACGGAATTTTCGTTTTACAACGCCGCGGGCAGAAGTTTTGTAGTCGGTTCAAAAAACAACGTCGTCGAGTATGAAACGGACGCGGCGGGTAAGGCGCTTACGCTCGTCGTAACTCAAAGGGACGACGGATATCAGCTTAACTGCAAGGGCAAGTCGAGCGGAAGCTATATCTATACCGACGGCAACGTTTCGGCGGTGTACGATTTCGAATACGAGCTTGACGGAACGAACGAAAATTTCCGCTCCGATGCGGCGGTCTCGGAATCGCGCACTCAAACCGCGTATGCGGCTACGGTGGACGGCACTGTTTTCTCAGCGCAAACCGACGTGTGGCAAGGGGCTGTGGTAAACGGTTTAATAGTGGACGACCACGGATTTAAAATGGTAATCGGCTCCGAAAAACGCATTCTCGAATTCGAATACGTCAAACCGCTTATAGAATTGACAGGCGAGACGGAAGCGTGGGGCGCGGACGGCGGCGTTACCGTTTCGCTGAACTCGCTCGGTATCGTATGCAAAGACAACGGCGCGTGGACGCTGACGGCAGAGTACGTCGCAAGCAACGAACCGGACAAAGTATCCGCAATTACAGTCGACGGAAACAATTGGAAGTTCGACGGAAGCGACGTCATACTTGTCGTACCCGATTTCGAAAAGAGCAAGTTGGCAGGCGCGACCGAGGTGCGCATAGAGCAGACGGTAACGGGCGGAAAAGTGCTGTACTCGGCTACCGTCAAAATAGCGTTTACGTACAAAAACAACGCCGACGCGAATAGCCCGATTGTTTCGGAGCGCGAAATATCGTTTGTCGGCGAGCACGACGCGGAAGTTACTGCGGAGCTTTACGGCGAGACCGCGTTCGACGCGCAAACCGACCTGCCGTCGTCTGACGGCGGGGCGGAGCAAACGCTCGGCGCGAAAATGATTGTCAATTCCGATTTGACGTGGCGGCTGTATGCGGGAACCGACGGAAACGAAGCCGCCGTCGCCGACGGGTATTGGTATTACGAAAAGGGCGCGATGAAACTTTCCGTCGCGCATGACGAAAACGACGTTATATATACGCCCGACATAGATGACGGCGAAGTCAAAACTTTGACGGTCAAGCGTGCGGCTACCCGCGGTTCGTACACATATTCGCTCGACGTGAACTACGCATATAGGGCGGACGCCGTGCAGTCTCCGCAATATTTGAAACTGTCTCTCGACGGAAGGAACGACACCGTCGCATTGCCGTCGCTTACTCTGTACGTGTCCGAATACAGTATGAATCCGTTGCTCGGCACGGGCAACGGTTACAGCCGCGGCGTGTACGTGTACACCGACGCGAATGGCAATTCGTATAATCTCACGTTCTATCTTCAAGCGTGGGTGTGGACGTACGTTCCGTTGTCGTCGTCGCACGGCGACGTTTACGCAGAAGCGAGCGTCAACGATTACGTAAAAGACAACGACGGCAATTGGAACTCGTTCCGTCGCGGCGTTATGTACGCGGACATAACTTTCTTCGACAGAGGAAACGGATTTACTACCGTAAACTTCTTTGCAGTCGAGGAAAAATGGCTCAATGCTCTCCTGAATCTATAATCGGTGGCGTAACATGAACAAAAAAATAAAGAAAGGAATATCGAAATTTATCGCGGCGGCGGCGCTTTCTGTTTGCTCTGCGGCGGCAGTAGCTTGCGGCGACGACGGGGACGGCAAAACCGACGCGGGTGAAAGAAGCGGGCTTATCGGCGGATTCGAAAGTCAAGAAAGCATAAGCGTGGAGTTTACGAGCGATACGAGCCTTCTCGGCGGCGGTAACGAACACGGCGAGAAGTATCTTTACACGTCGGACGTGTATCCGCTCAATACGGTAGTCGGGAGCAGTATAGGCGGCGTTAAATATAACGTCTACCAAAAACTGCGGCTCCGCCGAGATTATTCGTACGAGTACAATGTAGAAATCATGGTCAGAATGGTGGGCGAGTCCAACATAAATCTCGTCAAGCTCGAAGCGACTACTTTCGGCACGTTTACATACGTTCAACATCCGGACGACCCCGATAAATACACCGTTACCGTGTCCGACCCCGAGCGCGGCAGCGAAAAGCGGTACGGCGCGTATATCACGGGCGAAAACAATATATACTCGTGGAAAATCAGCTCTGCGCCCAATTACGTGATTGATGTGGAGCGCGTTCTCGCCGAGAAAAAAAGCAAAAAAAGCGCGGACGGCGAAGAACCGATTTTCGACAGATATATAAGAGGCAGACAAGTGGAGGTGCGGAAAATAGATACGGAGCGCGTGCTTTATCACGACGTTTTCTATGTCGATTTCATGAACGACCTCGCGCCTTATTGCAGTTACGACAGCTCGTCCGTACCGAACGAAGAAAAGCCCGACGTTCCCGTTCCGCCCGACCCTCCGACGCCTCCCGTCGAAGAAGCGCCGTCGCTTGTCGAAATAGGCAATATTCAAAACTGCGGAATAGCTTTGCGGTTCGGGTCGCCTCTTTCCGTAGTGCTGACATATCCGGATAAAACGGTAAAAACGGCGACGTTCGGCGGCGTAACCGCGGACGGCAAAGTCTCGGGCGATAACAGCGTGTTCGAGTTTCCCATAGAATACGCGCGACTCGGCGACGCATTTTCGGCAACCGTCGGGAACGCGAGTTTTTCGATTGTGCCGACAGAACTTATCGCGCAAAGTTTCGGCAGCGGCGGCGACGGCTTACGCGGCGCGGCGGACGCTTGCGTTGCGGCTAATATTATGAACGTCGCGGCTGTGTTCGGCGCGGACGGCGCGACGGTAACGGATGACATGAAACCGTATATTTTCGACGCGTCGCAAAGCGTGTATCAGGGCGCGCAGTGGGGCAAACGCGATAACATGGACGTAAAAGATACCGATAAAAAGACGGCGGAGTTTGCGTGGGAACGCGTTCCCGAGTTGACGGCGGAAAGCTGCGCGCCTACGTTGCGGTATAAATTCAAACTCAACCCCGATTCCCACGGTAAAATTTCCGTAAAGTCGACGATAGGCGGGAGAGAATACGCCGCGCAAGCGCGGGAGCTTGACGAAAAAATTCTTAACGGCGAAGCGGTAGGCGATAACGAAAAAATATATGCCGTCGACATTTCCGTAAACTCGCCCGTA